>JAEUHV010000594.1 GCA_016794485.1 Planctomycetota bacterium
CGAGGCCGCAGCCGCGGGTCGCCCCGTCCGGCAACGCCCACATGGCCTGCAAGGTCGCCGGCTGCAGCACGCGGGTCGTCGCGGCCGGGAACCAGCTGCGCGCGAAGTCGACCAGGTCGCCGACGGTGCTGCGCAGGTTCGCGGCCGGGCCGTAGCCGAACGCGAACTCCGGCGTCGGGATCGCGCGGCCGTCGTAGGTCCACATGACACCCTGAGCCTGCCGCCGCAAGAGGTCCGGCCTTGGTGCGAAATCGCTGTCGGCGAGGCGCAGCGGGTCCAGCACCAGTTCGCGCACCGCCTGCTCGAACGGCTGGCCGGTGATGCGGGCGACCACTTCGCCGACCACCCCCACGCCGGGGTTCGAGTACTTGAAGGCAGTGCCCGGCTCGTGCACGAGCGCGGTGTCGTTCAGGCTGGCGACCGTGGCCGCCAGGGCCGGCTCCTCAGGCGCGAAGTAGTGGCCTACCGGTGGCTCGCGCACGATGCCGCCGCGATGGCCGAGCAGGTGGCGCACCGTGACCGGCGTCCCGAACGGATTCGCCGGCGCGAAGTCCGGCAGGTACTTCGCCACGGGCGCGTCGAGGTCGAGTTGGCCTCGTTCCACCAGCACCATCGCCGCCGTCGCGGTGAACAGCTTGCTGACCGACGCGACGCGATGCACGGCATCGGCCGGCATCGCGGCGTTCGCGCCGGGCCGCAGCAACCCGAACCCTTCCTGCCACTCCCGCTCGCCATGCACGCCGACGTCGAGCACCGCAATCGCCGCCCCGGGGATGCCGTGCTCCCGCATCAGGCTCTCGACCTGGCCTGCGACCTGCCCGGCGATGGCCGGCAGGTCGTTGCGGGTCGCCGACCGCGTCCCGGCGCAGCCCGCGAGCAACAGCAGCAACCCGTGGCAGCGCATGGTTGGCATGGGCGGGCAGTGTGCCGGTGAAGCCCATGCGAAGAAAGGCAACCGGCCCGTCCCCACCGCCGAACAAAGTCGGGACACTTCCGTGGGACTTGCCAGACAACCCACGTTGTCTTCATGTTTCCTTCACGGCGGATCTGCCCACCGCCCTCTCGCTAGTCGTCCCCCTCCATGATCCGCACCACGCTCGTCGCCGCGTTGGCGACCCTCGTGTGTCCATTGTCGGCCCAGGTCCTCGACCTGTACGACATGAACACGGTCCGCGACGTGTACCTCACCTTCAGCCAGGCCAACTACTGGTCGCAGCTGACGGCCAATTACGGGCCCGAAATCAACATCGCGGCCGACATGACGATCGAAGGGGTTACCTACCCGAACGTCGGCGTGCGCTTCCGCGGCAACACGTCGTACACCCAACTGCCCGCCCAACCGAACCAGGGCTGGGAGAAGAAGAGTTTCAACATCGAAACCGACTGGATGATCGCGGGCCAGGACGTCGCCGGCATCAGCCACCTGAACTTCAACAACGGCTTCCACGACCCGACCTTCATGCGGGAAGCCCTGACCTACTACGTCATGCGGCGGCACGGCGTGGCGCCGCGCGCGAACTGGATCCGGCTGCACCTCAACGGCACCTACTGGGGCGTCTACATCAACGTCGAGCAGCCGAACAAGGACATGATGAAGGAGTGGTTCCGTTCCAACGACGGCAATCGCTACCGCTGCTTCCCGACCTCGGGTTCCTTCAGCAACGGGCGCTGCTGCTACACCGTGCTCAGCCCGAACGTCGCCTCGAGCTACCTCGCCGCCTACCAGGCCAAGCAAGGCGACGGCACGGACCTGATGAACATGTGCACGGTGCTCGGCGCGATGACCACTGCGACGCCGCAGACGACCTTGACCAACGTGTTCAGCGTCGATGCGTTCTATCGCTACGCCGCGGTGATGGTCACGATGATGAACACCGACAGCTACCTGTCGAGCGGCAAGGACCACTACCTCTACATCGACGAGGTGCACGGCGACGGCACGACGTTCCCGTTCGACCTCAACGAGTCGATGGCCGGCACGACGCAACTAGCGTCCAACACGCAAGTCACCAACACCTTCCGGCCCGGCTTCACCAAGACACTGATCTTCACCGACTGGGTCAACCGGTACAAGGCGCACCAACGAGCGGTCATCGACAACACGCTGAACCCGACGCATCTGCACCCACTGATCAACCAGTGGTACACGATGCTGACGCCGCACGTCCTCGCCGACACCAAGAAGATCTACTCGACGACGCTGTTCCAACAGAACCTGAACAGCACCGTCACGGCCAGTGGCGTGTCGCTGCAGGGCCTGCTGCCGTTCGTGACCAACCGCTACAACCACTACCTGACCAGCACCACAGACACCTACACCCAGCAGGTGCGCCCGACGCTCACCAACCTGCTGCACTCGCCGAGCTCGCCGACACCCAACCAGTCGATCCAGTTCACGGTGCAGGCGACGGGTGCCGCGTCGGTGAACCTCTACTGGCGCCGCATCGGCGAGTTCCTGAAGGCGCCGATGTTCGACGATGGCCTGCACGGGGACGGCGCGGCCGCCGACGGCACCTGGGGCGTATCGATCCCTGGCCAGCAGCCCGGAGCGCTGGTCGACTACTACGCCGAAGGCATCGCCAGCGGCGGCGGTGCCCGCTACCTGCCGTACACCGCCGAATGCGAGCGCTACTGCCCGAAGGTGCAGATCGCCTGGCCGGTCGTGTCGTCGCCGATCACGATCAACGAGATCCTGGCGCAGAACATCAACGGCGCCGTCGACGAGAACGCCCAGCACGAGGACTGGGTCGAGCTCTACAACACCAGCAACCAGACCGTCGACGTCAGCGGCATGTGGCTGTCGGACAGCCTCGTGGTCCTGAAGTACCAGTTCCCGGCCGGCAGCACGATCCCCGCCAACGGTGTGATCCGCGTGTGGGCCGACGAAGACGGCACGCAGGGCCCCCTGCACGCGAACTTCAAGCTGTCGTCGACCGGTGAGACGGTCGCGCTCTACGACAACACCGGCCTGGCACTCGTCGAATACGTGACCTTTGGCCCGCAGCAGGCCGACGTGTCGACCGGCCGGCTGAACGACGGCGGTGGCCCGTGGGTGACGCTCCCTGCACCGACCCACCTCGCCCGCAACGAGCTCGCCGGCTGCGGACAGCGCACGTTCGGTGGCCAGCTCGCCACGGTGCACCAGAGCGACCTGGCCGTCACCGGCACGCTGCAGCAGGGCACCACCGCGACCTACGCGATCACCAACGGCCCGGTCAGCGGCATCGGCGTCGGCGCGCTGGCGTTCGGGGCCGGCCACACCGACCTCGGCGGCATCGGCATCGGCAACGAAACACTGCTGCTCGATCCACTCGGCACGACGTTGTGGGCCGCCGTACTGCTCGACGGCACCGGTGCTGGCAACTGGACGTTCGCCATCCCAGGTGGCGCCGCGGGCCTTCGCCTCTACGCGCAGTCGTTCACGCTCGATGCGTCGGGTTGGGACTCGACCCGCGCGATCGAAGCCACGATCTGTCCGTGACGTCCGCGGCCCGCGCCACGTGACCTACCGCAATCGTTTCGAGTGCAAGTTCGTCGTGCCGGAGAGCACCGCCGCGGCGGTGTTCCGGCGGGTCCAGCCGTTCGTGGCGCCGGATCCGTACGGCGCCGATCGGCCCGACCACTCCTACACCATCGCCAGCCTCTACCTCGACAGCCCCACGCTCCGGCTCTACCACGAGACCGTGGACGGGCAGTCCGAACGCTTCAAGTTGCGGGTTCGCACCTACGACGACGACCCGAAGACGCCGCTGTTCCTCGAAGTGAAACGGCGCCACGACCGGGTCGTGCAGAAGCTGCGGTGCCCGATCCCGCGCCACCTGTTGCCGGCGGTGCTGGCCGGAGAACCGGTCGACCTTCCCGGCAGCTCACCGACGAAGCAGCGGTCGCTCGCCGAGTTCCAACGGCTGATGCTGCTGGCGCGGGCGATTCCGCGGACCACCGTGAAGTACCAGCGACAGGCCTACGTCGGCCTCGACGATCCCGAGGTGCGCGTCACCGGTGACCGCCGGCTGTGCGCCGTGACCGAAACCGCGCCGCGCGTGCGCGTGCACGACCCCGACTACCGCACCGTGCCGACCCACGGCGTGGTGCTCGAGCTGAAGTTCACCGACCGCATGCCGCCGTGGATGGCCGACGCGATCCGCGCGCTCGACCTGCGGCGGCGTTCGTTCTCCAAGTACTGCACCAGTGTCGACGCGCTGAACGACCGACCCACCGCGGCTCGCCTGCAGACCTGAGACCTCCTCGATGCCCGACTTCTCGCTCGTGTTCGACGACCTGATCGCGTCGCTGCCGTCGCTGTCGGTGGTCGCGTTCCACCTGCTGCTCGCCTTCGTGCTGGGCCAGCCGCTCGCGTGGATCTACGTGAAGACCCACCACGGCACCAGCTACTCGCGCTCGTTCGCACAATCGCTGGTACTGCTGCCCCTGATCGTCACCATCGTGATGCTGGCGATCGGCGACAGCCTGGCGCGTGCCTTCGGCCTGTTCGGGGCATTGGCGCTGATCCGCTTCCGCACGCCGATCAAGGACAGCCGCGACACCGTGTTCCTGTTCCTGTCGGTGGCGACGGGCATCACCGTCGGCGTGCAGAACACGATCCTGGCGATCATGGGCACCGGCTTCGCGCTGCTGGTCGCGCTGTACCTGTTCGGGACCGGCTTCGGCAAACGGCTGTCGCACGACGGCGTGCTGCACTTCTCGATGCCGGCGAACGGCGAACAGGATCCGCGCCTGCGCGACGTGCTGCGCCACTACTGCCGCCACTTCGCCCTGGTCAGCCTGCGCGACTCGCGCCACGAAGGAGCGATGGACTTCGCCTACCAGCTCAGCTTGCACGACCCGCAGGCCCACCAGGCACTGGTCGCCGACGTGCGGGCGATCCCGGGTGCCCTGGGCGTGAACCTGTTCGTGCAGAACGAACACGAGGAGGTCTGACGTGAGCGACTTCCGCCCGTCCGCCCCCCGCCCAGGCTTGCTGCGCCGTCATCGGCATCTCGCCAGCGGCGCACTGCCGCTCCTGGTCTGGGGCGGCGCCGTGTTCGCCTTGTTCTGCCTCGCCGAAGTCACCCCTGCCCTGCAACGCGTGCCGGCGATGGCCGACGCCACCTGCTCCACGGTCGTGGCCCCGGCCGAAGCGCGCATCACCACGATCGCGGTCCAGCTGCACCAGTTCGTCGAGCAGGACCAGGTGCTGGCCCGCCTCGACGACCGCGACGTGCGCCTGCGCCTGACCCAGGCCGGCTACGAGCTCGAACGGCTGCGCGCCGACATGGCCCGCGTGCAGGCCGACCTCGAACGCGACGCCAAGGCCACCGCCGACGCCCACGGCCTCGACACCGCGGTCGAACATCGCCGCCTGTCGAGTGCACTCGAGACGGCACAGCTCGGCGCCGTCGCGGTGCGCGCCGAACTCGAGGAATCGCGCATCCGGCTGCAGGGTGCCGCAGTCGAGTCGGAGCGTCTCGCCATGCTGGCCAAGCAGGGCATCGCCAACGACACCGAGCTGGTGCGCGCCAACACCGAGCGCGACGCGCTGAAGAAGCGGCTCGACGAACTCACCGCGTTGTACGACGAGCACCGCGGCCGCATCGCGACCGCCAAGCAGCGGTTGGCCGAGTTCACGCCGACGGTCGCCGGCGCGCTGCCGATCGACACCGCCCTGGCGCCGCTGCGCTGGCGGCTCAAGGAACAGGAGACCCAGGTCGACCGGATCGCCCTCGATGCGCAGGCCCTGGACCTCAAGTCGCCGATCCGCGGCCACATCGCATCGATCGACAGCCGCGCCGGCGAATGGGCCGTCGCTGGACGCAAGCTGTTGACCGTCGTGGACGCCACGCCGCGCCGCCTGGTCGCCTACGTGCCCGACGGGCAGCGCGACCAGCTCGACCACATCAAGACGCTGCAGGTGCGCCGCCTGGATTCGAGCGCGCTCGGCGACGCGACCATCCTGAGCATCTCGCCGAGCGTGGTGCTGCTGCCGGAACGCCTGCGGCGCGATCCGCGCCGCGAGGAATGGGGCTACGAAATCGTGCTGGCGGCGACCGGAGCCGAACACCCCGGTGAACGGCTCATCCTGTCGCCGGCGCGGTGATCACGTCCGGTCGGGTCCCGACCGCCGAATGCCCGCTCACCCGAATCCGACGGCCTCTTCGCCGGCGATGCGCTGCTTCTTGGCCGGATCCGGCTTGCCCGTTCCCGCGGCCGCGACGGCACCGCCTTCCTGGAAGCTGTCGACCTCCTGCATCGACACCGCGATGCGCGACGACACGCCGCGCCGCTGCATCGTGATGCCGTAGAGCACCTGGCACTCCGCCATCGTGCGCTTGTGGTGCGTCACGATGCAGAACTGCGTCTGCGCAGTGAAGTCGCGCAACACGCGCAGGAAGCGCTCCACGTTGGTCTCGTCGAGCGCGGCGTCGACTTCGTCGAGGATGCAGAACGGGCTCGGCCGCACCTTGAACAGCGCGAACAGGATCGCCACCGCGGTCAGCGACCGTTCGCCACCGGACAGCAGGTTGATCGACTGCAGCTGCTTGCCGGGCGGCTGTGCCACGATCTCGATGCCGGCCTCGAGCAGGTCCTCCTCCGTGTTGGAGAGGAACATGTCGGCTTTGCCGCCCTGGAACAGCTTGCGGAAGATGTCCTGGAAGTTCTTGCGGGCCTCGTGGAACGTCGATTCGAACAGCGTCTTCGACTCCGCTTCGAGCTTCTTCAGCGTCTCCATCAGCGACTTGCGCGCTTCCTTGAGGTCCTGGACCTCCTGCTCGAGCGTGCCGAACTGCCCTTCCTCGGCATCGAGTTCCTTGACCGCGTCGAGGTTGACGGCGCCGAGCCGTTCCTTCTGGCTCTGCAGAACCTGCACTTCCTTGCGGGTCGCGTCCGAGTCGAAGTCGGAACGCTCCCACAGCCGCTGCAGCGTGTAGTGCGCCAGCACGACGTCGGGCGGCAATGGCGGCCCCAGCAATTGCTCGCACAGGTCGAGCGGAGCCACCGGGCCCTGCAGGTCGTGCGTCGCGACGAGGCCGATGCCCTCGATCTCGCCGAGGCATCGGCGCAGTTCGACGGTCGTGTCCTCGCGCAAACGCTCCTCGAGCCGCGCGAAGCGGTGGTCGGCGTCGGCGCGCAGCAGCCTCGTCTGCGTCAGCGATTCACTGACGGCGGCACGACGTTGTTCCTGCAGGTTGACCTCGGCGGCGATGCGGGCGCGGCCGGCCCGGGCTTCGTCGACCACGGCCTGCGCATCGGACTTCTGGCCCTCCAGTTCCTGCAGACGATCGTCGAGCACCGCAGCCGCTTCGGCCAGCCGTTCGTGTTCGGCGATCGCCTTGGCGCGGTCGTCTTCCGCGTCCTGCAGCCGGTCGGCGAGGTCCTGCAGCGTGCGCTCCAGGTCGCGCATCGCCTCCTCGTGCATGCGGATCGAACGCACGAGCCCCTCGCGCACCTCGCCGGACTGCACCTGGCGGATGCGCAGCTCCTGTTCGGCGCGTTGCTGCGCCTGGCCGAAGCCCTCGGCCTCGGCGATGCGTTCGCCGAACCTCTGCTCGTCGTCCTGGGCGGCGTGTTCGCGCCGCTGCAGCAGGAACTGGTCGAACAACGCCCGCCCGAGCCTGCCGAGCGCGCCGCAGCGAACGCGCGACAGTTCGCCGGCCTCGTGCGCCAGTTCGCCCTGCTCGCGACCGATGTCCTGGATGCGGGCGGCGAGCCGCGATTCCTGCGCCTCGGCCGCCTGCAGCGAACGCGAAGCCGTGGCCACTGCGTCGCCGACCGCCTTCAGTTCGCGCTTCAACCGGTCGACGCGTCCGGTGGCCTGTTCCTTGCCGGTCGCCAACGCGGCGAGGCGCGCCTGCACCGCGTCGGCCGCGATGCCGAGTTCCTGGATCTGCGAACGGCGCACGACGAGGCCCTGGTGGCCTTCGGCCGCGGCCCCGCCTTCCATGCGCGGACCGCAGACCAACGTGCCGTCCGGCGTCACGAAGCACAGGTCGGCACGCGCGCTGTCGGCGATGTCGAAGTCGGCGACCACGACCCCGCGCAACAACCAGCCGAGCAGCTTGCGGCTCGCGAGTTCGCGGTCGGGACCGGCGACGACGTGGCGCACCAGGTCGGTCAGGTAGTGCACTCCGTCCGGCGGCTTGAGCAGCGTCGACGCCGACGCACAGGGCGGTGCTTCGCCGAACGCTTCCTCCACCAGCAGCAGCACGCGGCCCAGCCGCTTGTCGGCGAGTTCGCGCACGATCGCGGCGGCGTGTTCGCGCGTGTCGACGACCAGCGCCTGCACGTACGGGCCGAGGGCGGCCTCCAACGCCGCGCCGTGCTGCAGGTCGATCTCGATCAGGTCGAGCAGGCGACCGCGCAGGCCTTCGGGCTTCTGCTGCAGCACCCAGCGCGGCCCCTGGTCGAAGCCCTCCATGTGGGCTTCCATGCCCAGCAGCGCCTGGCGCCGGCCCTCGACCTCGTTGAACTCCCGCCGCAGTGCGGCTTCCTGTTCGGCCAGGGCCGCCGCGGCGGCATCGGCGCCTTCGAGGTCGCCCATCGCGGTGTGTTCGCGTTCGCGCAGGAGCCGCAGGCGTGTCGACAGGTCGGCGTGCTCGCCGTGCCAGTGCGCACGCTCGCCGTCGATGCGGGCCGCCTCGACGGCCAGCGTCGCCTGGCGGTCGCCGAGGCGCTGCTCGCGGGCACGCGACGCACCGACGGTCGCCGTGGCGTCCGCCGCGGCGTTGCGGCAACGCGTGCGCCGATGCAGCAGTTCCATCTGCCGCTCGCGCACGACCTCGCGTTCCTTCTGCAGCGTGCGCAGTGCGGCGATCGCCTGCTGCGTCGCCCCGCGCTGCGCTTCGAGCGCCTTGTGCAGGTCGATCAGCTCGCTTTCCTTCGCCACCAGTTCGTCGCGCGCGATCGCCAGCTGCGTCGCGCGTTCGTCGCGCTGGTCGACGATGCCCTGGCCGCGTTGACGGCCACGTTCGAGTTCGGCCAGCCGGTCGGCGGCCTTGTTCTTCCACGCTTCGGCGCGCTCGCGGTGCGTCAGGAGTTCGCCCTGGCACGCGCGCAGTTCGTCCTGGATGCGATCGAGCGCCTGGGCCGTGGTCGTGATCGATTCGTCGGCCGCGTGCAGCCGATCGCCGGCCACGTCGCGTGCTTCCTCGGCCGCGACGAGCTCGACCTGCAGGTCGGCGAGCCGGGCGTCGTGCACCGCGAGTTCGGCGCGCAGCGCCTGGCCGTCGATCACCGCGAGGGCCGCGCGCAGATCGCGCAGCGCCGCCTGCAGCTCCTGGAACCGCCGCGCCTTGCCGGCCTGGATGCGCAGGCTGCGGATGCGCCGCGCGCGCTCCTCGAGCAGATCGGTGATGCGGGCGAGGTTCTGGTCGGTGCGCTCGAGCTTGCGCAGCGTCTCCTTCTTCTGGATCTTGAAGCGCGCCACGCCGGCGGCTTCTTCGAAGATCGCGCGCCGGGCCTCGGGGTTGGCCGACAGCACCGCGTCGATGCGGCCCTGCTCCATCACCGAATAACCGCCGGTGCCGAGCCCGGTGTCGAGCAACACGTCGCGCACGTCCTTGAGGCGCACGTCGCCGCCGTTCAGCAGGTAGCTCGACTCCTTGTCGAGCGTGAGCCGGCGCGAGATGTCGATCTCGGTGCGGCCGTCGAGGCGGCCTTCCGGATCCTCGAAGGTGATCGTCACCTCGGCCATGCCCATGGCCTCGCGACCTTCGGCCCCCTTGAAGATGACGTCGGTCATCTCGGTGCCGCGCAGGCTCTTGGCGCGCTGGTCGCCGAGCACCCACTTGATCGCGTCGACGACGTTGGACTTGCCGCAGCCGTTCGGGCCGATGATGCCGGTGAGGCGCGAATCGAATTCGAACTCGGTGCGGTCGGCGAACGACTTGAAGCCGCGCGCGACGAGGCGTTTCAGGCGCATCGGTTCACTCCCCCTGCAGGCGCCGTTCGCGCAGCGCGAGTTGGCCGCCCGGCAAGGGCGCGTCGCCGAACGCGGCGTTGCGCGACAGCAATGCGAGCGAGGACCGCCGGCGCGAACGTTCGGCCGCGACCGCGCCGAACGCCACGGCCGCTTGCGGCTGGCCGGTCACGACCAGCACGTGCTGCACCGCGTCGCCGATCTCGGTGGTCGACAACATCACGTCGTCTTCGGATGCTCCGTCGGGCCGCTTCTTGGTGCGCAAGGCGGCGAGGACGACGTTGGCGAGTTCGAGCGCCCGCCAGTCCTCGTCGACTCCCACACTGTGCAACGCGAGGTGGATCGAACGAGCGAGCTTCGTCGCCCGCAAGTACTCGCGTCGCCCGTCACGCTTGTTGACCAGATGTTCCGCCCTGCGCTTCATGACCGCCCTCCCGTCGCTTCTCGAGCATGGGCTTCAACTCGTCGAGGAACTGCGACACGTCCTTGAACTCGCGATAGACCGACGCGAACCGGACGTACGCCACCTGATCGAGCTGCC
>JAEUHV010000002.1 GCA_016794485.1 Planctomycetota bacterium
ACCAAGGTCGGCAAGGAGCAGGCCTTGGCGGCGGCCGTGGCGATGCTCGACCTCGGCGAACGGGCCCAGGCGATCGTGTTGTTGCAGGAGTTGCTGCGCGAAAGGCCCGGCCATCCGGTCGCGCACCGGCTGCTCGGCGAGACGTTGTTCGCGCAGAAGGCGGCGTCGGCGATGGCCGCCACCGACCCGGCCTTCCTCGCCCTGGCCGCGGAACTGCCGCGGCCCGACGTGCGCGGCCTGCCGATCGCCGAGTTCGTGCCGGGCTACGCCAGGCTCTCGCCCGAACGCCGCGCCGTCGTCGACCGCACCGCCGCGATGTTCCGGTCGCGGTTGGCGAAGCTCGTCGCGATCGGCGGTCGGCACGATCTGCTGACCGAACTGGAACGCACCACCGACGCCGAGTCGCGCGCCAACCTGCGCGGTCGCCGAACGTTCGACGGCCGCGTCTGGGACGACGTGCGCGGCGTCGGTGGCGTGCAGGCCGCGACCGGCATCGAAGCACTCGACGACGCCGCGATGTTCGGCTTCGACACGTTCGCGCACGAGGTCGCGCACCAGGTGCACACCTACGCGTTCACGCCGCTGCAGAAGGCCCGGCTGAAATCGCTCTACGACCTGGCGATGCTCGACGGCCGTTGCCTCGACTACTACGCCGCGAGCAACGAGTGGGAGTACTTCGGCCAGGGGGTGGAAGCGTTCGCGAGCCTCGGCAAACGACCCGGCTGCGAGACCACGCACGGGCACACGCGGTTCGAGTTGCGGCGCGTCGATCCGGCCTTGCACGATTTCATCGCCGGCGTCGTCGACTTCGATCCCCTGGCCGATCCGGCCAGGCGGGAGCCGCTGCTCGAAGCCGCGGTCGCGGTGGCGTTGCGTTGCGGCCGTGCCGCGGATGCCGAAGTCGCAGCGTCGATGCTGGCACCGGGTGGCGTGCGCGATCGCCTCGTCGCGGCGGCCGGGCGTGCGGTGGCCGCGAGCCGCTGCCACTGATCCAGAACTTCGCGGTGGCGTGCGACCGTTCGCGCCGAGCGGGCACTACGGCATCGCATGGAAGCAACCATCCTCGTAGGCGAGCGGACCGACGGTCCGCGGGAGCGGATCCTGCAGTTGGGCGAAGCCCGCCTGAGCGACGCGGAGTGCCTGGCCCTGGTGCTGCGCACCGGGGTGCGCGGTGAACCGGTCGAGCAGGTCGCGCATCGTCTGCTGCGGCGGTTCGGCGGCTTGTCCGGGCTCGCGGCCGCGAGCCTGCGGGAGACCGCGCGTGTGCCCGGCATCGGCCCGGTGCGCGCGGCGGCGCTGTCGGCGTCGTTCGGGCTGTCGCGGCGGCTCCACGAAGCCGCGTTCCGCCCGGGAACCCGCATCGACAACGGTGGCGAAGTGGCGCGGATGGTGCGGGCTGCGGTGCAGCAAACGCGGCGCGAAAACTTCTTCGTGGTTCCCCTCGATGCGCGCCATCGCCTGCTCGGCATGCACCTCGTGGGGTCCGGCACCCTGGACGCGGTGCCGGTGCATCCGCGCGAGGTCTATTCGCCCGCGATCCGCGACAGTGCCGCGGCGGTGGTGGTGGCGCACAACCACCCGAGCGGCGACCCCACGCCCAGCGCCGAGGACCGCCTGGTGACCGACCGGCTGCGCGATTCGGGCACGATCCTCGGCATCGCCTTGCTCGACCACCTCGTGGTCGGCGCCGACCGCTACTACAGTTTTGCCGCCGAGGCGTTCTATCCGGTGCCGTGAATTTTCGCGGATCGGGCCGGAACGGCGCCGTCGGCGGGTGTTCCAGCCGCGATGACCCAGGCGATGACCCGACCCGACCGCACGACGTTCGAGCAACTGGTGCACACCTGCCATGCGGCGGTGTTCCGCGCTGCGCGCCGGCTCGTGGCCGACGAAGCCGCTGCGGCGGACGTCACGCAGGAAGTGTTCCTGCGGGTTTGGACCGGCAAGGTGCAACTCGACTCCACCGACAACCCCAAGGCGGTGTTGGTGTGGTTCGCCGTGCGCCAGGCGGCCAATGGCAACCGGGCGAGTCGCCGCCGCGAACACCACGAGGAACACGCCATGCGCGTACCCACCGATACCACGACCGATCCCGCCGTTGCTTCCGAACGCCACGACCTGCACGCGCA
Organism: Planctomycetota bacterium; assembly: GCA_016794485.1. Classification (GTDB taxonomy): domain Bacteria; phylum Planctomycetota; class UBA1135; order UBA1135; family UBA2386; genus UBA2386. The sequence goes on from JAEUHV010000002.1 coordinate 2,130, forward strand.
CGTCGTCCAGTTGGTCGCCGAACTGCCGAGCGAACTGCGGCTGCCGCTGCTGCTGCACCACCAGGACGAACTGCCGCTCGCGGCGATCGGTTCGGCGCTGGCGTTGCCGACCTCGACCGTGCACGACCGGATCCAGCGCGGCCTGCAACGGCTGCGGCAGCGGCTGTCGCACACGGGCCAGCCGTGCGCCCTCGCGGCGTTGCCCGGCCTGCTCGCTGGGGTCGACCTGGCCCCGGCTCCTGCCGGGCTCGAGCACCGCCTGCTGGCGCTGCCGAGCCTGATGCCGGTCGCCGTGCTGCCGAAAGCGGTCCTCACCTTGCTCGCCGCAGGCTTGCTCGTGGCTGGCATGGCGCTCGCGAACGGCGCCGCCGGCAAGGACCCGATCCCGACGAACCCGGCTCCGGCGGTGGTGGTGCACGCGGATCCGCAGGATCCCGCACCCACTGCGCGAAAACCGGCTGCCGTGCCGGACCGGCGTGCTATCCCGGAAGCGCAGGCTGTGTCCGAGCCGGCGAAGGGCGCGGCCGCGCCATGGCAGGCGACGTTCACCGGTGTGGTGCACGACGTGGGTGGGTTCCCGGTCGTCGGCGCTTCGGTGCAGGTCGTCGCCGGCGGCGGCTACAAGCCGTTCGAACTCGGCCCCGCGGCCACGACCGACGCGCGCGGTGCGTTCCGCTGCGCCGCCACTTCGGATTGGTTGCGCCCGGACCACGTGCGCGTGCTGGTGCGCGAACACGGCCGTGTGCTGCTCGACAGCGGCGACCTCGCGGCGGAACGTCCCGCCGAAGCCGCCCCGCTCGACCTCGTGCTGCCGCCGACCGTGGCGCCGGCAACCGAGAAGTTCGACCTCACCGTCGCGGTGCGCACGCCCGAAGGTGAGCCGATGCCCGGCGCCAAGGCCGTGCTCTACGCGGGCACTGCCGGTGCACCGTCCCTGCACTGGCGCACGCGTACGGTAGGCGAAGCCACCGCGGGCGCCGACGGGCGGGCGCGGTTGCAGGGGCGCGGGCTCGGGCGCCGTTGGCTGTTCGTCGATGGTCGTCCGGTCGGGCGCACGTCGACGTTGCGCGCCGTCGACCTCGCGATCGGCCCGCACAGCATCGACGCGGAACTCGCCGCCGGTCGGGAGCTCGATGTCGTCGTCGCGGGTGCGGGTGGCTACGAACCGCAGCACGGCGAGCCGTGGCTCGAACACGACACGACGGGGCTGTGGCTGCAGCCGAAGCGGCGCGGCGATGCGTGGCACTTCCGCGGCCTCGGCGACGGCACCTACACGGTCCGCTACGCCGATGCGGCGCGGCGCGGCATCCGAGCCGACGCCGGGCGGGTGACGATCACGGCCAAGGATCCGAACGATCCGAGCGACGTCGGCGACCACATGGCCGAACTGCACGGCGAACTGGTCGATGCGACGACCGGCGAAGTGGTCGAGTTCGATCCGTTCGACGTCGATCTGCACCCGGTGCTGGCCGACGGCAGTTCGTGGGCTGCGGACGGCGTCGAACCTCCGGCCCCGGCGCAGCGCGCGGCGATGGGCGGCAAGCGCGCGTCGTTCCACTTCACCGGGCTCGCCCCTGGACGGTGGGCCGTCGTCGCGCAGGTGAAGGGCTTCGCCACGGTGTGCGAGGTGTTCACCCTGGCCGAGCGTGACGTGAAGCACGGCTTGCGCGTGCGGTTGCCTGCCCCGGCGACGTTGCGTGGTCGGGTCGTCGATGCAAGCGGGCGCGCGGTGGCGACGGCGACGGTCATCGTGGTCGGCACGGGCCCGCTCGCAGACCGGCAGATCGAGGCCTGGCGCGTGCACCTCGGCCGGACGCACTCGCCGGGCGATGCGGAGCCGTCGTTCGCGCCGCTGCGCGGCTGGACGCGTGAGCCTGGCACGTTCGCGCTCACCGACGTTCCACCCGACGTGCCGCTGCGCCTCGTCGCGATGCACGACGAACTCGGCTTCGTGGTGCTGAAGGTGCCGCCGCTGCGCGCCGGCGAAGCGGCGAACGACCTCACCCTGAAGCTCGCGCCGCGGTGATCCAACCCTTCATTTGAGGGCGGTGGCCCGCATCGTGGCGACGATCCACTTGCCGTCGGCCTTGCTCGCCGCGAGCACCGCGAGCGAGTCTTTCGCGAGTGCTGCGGTCTGGCGCAGGCGCAGGCCGGTGACGCGCGGCAGCTGGATCTGCACCGGTGGCAAGCCAGCCTGCAGCGTCGTCTCGAACTTCGGGATCGGTCGCTGCAGGTCCTGCACCTGCACGTCGATCGACACGCCGAGCAGGCCGTCCGGCAGCCAGGTCGAGATCACCTCGATGCTGTAGCCGTCCCAGACGATGTCGACGACGGGGTCGGCGATGGCCTGGTCGCCGACGCGGGTGAGCGTGAAGTCCTTCACGTACGAAGTCTGGTCCTTCACGGACATGCTGGCGTTCTGCAGCGGGAACACCGCGAGGCGTGGGGCCTCGAACGAATCACCGTCGGCTGCTTCGAGCGCCGTGGCGATCGCGGTCGCCTGCTTGTCGGCGGCGACCATCTCGTAGCCGATGCCGCCTGGCCGTTCGACGGCAACGAGCTTGTCCTTGATCGCTGCGAACTTCTTCGCGTCGATCGTGTACAGCCGCAGTTGCACGTCGACGACGTCTTCCTTGCGCTTCTGCGCGGCACGCCACAGCCGCTCGAAGCTGGCGAGTTGTTCGGGCGAGCCGAGCATGACCAGCCAGCGCGACCCCAACCCGCGCAGATCGTCGTCGGCGCCGAGCGGCGGATCGACGAAGCGGCGAAGGGCGTCGGCGACGTGTTGCCCGGGCGACGTCGCGCGGATTTCGCCGGTCGGCAGCCCGGGCTTGGCGGGCTGGTCCGGCTCGTCGGGATCGACGGGGCGCAGTTCGTGCAGGTCGAACACCTGCACGATCCGGCCGCTGCCGTCCGCAGCGTTCATCTTCTGGGCGCTCGCGAGGCCGGCGAACAGCAGGGGAAGGGCGACGGGGAGCAGGTTCTTCATCGGCGTTCGAGGACGAGCTGGTAGCTCTCGATGGAAGCAGTCGCGCTGGCGTAGCGCGCGTCGTGCACGCGGAACGAAGCGGTGAGTTGGGCGCGCGGGCGCAGTTCCTCGAACGAGGCGCTGACGATGCGCGGCACCGCGGCGGGGGTCGGACCCGCTGGGGGCAACGCACCAAAGGCCACGGCGACGACGGCGGCGGCGGCCGTCGCGGCGCCGAGGATCCGGCGCCGATGCAGGGAAGGCGCGGCCCGCACGACGGGGCGATGGGCGAGGTCGCGGGCATCGGCCCGCAGCTGCACGGCGCGTTCCAGGGCTTCCGGGTGCGCGTCGAGCCAGGCGATCACGTCGTCGTCGGCGAACGGGTCCCCGCCGCGGTCGAGCCGGTCCTGCAGGCGCGCGAACATGTCGGGGTCGTTCATCGGTGGGTCTCCGCGAGGCGCAACCGGGCCCGGTGCAGCCACGACTTCACGGTGTTCACGGGCACTCCGTGGGCTTGGGCGAGCTGTTGCATGGTCCGCCCATCACGGTGGAAAGCGAGCAGCAGCGATCGGGACGTGGGGTCGACGGCGGCGAGCCGGTGTTCGAGCTCGTCGCGCAGCGCGGTCGGACACGGCGCTTCGTGCGCCGGAACGTGCGCGAGTTCGGCCGTCGGCGTCGGCACGCGGCGGCCCCGCCGGCGGTGGTCGCAGAAGCAGCGGAACGCGGCCTGGTGCAACCACGCGTCGCCGCCGCGTGCCGGATCGAAGCCGGCGCGCAGGCGCCAGACCTTCGCCAGCGTTTCCTGCAGCACGTCGTCGGCATCGTGGTCGCTGCCGCAGAGGCGCAGAACGAACCGGCGCAAAGCGGGAACGGCGCCGTGCAGCATGTTCGCGAACGCGGTGTCGTCGACGGGTTGGGCCACGGCGGGGGGCATCGGCTCCCGCTCTACCACCGCATGCCGGGGCGAGGTTGCAGGCTGCGTCACGATTTCCGGCTCGCCTGCAGCCGTTCGCCCGTGGTGTAGAACAGGCCGCCCTTGCAGTGGTGGATCGTGCGGGCTCCACCCGGTGAGAAGTGCCATTCGCCCTTCTGCCACAGCGAGTCGTCGGCCCACGCCGCCACGCACTCGAGCACGAACAGGTCGTAGCGCTGTTCGATCGCCGGCTCCGGCAGGCGCCGGCATTCCAGCCATGCGCCGCAGCCCGCGACCAGCGGTGCCTGCACGATGCCGCCCGGTTCGGTCGGGATGCCGAGGGCCTGGAACTTGTCGCGCTCGCGCCCGGACGTGTTCCCCACGGCCATCGTCAGGTCGATCTGCGCCGTGGTCGGCGCGTGCAGCACGCATTCGCCGGACGCGAGCAGCAGTTCGCGCGTGAAGGTGTCGGCGGCGACGACGGCAGCGAACTTCGGCGGCTCGAAATCGAGCGGCATCACCCAGGCCGCGGCCATCACGTTGCGGCGGCCACCATGTGCGGTCGACACCAGCGTGGTCGGGCCGTGGTTGAGCAGGCGGTGGGCGTGTGCGAGCGGCACGGGAACGCGCATTGCGCCACGATAGCGGCCCCGGAAAACAACACGACCGCCAGGTGACCTTGCGGTCACCTGGCGGTCGCAGGTTGCGCGGAGCGATCCGCGGATCAGGCGATCAGACGTCGCCGATCGTGCCCTGGATGCCGTTGCTGGTGATCGCGCCGAACGCGTTCACGCCCGGCGACAGCGAGGCGCCGTTGGCGAACAGCGAGATGCCGACCAGCGCCGGGTTGCTCGGGATCGCGACCGAGGTCGTCGAGCCGACCGAGATCAGGTCGAGCGTCGCGCGCAGGCCGCAGCCCGGCATGCCGAGGAAGGACAGGTCCGGGATCGCCGGGTCGGCGGTGCCCAGGATGATCAGGTCGAGCAGCGCGCCGTTGCTGGTCGCGAGGTTCCAGTTGGTGCCGGTGACCGGACGGGTGTTGGCCGTGAGGACCATGGCCGAGGCTTCCGGATCACTGGTGGTGAGGAACGTGGCCGCCGAGATGTCGGTTGCGCCCGGATCCGAGCTTGCGCCCGCCGACGAGAAGCCGACGAGCCATTCGTTGCCCGCGGTCGAAAGCGCGCCGAAACCGATCTGGATCACCGGCGCGACGCCCGGGCTGGTGACGATCATCTCGATGCGGACCGAGTTCGGGGCGGTGCCACCGTAGTCGAACACACCGTTGTAGGTGATGACCGCGGTCTGGCCGACCTCCTCATAGAAGACCTGGCCGCTGCCGACGATCGTCGGGTTCATGTCGTGCCAGAAGTAGAACGCCGCCGCCGGGTTGGCCAGCATGGTGGCGACCGCGGGCGTGTAGACCGTGCTGTTGCCTGCACCCGTCGCGACCCAGCCGTTCGAGCCGACCACCAGGCCCAGGGTACCGACGGCCGCCGAGTTGTCGTCACCCAGCGTCACCGCGGTGGCGGTGGCCGACGGAGCCGAGAACGGCGTGCCGCCGGGGATCACGTCGTAACCACCGGCGCCGTTCGCCGTCATGGTCCAGGTGGTGTTGCTGAGGTCGTTGGTGCCGATGGCGAAGTACTCGTAGAACGAGTTGAAGCGGTTGTAGCAGCCCTGGCCGAGGTTCGTGTTCGTGGCCAGCGTGCCGCTGGCCGTCGCGGTGTAGACGACGTCATCGATGCCGACGTAGTCCGAGTTGGCGCCAAGAGGACCGCCGTTGGTCGGGTTGTAGTGGAACGCGAACCGGCCGCCGGTCGGACCGCTCAAGCCCGAGATCGTGCCGGTGAATTGCGTCCACGTCGTCGGATAGCCGGCCGTGGTGAGCGTCGGGTTGATCGTCAGCACGACGTTGGTGAAGTCGAGCGGGTTGACCGAGCCCGTGGTGTTGAACACGAGTTCGAGGCGGTCGGGGAACGTCGGCGCGGTGACCGTGCGCGTGTAGAAGCTGATCGTGTCGCCATTGTTCAGGGTGACGAGCGGCGAGATCAGGTAGTTGCTGATGTTGTTGGCACCGGTCGACGAGTTGAAGTTGGCGAACGCGTAGCTCACACCGGCCGAGGCCGGGAACACGAGGCCGTCGTTGCGGATCTGCCAGTTCGGGTTCGTGCCTGGGCCGCCGACGCTGGCGTTCACCGAGGTCCAGTTGGCCGGGATCGCAGCGGTGCCCGGCGTGGCGGGGCCGGGTTCGAAGCCTTCCGAGAAGGACTGGGCGTGCACGACACCGGCGACGGCCAGTGCGCAGAGAATCTGGGTGGAGAAGTTGCGAGACATCATGGTCTTGGATCGAGGCGGGAATGCGGCGAGAGGATCACGCCAGCATGGAGCAGCAAAGCACACGGGGGAGGCTGCGCAACAGCACCTGTCGCAACAATCTAGGTGAGAGACGGTTTGCGCCCTGACGGATGCGAGGCGCGGTGCCGCGCCCCGATCCGGCCCTCACTTCCCAGCCGTCCAGACGACGGCGTCCCATTCGCCAAACCGGTCCATGCCACCGTCGGCTGGAGGTCGGCGTGCAGCCCGCAGCCGGCGCTGGATCGTCAGGCATTTCTCACCGATGGCCGTGTCGCCGTCCCGCTCCGCGACAACCCGGGCGATCTCGACTGCCCCTGCTGACCACTCCGCGAACGCGGTGCCGGTCGCAAGCAGCACCGTGGTGGGATCCTGCTTCTGCCACTGTTCTGTCGACAGTGGGGTGCCACCCTGCCAGCGGATCGCGGTCGCGACGTCGTGGTGGCGTTCGCCGACGAACCAGCCGTGCCGCACGACGTTCGTCGCCAGCGCCTCGGCGAGTGTGCGAGCGTTGGCGTTGCCGGTGACCCGGTGGTGCGCGGCGAACCCGACCGCGGCGATGGCGTCCTGCCACGGGTTCCAGAACTCGCATGTGCCCTGCAGCAACCTGGGGTCCGGGCCGGCGATGCCCATCGGCCGCACGGCCTCGGCCCCGAGCGAACGCCCGGCCCATTGCACGGCGTAGACGCGGTCCATGCGTTCGTCCATGCGCGTCGCGAGCGCCTGGTCGCCGGTGCAGAGGAACGTCCACGCCGCCGCCAGCGCAGTGCGGCCGCCGCCTCGCGGCGCACCGGCGTTCGATGTCGAATGGCGGGGGTCGAGCGTTTGTCCGGCGAGGTAGAGCCGCGCTTCGTTCTGCAGTTCGCGCCTGGCCCAGTGCGCACCCGTCAGCAGGGCGTAGGCCGCCAGGTGGTTGTTGCTCCAGTGCTCGCGGTCCTTGCCGGTCCAGCCGTGCGCCTCGAAGCGCGGCTCGGGCACCGGCTTGCCGAGCCGGTCCTTCGACACCTCGCCGTGCCAGTGCGTGCGACCCGACCACACGATCCACTCGGGATGCGCCCTCGGTTCGACCGGCGCGCCGTCGGCTTCGAAGAAGTGCACCGGCCGGCAGCCTTCCTGGAGCACCGACACTTCGACTTCGTGCAGCAGGCTCGGTAGTGCTGCGTGCGCGACCAGCGACAGCTTGACGACGCCGAAGTCCGCCTGATCGCCGGTCTGGCCGGCGAAGCGCTCGAGACCGTGGGCGAACGTGCCGAACGGATCGCCGCGGTCGCCGCGTTCGCCGGCGACGAACCTGCCGTGGCTCGCCGCGAACCAGGTGCGCAGGGCGGCGCCCTGCAGCCACGGTGGCGGCTCCGGCACATGGCCGAACGGTCCGAACGCGCCGCTGTCGCGCCACGACGTGGCGCCGAGCAGCGGGATCGCCGCCGCGGCTTCGAGGGTCTGGTCGGCGAGCGAACGGTCGCCGGCGAGCTTGCCGACCAGGACGCCGCTGCGGCGCAGGCCCTGGCCGTCCCCGAGCGCGCGGTTCTTCAGCAGCAGCGTGCGGCTGCCGTCCCTGGTCGCCAGCGCCTGCATCCAGGTCCGGTGCGCGTGCCGCAGCACGAGCGCCATGCCCGAGGTCTCGACGGCGAGTTCCTGCAGGTCGCACTGCATCGCCTGGGTGCGCGGGTCGGAGCAGAACACCGCGACGTCGGCGTGCACGTGCGGCTGGTCGCGCCACGCGGTGAGCAGCAGTTCGACCACGAGCCCGGTGTCGCCGAGCCGGCACCGGCGCAGTTCGACGCGGCGCAGCGCGTTCGCCTCGAGATCTTCGACCCGCCGGGGCTCGGCTCGAACGCTGCGCCCGCCCACCACGGCGACGAACTCGATCCGCGCGTCCGGCATCGCGATCGGTCCGGTCGGCAGCGCCGGTCCTGGACCGTTCTCGAGCGGTACGTGCAGTTCTCCGAGCGCGGCGACTTCGGCGACGAACAGGCACAGGGCCTGCCGCAGCGATCCATCCGGCCAACGGGCACCGAACGGTTGCCACACCGTGGCGCGGTCTTGCACGTGCAGGTCCGGCAACTCGCGCACGGCACCGCGCGCGAACGGCACGACGACGGCAGCGCCTTCCATGCGGGCCCGCGGCGTCAGGTTCTGCAGCACGAGCAGGCGCGGCGCGTCCTGGGCGACGATCCCAGCGAGCAGTGCCAGCACCATCGCCACGGCCCGGTATCCTGCGGCGCACCATGACGGATCCGAGGTCGCTTGCGCGTGCACTCGTGGCGTTCCTGTTCGCATTCGCGGCGATCATCGCGGCGGCACCCGGCCAGGAGAAGCCGGTCGTGCCCGAACCCGAGGAAGCGGCGACGCTGCAGCTCGGCGCGCGCGAACTCGGCGCGTTCGCGGCCGCGGCGACGAAGGCGGGGTTTCCGGCGCGCGCGCGCATGGTCTGGCTCGAGGTGCTCGCCGAGTACGACCGCGACTTCGCCGACGCGCGGGCCGCGCTGGGTTACGTGAAGGTCGGCACCGCCTGGCAACGCGATCCGAACGTGCTCTATCCCGACCAGGACACGCCCAACGCCGCGGCCGCCAAGGCCCTCGAAAGCCGCTGGCCGGCGACCGCGCAGAAACTCGCCGCCGCGCATCGCGATCTCGCCGTGCAGCTGCAGGCCGCGGGCAAGTCCGACCGCGCCCGGCACCACGCGCAGCGCGCGCTGCGGTTCGCGCCGACCGACGCCAAGGCGCTGACTCTCTCGGGGCGCACGCTGCGCGACGGCGTCGCCGGCGACGAGGTCGACCTGGCCGTGCTGCAGCGCACGCACACGATGCAGCTCGCCGTCGAGCGGTTGTCGGCGCAGCCGGTCGCGACCAAGACGACGGGCGACAAGCTGCAGGCCCTCGACGCGCTCGGCATCGCGCACCAGACCGTGCAGAGCGAACACTTCTTCGTGCACGGCGACCTCGAGCTCGAGGTCCTGCACGCCGCCGCCGCCTGGGCCGAACGTGCCGTCGCGTTCTGCGGCGAAGTGTTCGCCGGCGTGCCCGGCTATCCGGGCAACACCAAGCCGGTGCGTCGCCTCGTGTTCCTCGACGACAACGCGCAGTGGCGCGACGTCGTGCGCAAGCACGCACCGCCGCGCGAGGTCGACTTCCTGCTGGCGAACGTGTTGTCGGCGCGGCTCCCGGAGTTCGAGGTGGCGAACGCGGCCGCGCCCGACCTGGTCTACGACCTGGCGGTGCGCTGCGTGGCGAAGGACTTCGGCGGCTTCCAGTCCGATGCAATCGAGGAGGGCTTCAGCCACACCGTGGTCGGCGCGTTCTTCGGCAAGAACCTGGTGTTCGTGGTCGGCCAGGCCAGCGAAGAAGGCACGGTCGTGACGGCGCGCGAGCAGAAGAAGCTGATGCTGCCCGACCTCGAAACCTGGCGCGAACTGGCGATCGAGCTCGCCTTCCAGGATCCGAAGCTCACGGTGGCGAGGCTGGCCCGGCTCGACGCCGCTGAGTTCCCGAACGACGCGCGCATCATGGGCTGGTCGTTCGTCGACTGGTGCGTGCGGGCCGATCCGGTGTGGCTGCGACGCCTCGACGCGGCCGCGGCCAAGGCGCGCGACGAGGCTGCCGTCGCCGGCGGCTTCGCCGAGAGTGCCGGGCGACCGCTGGCCGAACTCGAGCAGCGCTGGCGCCGGTTCTGGCGCGACGACACGCCGCTGCGGCGCACGGTCGCAGGCCGGGTGGCGCCGCTCGACACGACCAGCAAGGACGCGGCGGCCTGGCTCGCCGCGTTCAACCAGCTGCGCGCGGACTGCGGCGGCAAGCCGGTCGGCTGGTCGGCGTCGCAGTCGCTCGCCTGCAAGGAACACTTCGAGTACCTGAAGGCCAACCGCGACCAGCGTGGGGCCGCGGCCGAGCACACGCAGGTGGCGGGCAAGCCCAATGCCAGCAGCGACGGCCGCACGTTCGCGGCGACCGCCGTGGTGTGGACGCGCGACGTGAAGCAGGCCGTCGGGCTCTGGCTCACTCTGCCCGGCTTCCGCGACGCGGTGTTGAACGCCAACCTCGAGACGGTGGGGGTGTACGGCGAAGGACCGCTGGCGGTGTTCGACGTGCAGCGCGGGCGCTCGGGCAAACGCGAAGTCGCGACGCAGGTGTGGCCGGAAGCGGTCGCGAACGGCAAGGCGAAGGCGCCGGTGCCGGCGGGCGTCGACGTCGAGTTGCTCGGGCCCGAAGTGCAGGCGCTGCTGGCGAAGGACGCGCGCGGCAAGCAGAAGCAGGTCGGCTGGCCGCTGACGTTCCACGGCTACACGGCGCAGATTCCGCACGTGGCGTGCAAGGTCGAATGCCAGGGCAAGGAGGTCGCCGGGTTCCTGGTGCGGTCGCACGGCTCGATCGGGCGAACGTCGGCGCCGGGCATGTGGGTGTTCTACGCCGCCGAGCCGTGGCCCAAGGGCGTGCCGATCACCGCGAAGTGGGAATGGACCGGCGGCAACCACACGGTGGTGTTCGAGGCGATGTGAGGACCGGGGGGACCCGTGGCGGCTTCGCCTGGGTTGGTCCTGCCGAGAAACGAAGCCGGTTCCGCCCGCTGTCGCCGCCGCGCGCGATCTGCGAGACTTGCCGCCGATGCGCGTCCTCGCTGCCGCTGCCGCGGTCTTCGCCACCGTTCTCCCGTCCCTCGCCCTGCGCGCCCAGGCGGGCCAGGATCTCGCCGCCCGTGAACAGAAGCTCGTCGCCGCCGCGGTCGCCGGACTGCACGCCGCGGCCGACGCCTACGCCGCCCAGAAGCAGCACGCGCAGGCACAGTTGCTGCGCCGCGAGATCTGGATGGAGTACGACGAGCACGACGAGAAGGCGCGCGACAAGACCGGGTTCGCGCGCGTCGGTGCCCAGTGGCGCAAGGACCCGCAGAAGCTCGTCATCGACAAGGACCTCAAGGTCGACCCGAAGCTGCTGAAGAAGATCGAGCAGGACCTCGCCGCGCTGCGCAAGAAGCTCGCCGCGGACCACCGCCTGCTGGCGCAGGATGCCGCCAAGGCCGGTGATGCGACCCGCGCCGCGAAGCACTGGGGCCGGGTCCTGGCGATGCTGCCGAACGACGCCGAGGCGGCCGGCGCCCTGGCGATGTCGTCGTTCGAGGGTTTCGCCGGTTCGCCCGAGGACCTGGCGATGCTGCGCCGCGGCCGCGCGATCCGCGGCGCGTCGGACTGGCTGATGCGCACGCCGTTCCCGGTCACCGAGTTGAGCGACAAGCATCCGCTGCTGGCGGCGGCCAACGTGACGCACACCGGCGTCAAGTCGCGCCACTACACGATCTGGGGCAACCTCTCGCCCGACGACCTGAAGACCCTGGCGATGGACGCCGAGCGGTCGTTGCTGCTGTGCCGCACCCTGTTCGGAACGTCGCGCGGCATGCTGTTCCAGCCGGTGCTGTTCCGCGACATGGTCTTCGTGCGCCAGACCAAGGAGTACCACGCGGTGCTCGACCAGTGCGCCAACCAGTTCGACGCGCAGCGCCTCGCGTTCCTCAAGAACGACGTCGACCAGGCGTTCCTTGCCGCCGGCAAGCAGTTCCTGCGGCTGCACAAGGCCGACATCGGGCTCGACGCGGCGCGCGACCAGACCGTGCGCGGGGTCGTGCAGGACGCCAGCGGCGTGAACACCAACGGCCTGTGGGAAGGGCTCGGCCACGCCGCGTGCGGGTTCCTGTTCGGGCGCTCGCTGTCGTTCCTGATCGAGCAGCAGAAGGCCGTCACCGTCGCGTCGGTGCAGCAGAAGACCCTGGTGCCCGACATGAACGTGTGGATGCAGATCGCCGAGGAGTCGGCGTGGGGCAACACCGGCACGCGCACCAGTGAACTCGTGCTGCTGTCGGCGGCCAAGTTCACCACCGAACAACGCGTGAAGGCGTGGGCGATCTGCCACTACCTGCTGCACTGGCGGCCCGACCTCTTGCACCAGCTCGACCAGAGCCAGACGCCGAAGATCCAGGACGCGCCGGGCGTCGAGGCCGAGTTCCAGAAGCGCACGCAGCAGAGCCTGCCGAAGATCGACACCGACTTCACCACGTTCTGGAGCCGCTCCGCGAACCTGCGCAAGGCGATGCAGGCGCCGGCGGTGCCGGACGACAAGGCTGCCGACCACAAGGCGAAGGTGCGGGCGCGTTCGCTCGTGGACGCGATCAACCAGGCGCGCGCCGACGCGGCGGTCGGGCCGCTCGGGGCCTACTTCGTCACCGGCGACGACGCCAAGGCCGTGGTCGCGTACGACGAGGCGTTGACGAAGGTCGAGGCGGACCGCAAGAAGAAGCCGAAGGAGGTGTTCGCCGATCCGGTGGCGCCGGCCGCGATCGGGCGATCGGTGCTGTATTCGCGCGCGACCGACCCGAAGGCGCTGGTCGCGTCGTGGTTGACGCGGCCGGTGCTGCGCGACCGCCTGCTGCATCCGGGCCGCGACCTGCTCGGCTCGACGCCGTTCGCCGGGGCCTTCGTGCTCGACGTGGCGCTGCCGGTGGTGCCGACGCGGTCGGGGCCGCCGATGGCGTGGCCGGCGGCCGGCCAGCGCATCGCCGGCACGGTCGCGTCCGCCGACCTCGGCCCGCGCGCCGTGGCGGCGTTCGCGGCTGCAGGCAAGGAACTGCCGGCGACCGTCGGCGCGCCGTTGACGCTGCACTTCCTGCGCGCGGTGCCCGCGGCCGTGCTCATGGGCACCGAGGTGAAGGTCTACGCCGGCAACTTCGCGTGCGACGGCGTCAAGGTCGTCTATGCCGGCGGCGACGACGACGGTGACCAGGCCGACGGGTTGCTGGCGTTCGTGCCGCTGCAGCCGTTGCCGAGCAAGGCGCAGGTCGAAGTGACGTGGACGCTGCCGCCGGGCGTGCTCGGCAAGAACGAGAAGTTCCCGGTGGTGACGTTCACCGTCGAGTGAGCAGCAGCTCGCGCGCGGGGGCCCACACGTCGAAGTGGCCCTTGCCCGGCAACACGTGCAGCGTCGCGCGTTCGCCGAGCCGCTGCGCGATCGCGCGCGCACCGGCGATCGGCAAGGCGTCGTCGGCCTCG
>JAEUHV010000039.1 GCA_016794485.1 Planctomycetota bacterium
GGGAGTAGGAAATACAAGCTGCGGTGCCGGACCATCCGGAACCCCTCCCCGCCATCCAACCGCAGCAGCACACCCTCGTTCAGCGGGTCGCGGCGACCGGTTCAGGTCTCGTTTCCCGCCACGGTCGCACCCTGCGAACACACCGGTCCCCCGGAACGACCTGCCCGAGGTCACGGCTCCGTTGCCAACATCGCGGAGCGACGCACTCGCCGGCGTCGTCGCCCCCTTCCGCCGCTGGCGGTGACCGCGCTCCCGCTTGCTCCGGGACCATCGCCGACAGACCCAGCGAACCCAGCACCTTCCGGATCGACGCCGGATCGTGGATCGCCTCCAGCACCCGACGAGCAGGCAGAGGACGGCGAGGAGGACAGCAAGGGGTCGCAGCAGCGTGGCGCTGCCATACGCGACGGGGCGGGGGCCGGTGAAGTCCGCTCAGTCGTCGTCGGCGGCGGCGTCGCTGGCGTCGCAGTCGTCGGGGTCCAGGCTCAGGTCGTCTCCCTGGTCGCCAGTCGCCGGCAGCAGTTCGTCGAGCAGGTCGGCATCGAGGCTGCCGTGCGCTTCGAGCGCATCGGCCAGGCGGCACAGCCGTTCCCAGGCCGCCGGTTCGCACAGCGCCGCGCGCACCTCGGCGAGCCAGCGGCGCAGCACCCGCTGCGGATCCGGCTCAGGTTGGGCGGCCAGCGCCCGTTGCACCTCGCGCCAGTCGGCGCGCCACGCCGACAGCGTGTCGAGCTGGTCGAGCTCGCCGCGGAAGTGCAGTTCGGCCACCGGTCCGGCCAGCGCCACCAGCGCCGAGCGGCGCTGCTGTTCCGCCCGCGGGGCGCGCGGCCAGGCGACGCTGGTGCGGCCCTGCTCGGTGTCGTCGTCGTCCGGTTCCAGACTGACGGCGAGCACGCGGCCGCCGAGGCAATGGGCGAGGAACGCGTGGCCGGCTTCGTGGTAGGCGGCGACGACGTCGGGATCCGGGGCCATCGCGGGCACGGTAGCGCCCGATGGGAACGGGGCGAGTGTGCTCGTCCTGGGTTGTTGTTACCGGATCGACACGCCTGCGAGCCATACCGCGGACACGAGCCTCCTGCCGGCGGCGGCATGGCAGTTGCCCAGGACGCCCGGCCCCCAGCGCCTTGTTCGCCCTGACCGCCAGCGACACTCCGCTGCCAACCCCTGCTATGCCCATGCCACGCCCCTTGCCAATCTTCGTCCTGTCGCTCGCCTGCCTGCCGCTCGCGACACCACTGCACGCCCAGCAGCTGTTCGCCGAACTGCCGCGGCAGCATCTGCCGGTGGCGGCCGGAGTCACCGGGGCGCTGGCCGCGATCGACATCGACGGCGACCTCGATCAGGATCTGCTGGTCGGCAACATCAATGGGCCGTCCGCGATCTGGCGCAACGACGGTCGCGGCCGCTTCCTCGACCTCGGCAACCACGGCGCGCTCGCCCTCGCCGCGAGCACGATCGCGTTCGCGGTCGGCGACGTGAACGGCGACGGCCGCGCCGACGTGCTGCAGGCGACGCTCGGTGCTGGCCTGCGGCTGTTGCTCGGTTCGGGCATCACCGGTGGCACGCTGGCGGCGGCGCCGTCCGGTGCGCTGCCGGCGGTGTCCGCCTTCGTCAACTCGATCGCCGTGTTCGACGTCGATGGCGACGGCGACCTGGACGCGGCGCTCGGGGAAGGCGGCGGCTTCGGCAGCAGCGACCGGTTGTTGCAGAACTCCGGCAGCGGCCAGTTCACCGACGTCACGGCGCTGTGGTTGGCGGGCCTCGGCGGTGGTGGTGGTGCGAACCAATTCGTGCCGTTCGATGCCGACGGCGACGCCGATCTCGACCTGCTGGTGGTGTCGTGGAATGCGGCGCCGCGCCTGCTGCGCAATCAGGGTGGCTCGTTCGCGCTGGCGCCGCTGCCCGGCACGGCCAGCAGCGCGTTCTGCGCGGCGGCGGGGGACGTCGACGGCGATGGTGATGTCGATCTGGTGCTAGGCAGCCAGTCGTCGAACCCGAGCCAGCGCCAGGATCGGCTGTTGCGCAACGACGGCACCGGGACGTTCACCGACCTGACCTCGACGTCGATGCCGGTGCTCGACAACTGGACCGCCGGCCTGCACTTCGCCGACGTCGACCTCGACGGCGATCTGGACCTGTTGGTTGCCCACCAGTACCTGATGCTGTTCGGCAACCGTCTCGGCCACTCGTTGCTGCAGAACGACGGCACCGGCGTGTTCACCGATCGGTCGGCGACCCTGCCGTCGAACGACCATGTCGGTCGCGCCAGTCTCGTGATCGACGTCGACGGCGACGGCGATCGCGACTACGTGTTCGCCGATGACCAGGGACCGCAGACGTACTGGAACGACCGCGGCAACTTGCTCGACGCCGCCGGCCCCGATCTGCCGTTGCGCACCGGGGTCACCGAGACGATCGCCGCCGGGGACCTCGACGGCGACGGCCTTCCCGAGCTGATCGCCGGCGGCTGGAACTTCTCGCTGCTCGGCCGCACCTCGCTGCTGTGGAACGATGGCACCGGGCGCGGCGAGGAGCTGGCCGGCAATCCGAACCTGCCGCTCGGCTTCTACGCCGGCAGTGCGCTCGGCGACCTCGACGGCGACGGGGATCTCGACCTCGTGTTCGGCCTCGACCAACCGGGCCAGAACCGCATCTATCGCAACGACGGCAACCGGGTGCTGACCGACGTGACCGGCTCGGCGCTGCCGGTGCTGAATGACTACACGCGCGTGGTGCGTTTGTTCGACGCCGATGGCGACGGCGACCTCGATCTGCTGTTCGGCAACACCGACAACAGCCGTCTGCTGCTCAACAACGGCGGGCTCACGTTCGTCGAGGTGACCGCGACGGCACTGCCGCCGAGCAGCAACACCCGCGACATCGCGGTCGGCGACGTCGACGGCGACGGCGACCTCGATCTGGTGCGCGCGGTCGCGTCCGCGCCGAACCAGCTGTGGCGCAACCAGGGTGGGGTGTTCACGGTCGCGACCACCGGTCTGCCGGCGATCGCGCAGCAGACCGAGGCAGTGGCGCTCGCCGACCTCGACGGCGACGGCGACCTCGATCTGATCGAGGGCAATCGGCCCGAGGGCACCCTCGATCCACGCAGCTGGATCCGCTGGAACGACGGCACCGGTGCGTTCCTCGCCGCGCCGGTGGCGCTCGGCAGCAGCGACGTGCGCGCGATCGCCGTCGGCGACATCGAGGGCGACGGCGACCAGGACTTCGTGCTCGGTGGTCACGACCTCGCCCCGCGGCTGTTCGAGAACCAGGGCGGCGGCACCTTCCTCGCTCAGGCGGCGCGCATGCCGACCGAATCGCGGCGCAGCAATCGCTTGCTGCTGGTCGATGTCGACGGCGACGGCGATCTCGACCTGTTCGAAGGCGACGAAGGCCGCGACCGCGTGCTGCGCAACCTGCACCGCCAGCTGCGCAGCCGGCGGCTGTTCGCACCCGGTGCAACCGGCGAACTCGAGGGCTACACGGTCGGCAACGCGCCTTCGCTGCCACCGGTGGCCGCGCTGTTCCTCGGCACGCCGTCCGGGGCGGTGGCGACCCCGTTCGGCGCCGCGCGGCTGGCGCTGGGCGGGGTGGTGCCGGTGTCGTTCCAGGTCGTGCCGCCGGCGGCGAGCGTCAGCTGGTCGATCCCGGTGCCGAACAGCGCCGGGCTGATCGGGTTCGTGGTCGGTGCGCAGATGCTGGCGCTGCACGATGCCAGCGACTGGCGGCTGTCGGGGCTGGTGGTCGAGACCGTGCGTTAGACGTCGCGGTCGAGGCGGCTGACCCGGTGCTTCGAGTCGCCGATCGTCCTGGCGCCGCGCCCGATCGCGGCCGTTTCCGACAGTATCTGCTGGGGGCATTCCGCAACTTCTGCCGCAACCAACGGCGATCCGAGCGCACGCTGCAGCGCGGGGGCGCGGTGCGACACTGGTCGTTCGAGGACGCTGCGGTGCGGTATGACGCGGCGGCCGCGGGTGACGACAGCCCCGAACATGCATTCGAACGGCGCTGGGCCCTCGAGCTGCTGGCGCGGGCCAAGGCTCGCTTGCAGCAGGACCATGCCACGCCGGCCAAGGCCTCGCTGCGGGCCGCCCTCGCACCGCTGCTGCTGACGCCGGGCGGTCGCACTCGGTCGCCGGCGATCGCCGCGCTCGGCCTCAGCGACGGGGCGTTGCGGGTGGCGCTGCACCGGCTGCGTGGGCAGCTGCGCGAACGGATCCGCGACGAGGTGGCGCAGACGGTCGATGATCCGGCCGACATCGAGGACGAACTACGGGCGCTGCGGGCAGCGCTGGGGTCGACCGAGGTCGCCTGAGGCCGGTCGGCAACGGCTTGTGCGGTGTCGGGCATGGAGCCGGCATCGCCGTTCTCGTGCCAGGTCTGGGCAGCCAAATGCGACCCGGCCAGCAGGCACAGGGTGGTGGACGCCAGGAGCGTCGGCAGCGGGGTCTTCATGGGAGTGACCCGGGCTCGCGGAGTGAGCCGTGCCCAGGTCATCCGGATGCCGTGGCGTTCGTTGCCACAATTCCCGCCGACGTGCGCGGCCACCATGCCACGGGGGCCACCGGCCTCGGCGGCGCTGCCGGTCAGGGCAGGATCACGTTCGACGTGACGTTGGTCAGGTGCGGGCCGGCCGGAGAGGACACCAGCAACGCCTGGGCATGGAACAACAGCCCGACCAGCGTCGGGCTCGCCGGCACGACGAACAGTGTCGTGCCGGTGCCGTTCGCTACCGCGATCGGCGGCAGGGTGAGCATCGGCGTGATGCCGAGCCACCCGAAGGGCGTCGGCACGCCGCCGAGACGCGCCGTCGACAGGAACGCCACGGCGAGCGCCGGCCCGGCCGGCCCGCGTTGCCACACTTCGAGAGCGAACGGGCGGCCGACGCGCGCGGGCCACGGCGCGTGCAGCTGCCGCAGCACGTTCATGTGCACCGTCGTCGGCCAATGCCCGGCGGCCACGTCGAGGTCGCCGTCGCGGTCGAGGTCGACGAGCACCGATTGGCTGCCGAGGGCTGCCTGCGACCAGAACAACGCGGTGACGTCGGTGAAGACTCCACTGCCGTCGTTGCGGTAGTAGCGCTGGGTCGACGAGCCGCTGCCCGCCACCAGCAGGTCGGCATCGCCGTCGCCGTCGACATCGCCGGCGGCGATGGCCGCGGCCGGGTGCACGTCGGTCGGCAGCGACGTGGTGGTGGCATCGGTGAACATGCCGGTGCCGTTGTTGCGGTACAGGCGGTCCTGCGCCGAACCCACGATGTTCGACCACGTGTTGGCGCAGACGAGGTCGAGGTCGTTGTCGCCGTCGACGTCGATCAGAGCGAGGCCGCGCGTGGCGTCGGAATCGGGCGGCAGGTTCGCGGTCGCATCGACGAAGGTGCCGTTGCCGAGGTTGCGGTACAGCCGCTTCTGCGAGCCGTCGTCGCCGCGCACCACATCGCGGTCGCCGTCGCCGTCGATGTCGCCGACCGCGATCGCGACCGTCGTGGTGAGGCCGTAGCTGGGTGGGATCTGCAGCGTGGGGACGAAACACCCGTTCCCGCGGTTGTCGAGGACCAGGATGCCCCACAGCGACGTGCCGTAGAGCAGGTCGCGGTCGCCATCGCCGTCGAGGTCGGCAACGGCGATGGTCTCGGGTTCGGCGAAGACCGCAGGCAGGGCATTGGTCGGGCCGAGCGTGAACTTGCCGCGGCCGCTGTTGCGCAGCAGGACGTCGGGGCCGGGGCCGGCGGCGACGAGATCGAGGTCGCCATCCCCATCGGCATCGAGCGCCGCCGCGGCCCCGGTGGGGGCGGGCATCGGGGGCAGGTAGTGGACCGAGACGTCGGTGAACCAGCCGCTGCCGTCGTTGTGCCACAGCCCGCACTGCTGCGGGCCCGTGGCGAACAGGTCGACGTCGCCATCCCCGTCGAAATCGCCGGTGACGAGGTTTGCCGACTGGACATCGCGGTAGGCGATGCGGGCGGGCGTGACGTCGACGAAGGTGCCGTTGCCGTTCCCGAGCAGCAGGCGGGCGTGGCCGTCGACCAGTTCGCGCATGGCGAGCACGAGATCGGCGTCGCCGTCGGCATCGACGTCGCCGCCGGCGAAGTCCATCACGACTTCGTCGGTGTCCGGCACGACGGTCGCAGCGGCGGTGAACACGCCGTTGCCGCCATTCCGCAAGACGCCAGCCCTGCCGACGAGATCGCGGTCGCCGTCGCCATCGACATCGATCGCCAGGATCGCCCACCACGAGGACGTGCCCGGCGGCAGGTGCGTAGCGCTCACGTCGGTGAACACACCGCCGCTGTTGTGCAGCAGGCGCGAGCCTTGGGCGTGCGAGCAGTAGACGTCGAGGTCGCTGTCGCCATCGAGGTCGGCGAGCACGAAACGGCCGCTGCCGACGTTCGCCGGAACGTGCCCGACCGACACGTCGACCAAGGCACTGCCCCCGTTGTTGCGGAACAGCCGCAGCGGTTCGGATGCGCACAGGTCGGGCCGGCCGTCGCCATCGACGTCGCCGAGGGCCACTTGCTTGGCGAGCACCGGGGTGCTGCCGAGCCAAGCCGAGGTCACGTCGGCGAACCCCGCCGTGCCGTTGTTGGTGTAGACGCGGATCGGTTCGCTCCACATCGGGTCGTTGGCGAACACGAGGTCGAGGTCGCCGTCGCCATCGAGGTCGGCGCTGGCCACGCAACAGGTCCAGTCCGCGTCGACCGGCAGGTGGGACGCGGTGATGTCGGTGTAGTGGCCGCTGCCGTCGTTGCGCAGCAGGCGATCCTGGCCGTCCGTGAAGGAACCGACGCCCAGCACGAGGTCGAGGTCGCCGTCGCCGTCGAAGTCGCCGCTGGCGATCGCGTTCGCCGTGCCGAGGCCACCCGGCAGCGCGGCGAGCGTTTCGTCGCCGAAGATCGCGTGGCCGAGGTTGCGGTAGAAGCGGTTGCTGCCGCCGCAGACGAGGTCGAGGTCACCGTCCGCGTCGCAGTCGGCGAGAAGCACACACTTGTCCGGCGCGCGTGGCGCCGGCAGGCTGCGCAACCGCAGTTCGTCGAACTGCTGCGCGTTCGCAAAGGTGGTCCCGAGCAAGAACGCAACCAGACTCCGAGCCGCAGTCATCGCCATTCGCCAGCCTCTCCTCGGCGGCGCTATCGGCTGGTCCCGCGTTCCAACGTGACTGTGCTCGTGCCGTCGAGATGCGGCGCACGACGGCGAGCCGCGGAGCTCAGCCGAGCGCGCGGTCGATCGCGGCGAGCAACGCCGGATCGTCGGGCGTCACCGTCGGCTCGAAGAAGCCGAGCACGTTGCCGTCGCGGCCGATCAGGTACTTGCCGAAGTTCCAGCCCGGCAGCTTGCCGGTGGCCTTGTGCAGGAACGCGTAGACCAGGCTCTGGCCGGCGCCGGCCTTGGTCTGCACCTTGGCGAACAGCGGGAAGTCGACCGCGTACTTCGTCGTGCAGAACGCGCGGATCCGGGCGGGTGTGCCCGGCTCCTGCGCACCGAAGTCGTTGCTTGGGAACGCGAGCCCCGCGAAACCCTTCGGGGAGTAGGAAATACAAGCTGCGGTGCCGGACCATCCGGAACCCCTCCCCGCCATCCAACCGCAGCAGCACACCCTCGTTCAGCGGGTCGCGGCGACCGGTTCAGGTCTCGTTTCCCGCCACGGTCGCACCCTGCGAACAC
>JAEUHV010000070.1 GCA_016794485.1 Planctomycetota bacterium
GTGGTTCGCGCACACCTCGCGCAAGATGATGGACGTGCTGGCCAACCACGGCGCGCGCATCCGCCGCTACATGGACCGGCACGGCCAGGAACGCGTCGAGAACTTCATCGACGTCGTGCACTCGCTCGACAACCTGATCGATCCGTATTCGCCGTACATCGACCGCGGCACCGAGCCGCGACCGCGGCAGGAAGACGATCCGGCGCGCGAGGTGAAGAAGATCGCGGCCAAGGACTACATGGACCGCTACATCAACCCGCCGGAGTTCCTGCGGCGGGAGAGGGAGCGCATGCAGGCCGAGGACACGCAGTCGCGGCGCTTTCCGAGCAAGCCCGCGCGCGACGTGCTGAAGTTCCTGCTCGACAACGCACCGCTCCAGGCCTGGGAGCAGGACGTGCTCGCGATGCTGCGCGACGAGGCCTACTACTTCGCGCCCCAGGGCATGACCAAGATCATGAACGAGGGCTGGGCGGTGTTCTGGCACAGCCAGCTGATGACGCGGCACCTGTGCGAGGCGAGCGAGATCGTGCAGTACTGCGACACGCACAGCGGCACGCTGGCGACGCGGCCCGGGCAGATCAATCCGTACAAGATGGGCGTCGAGCTGTTCCGCCACATCGAGGAACGCTGGAACAAGGGGCGTTTCGGCCCCGAATGGATGGCGTGCGACGACCCGGAGACGCGGCGGCAGTGGCATCGGCCGACCAACGAGGGGCGCAAGAAGGTGTTCGACGTGCGGCGGATCTACAACGACGTCACGTTCATCGACGAGTTCGTCACGCCCGAGTTCGCCGAGGAGCAGAAGATGTTCGTCTACGGGCAGGACCCGCAGACCGGGCAGCTGGTGATCGTCGATCGCGACTACACCAAGGTGAAGAACCAGCTGCTGGCGGCGCTGACCAACTTCGGCAACCCGATCGTCAAGGTCGTCGACGGCAACCACAAGAACCGCGGCGAGCTCTACCTCGTGCACGAGTGGGTCGGCGGCGACCTGCAGCTCGACCAGGCGCAGATGACCTTGCAGGGCCTGTACCGGATGTGGCAACGACCGGTGCACATCGAGACGTTCGAAGGCGGCAAGGGCCGCCTGCTCAGCTACGACGGCAAGGAGTCGACGTCGGTCGAGATCACCGCGAGCCATCCGGCGGTGGGGCGGGTCGGATCGGCGAAGGCCTGAGAGGCACCGGTCACTTCAACTGCCGCAGCACCTTCGGGTCGGTCGGCGAGAACGAGACCAGTGCGGCCGCCTGCACCAGATCGTTCGCCTTGGCCACGCGTTCGAGGATCGGCCGCGCCGCAGCTTCGTCGAACAACAGCACGTCGCAGTAGCCCTTCGCGTTGCCCGACGCGGTGCCGACCAGCATGCCGACGCCGTCCGCGGCGAGTGCCTTGCCGAGGTCGTCGGCGAACTGCTTGCGCAGAGCCAGCACCTTGGTCTTCGCTTCGTGGTCGAACGGGTCGTAGGCGATGGTCGCCGTCATCGCGACGAAACCGGCGGTGACGCCGAGCTTGCCGAGCCGCTGCACCGTCTCCGGCGTGCCGCCGACCTGCAGGTCGTAGACCAGGTCGGGCAGCCGCGACGAGCCGAACGCGATGTCGGCACAGCGGCTGCCTTCGGGAAACTCGCGGTCGGACTTGAAGTAGGTGTCGTCGACGAGGTCCGGGTCGAGGTCGGGGTCCTTCTGCTCGCGCAGCAAGCCCTGCGCCGTGCGCCGCAGGTCGGCGCCGCGCGCGTAGCCGTCGTTCTCCGTCGCCGGTTCGTCTTCGAGCACGTGCACGGCCCGCAGCCAGCGGAGCTCCATCGCCGCCCCGAAGGCCCGTTCGACGCCGAAGCGCGCCATGCGGGCGCGGTCGGCTTCGCCGAGGCGGCCGAGGTGTTCGTTCCACACGTGCACGACGAGGCCCTGCTGCTCGGCATCGAACTGGCACACGGTGACCAGATCGGCGAGGCGCACCGGGTCCTTGCCGATGTCGACCAGGTGCGTGTCGGCCGCCGCGGGAGTGCGCCAGGGCACGAACCGGAACTGCTCGACCGGTGGCAGCGCCGCGACCAGGGCTCGGCCGAGCACCTGCACGACACGGTCCTTGCCGGGCTGCAGGTACATCGTCACCGGTTCCCCGGCGGGCGTGCGTTCGAAGTTGACGCGCAGACCAGGGACCAGCTCGGCCACGCGCGCGCCGATGGCCTTGGCCGCCACCTCCGCCCGCTTCTTGTCGCCCGACGTCAGCGCCGCGTGCGCGTCCTTGGCCTGGTCGCTGAACCACGCGGCGAACGCCTTGGTGCGGGCGCGGAACGTCGGCGGCTCGTCCTGGGCCTTTGCGAATGCGACGAGGCTGGCGATCGCGACGAGGCAGCGCAGGGTTCGTGGCGGAGTAGGCATCCGGCAAGTGTTGCGCTCGGGGGACGCGACGCAAGCGGCGCGGCCTTCCGCGACGCCGTCAGCCGAGGTAGCCGGCGATCACCTGCTGCGCGTCCGCGAACGTGAACGACCCGCCGCGCAGCCGCAGGTCTTCGGCGGTGCGCACGAACAACAGCAAAGTCGCGGTCAGCACCGCGTCCATGCGCGCCTGCGCGTAGGCGCGGATGCGTTCGACGTCGGCGTCGGTGGCCGGACCGTCCTCGGCGTCGAAGCCGTGCGCGACCGTGGCGACGTGCACGAAGCGCTGCGCCATCCACTCGCGGTCGCGCAGCCTGTCGGGGGCGGCGATGCACAGCGCGACCATGCCCCCCGTGACCTTGCGATCGAGTTCGTCGAGGGAACGCAGGCGCGCAAGGAGGTCTTCGGGACTGGGCAACTGCACGAACGCTTCGTAGCGAACGGTGCGCCGGTTTGCGAGACTGCCGACCCTTGGACCGTCCGGCCCCGACCACCGAACGCATCTGGCTCGTCTACCTCGCGTGCGTCGCGGTGGTGGCGGTGTTCGCGCCCGGCGGCGGATCGCCGGGGCACGATCCCGGGCGCTTCCTCGTGCTGCACGG
>JAEUHV010000074.1 GCA_016794485.1 Planctomycetota bacterium
GCCGCATCGAACACCGTCGCACCCGCTCGCTACACTCCGCCCCCTGATGAACCCCTCGCTTGCCCGCACGGCGCTGCTCGCGCTCGGCGCGTTCGCTGCCTTCGCCCCCGCACAGGATTGGAACGACGACCAGCTCGTCGCCGCCTGCCAGGGCTTCCAGACCGAGACGGTCGTCGCCCGGCTCGAGCAGACCGGCAAATTGCTCGCCGACAAACAGCCCGCGTTCGCCGCGATCGTCGCCCGCATCCACGGCGACCGGCGCGAATACTCGCTGAAGATCGAGCGGCTGCTCGGCGAACTCGGCGACCCGCGCTGGCAGGTGCGCGAGACCGCGGAGCGCACCCTGATCGAGATCGGCAGCCGGGCGTACACGACGATCGGCGAGAAGGCCGAGAAGTACGACGTGCTCGAGCAGCAACTGCGGTGCAAACGCATCCTCGATGCCCTGAAGGCGAAAGGCACCGAAGCCGAGGACCGGGAACGGCGGCTGATGCGCGGCCTGATCACGGCGGCGCTCTACCTCGATCGCGAACCGCGGCTCTTGCGCGCTCTGCGCAGTGCGCTCGGCGACCTGGAGTCGCCGATTCCCGACGGCGCGATCCGGGCGCTGGGCAAGTTCGGCGGCGACGACGAAGTCGACGTGCTGCTGAAGATGGCGGTCGAGAAGAACGGCTTCTACCGGCACACGGTGCTGTCGGCACTGGGCCGGATCGACGGCCCGAAGGCGCTCGCCGTGTGCAAGCAATTGATGCTCGGCCAGCACGCCATCAAACCCACACGGACCGAGACGATGGCGCTGCTGCGCGCCTTGCACAGCCGTGCCGACGCCGGGGCCAAGGCGCTGTTGCAGGAACTCGCGAGCCACCCCGATCCGGTGGTCGCTGCGGGCGCGAAGGTCACGGTGCCGAACCCGCAGGGCGCCCCGAAGGCCAAGTTCACGCTCGGCGACCGGGCCACGGTGGAAGGCACGATCGTCGACTTCTTCGGCGACTCGATGGCGGTTGCCGGCGCGTTCACGGGCATGCCGATCGCGGAGCTGCCGTTCGGCGACTGCGACACGATCGAGTTCCCGGAGCACGCCATGCTGCCGGTGACGCTGGCTCGCGTGTTCCTCAACCAGGGCAGCCTCGTGCTGGGCACCGTGCTGGCCATCGACCCGGAGTCGGTGCGCGTGCGCTCGGACGTGTTCGGTGAGCTGGTGCTCGCCCGCAAGGACGTCCAAGGCATCGCGTTCGACCCGACCGTCGATCGCCTGGTCGGCGCGTCGATGGAGTTCGACCGCATCCGCCTGAAGGACGCGTCGTTCGTCGACGGCGCCCTGCAGCGCGCCGATGCCAGTTCGCTGGTGACCAAACCCAAGGACGGCGCCGAGAAGCCGCTGGGGATCGCCGACGTCGCCGGCGTGCTGTTCACCCGACCGCGGGTCACCGAAGTCGACACCACGACCTACGTGCGCTTCGACCTGGTCACCGGCGAACGCCTCATCGGGTTCCTGGTCGACGCCTCGGCCGAACACGTCGCGGTGAGCGTGCCGCTGCTCGGCGCCGCGGTGCTGCCGTGGAACCGCGTGGCAAAGGTCGAGATCGGCGTCGGCGGCGGCGCCATGTGGGGCTTCACCCTGATCGCCGACTACAGCGACAACCGCATCGTCGAAGTCGACGACCAGGGCCGTGTGACGTTCGTGCTCGAAGAGATCTTCGGCGCCTGGGACGCAGAGTGCCTCGACAGCGGCAACCTGCTGATCACCGAGTTCTCCGTGAGCCGCGTGCAGGAAGTCGACCGCAAGGGCAAGCCGGTGTGGGTGTTCGAGGACCTGAAGAACCCGTACGACGCCGACCGCCTCGCCAACGGCAACACGCTGATCGCCGACACGTTCGCCAGCCGTGTCATCGAAGTCGGCAAGGACGGCAAGATCGTCTGGCAGTACGCGAAGGACATCCGGCCGTTCGACTGCGACCGGCTGGGCAACGGCAACACGCTGATCGCCGACGTGCTCAAGGACCGCATCCTCGAAGTCAGCCCCGAAGGCGAGACGGTGTGGGAGTTGAAGGGCATGCCGAACGCACACGACGCCGACCGCCTGCCGAACGGCAACACGCTGGTGACGTTGCGCAACAAGGGCGTGGTGCTCGAGGTCGACCGCGACGGCAAGGTCGTGTTCGAACTCACCAACCTCAGCTCGCCGAGCGACGCCGACCGCCTGCCGAACGGCAACACGCTCGTCGCCGAGAACACGCGGGTGCGCGAGTTCGACCGCCGCGGCAACGAGATCTGGAAGAAGGACATGACCTGGGCGGTCGAGGTCAACCGCTACTAGTCCGCGCGGTGGACGTCATCCGCCGTCGGCGAACACGCTGGCGAGCGACGGCGGCACGCCGAGGCGCCGCACCACGGCGGCGATGCGTTCCACCTGGCGTGGGTCGTTGTCGGCCGCAGCTTCGCAGAACGCGTGCAACGCGCGCTGCATCGCGGTCGGTTCGGCGGTGAAAGCGATCGCCATCGCGAACCACGCCCGCGCCGCCGCCGGGCCGTACACCCGCAACACTTCCTCGCCGCGGGGCCAGGCCTCCAGCGGCACGATCGCCTGGGCCTCCTCGAAGGTCGTCACGTCGGCCGAAACGGCCTTCGCGACTTCGAGGTCGTCGACGATCAACGGCCACAGCTCGCGCCAGTGCGCTGGCACCGCCGCGGGATCCACTTCGGCGGCGAAGCGGAGCGCCGCACGATGGTCGCCGGCGTTGAGCGCCCACAGCACGCGTTCGTAGCGCCAGTCGGCCTGGCCACCCCACGCCGCCAGGCCGAGCGCCGCGAGCAGCACGCCGGCGAACACGCCCCGAAGTCCTCGGCCCCGGCGATCGAACGCCGCCCGGAATTCCGCATCCGACGAGTAGTGCGCCATCACCTGCAGGCGCTGCGCTTCGTCGGGATGCCGCGACAGGAGTCGCGCGTGCCAACGCGGCGGTGTCGATTCGGCCAGTCGCGACACCACGACCAGGGCCCGTGAACACGGCCCTGGGCCCAGTGCAGCGACCGACGCGACGTCGGCTTCGTGCTCGAAACGGTGCATCAAGCGTTGCACGAGCAGCCAGCCACCGATCGCCGCCACCACCACCACCGCCGCTTGCACGAACGGATCGACCTCGGCGAGATCGACGAGCCGCAGCGGCGCCATCAACGCGACCGGCACCAGCACGACGAGGCCCATGATCGAGGCCACGTGGCCGTTCTGCGCGTGCCCCACTTCGTGCGCCACCACGCCGGCGAGGGCTTCTTCGTCGAGTTCGCGCAGGATGCCGTCGGTGAGGCACAGGCAGCGCCCGAACCGGAACGGCCCGACCAGCATCGCATTCAGCCCGCTCATCCCGGTCGGCAACACGTAGAGCCGGTGCGGCGGGAAGCCGAGGCGTGCGGCAACGGCGCGCAACTTCGTGCCGATCGGTTCGGGCAACGGGCGCACTCCGAACGCAAAGCGGAACCAGAACGGCAGCGCCAGCACCGCGAGCCCGAGGAACCCGACGGTTCCGACCAGGAGGCCGGCCGCGGTCGAGAACACGAGCGCATGCAGCACCGGAAACAACTGCAGCAGGTCCATGGCCGCCCCGAGCAGCACCATCGGCATCACCACGAGCAACGGCCCGCCGAGGCGCATGCGTACGACCCCGGCGAGGTCGTGCAGGCGCGGCCACAGGCTCGGGTCGACGATCTGGCCACTGCCGGGCTCGGGCCGCACGTCGAGCATCGTGCCGGCCAACGTCGCGAACGGGAGGCGTGGTACTTCGGCGATGAACACCGGCAGCATGCCGAGCACGATGCGGCCGAGGTGGCTGTCCCAGGCGAGGCGCTCGATCCAGTCGCCGTAATCGGCGAACGCGAACAGGGCGTGCACGGCGATCGGCACGGCGAACATCGACAACCGCAGCATCGCGCGCGGCGGCACGCGGCCACGGCGACCGGTCGCTCCCTCCTCGCGGACGGCACGGATCGCCGCGATCGCCAGCAGGGTCGGCACGGCAAGCAACAGCAGCACCGGCAGCAACGTGGCGAGCCGGCTCGCCCCGGGCACGGTCGGCAGCAGTTCGTTGTCCGCGAACGCGACGAGGAGCCCCAACAGCAGCGGCAACGGCACCACGGTCAGCGCCCGACCTTGTCCGGCCCCGACGACTTGCAGGCCAGGTCGACGAGTTCGCGCCACCGCGCATGGCCGCGCAAGGCCTGCAGCTCGGGATCGGTGTCGAACATCGACCGCGCCATGCGCAGCGACGGGTCGAGGTCGGGCGACGCCTGCAGCTTCGCGCATTGCTCGAGTGCTGCGATGCCGCGGTCGACGTCGCCGAGCAGCGCGTGCACACATGCGGCCGCGTACCACGCGATCGGGCGCAAGGTCACCTTCGCGTCCTGCGCCAGCTTCTGAGCGGCGCGGTGCGTGTTGGCGGCCTGCTTGTATTCGCGCAGCAGCACCAGGAAGTCGGCCAGCTCCAACGTCGCCTGCACGCGATCTTCGCTGTCGCCTTCCGCGGTCGCTGCATTCAGGCCCGCGAGCACCTTCTGCGCGTTCGCCTTCTTGCCCCACTGCCATGCCATCGCGGCGGTCGCACGGCGCAGCGCTTCGGGCTCGTGTTCGTCGGCGGCGATCTGCTCGATCGCTTCGACGCGCTCGGGCGTCGGGGGCTTCGGCATCAGGTCGCGCAGCGGTGCTGTGAGGTGGATGCGGTGCGTGCTCGGGTACCAGTCGGGCGTGTCGACGAGCCAGGCGAACAGCAGTTCGCCGACGACGGGCTGCAGCGGGGCGAGGGTGTCGTACTGGCCGACGAAGACGATGTTGGTGGCGCGGGTGCGCTCGAGGACCGCCAGGGTGGCGTGCGAGACGAGGCTCAGGATGCCCTTGCTGCGCGGCTCGGCAGGCTTCTGCTGCGCTGCCGGAATCTGCGCGCCGAGCCAGGCGATTCCGGCCCTCTGGTCCTTCAGGAGCGCGGCGACGGTCTTGTCGAGTGCGTCACGGTCGACCTGGTCGCTGGCCAGCCACTTCTCGACGACGGCCGCGAACTCCGGCTCCTGGGCGGTCGACGGAGCGGGTGCCGGATCCTGCGCCGAGAGGGTCGTGGGGACGAGCAGCGCGAACAGCCACGCAACACGGACTCCGGGGCGGGACACCATGCCTACGTTGTAGCGCGGCGCGATCGTTCCCACAGGGACCCGCGCAGCGTCAGAACGAGACCTTGACCGCCTTGCGTTCCTCGGGTGCTTCGACCTCGAAGTACTCGAGCCGCTTGAAGCTGCCGGCGAACAGCGAGCTCGGGAACTGCTCGATCGCGTTGTTCAGGCGCATCACCGCGTCGTTGTAGGCCTGCCGCGCGAAGCCGACCCGGTTCTCGGTCGAGGTCAGTTCCTCCTGCAGCTTCAGCATGTTCTGGTTGGCCTTCAGGTCCGGGTAACCCTCGGCCACCGCCATGAAGCCGCGCATCGTCGTCGCCAGCACACCTTCGGCCTTGGCGAGCTCACCGACGTTGCCCGTCTTGCTGACGTCGACACAGGTCTGGCGCGCCTTGATGACGGCTTCGAGCGTGTCGCGCTCGTGCTTCATGTAGCCCTTCGCGGTCTCGACCAGATTGGGGATCAGGTCGTAGCGACGCTTCAGCTGGACGTCGATCTGGCTCCACGAGTTCTTCGCCTCGTTGTTGCGCGCGACGAGGCCGTTGTAGAGCGAGATGCCGTAGAGCACGAGCACGACGGCGACACCGATACCGACATAGAGTCCGATCATGGGAACCTCCGTGGACGATCGTCGCCGCGAACCGTCGTGATCACGCCGGCAGCTCGACCTCGCCGCGGAAGACGGTACGGCTCGGGCCCTCGATCGCAAGGGAGCTTCCGGCGCCGACCACCCGCAGCACCCCGCCGCGCAGCTCGACGAACGTCGTCTCGCCGTGCACCTTGCCGGCAGCCCGGGCGGCGATCGCCGCCACCGCAGCTCCGGTGCCGCAGGCGAGCGTCTCGCCGCTGCCGCGTTCGAACGTTCGCTGCCGCAGCCGGTCGGGTCCGAGCACCTGCACGAACTCGACGTTGACCCCGTCGGGGAACGCGGCATGACGCTGCAGGGCCGCTCCGATGCCGCCCACGTCGACGGTCTCCGTATCGGCGACGAAGTGCACGGCGTGCGGGTTGCCGGCGTCGCCGCACACGAACTCGAGCGCGCGGCCGGCCACCGCGACCGTGATCGGCGGCGTCGTGGTGACCGTTCCCATTCCGGCTCGCACCAGACCGTCGTCGAGCAGCTCGACGCGGCGCAGGCCAGAGTCGGTCTCGACCGTGAAGCGGCGCTCGCGCAGATGGCCTTGGTCGAACGCGAAGCGCGCCAGGCAGCGCAGGCCGTTGCCGCACATGGCCCCGCGCGAACCGTCGGCGTTCCACATCACCATCCGGATCGGTGCGGTGGTTCCCGTGGCGAGCACGATCAACCCGTCGGCGCCGATGCCGAAGTGGCGATCCGACCAGCGACGAGCGAGTTCGGGGCCACGTTCGAGCGGGAACGTGGCGCCGATGCCGTCGACGTACACGTAGTCGTTGCCGAGCCCTTCCATCTTGGTGAACAGCACGCGCATCAGTCGATCACGACGCGGTCGTGCTTGCTGGGCACCACGACGGAACGGAACCCCGCGTTGCGCAAGCGGCCGGCGTAGGCCTCGGCCGGCTCGTCTTCGCCGTGCACGACGAACGCCTGCTTGCAGCGCCCCGCCAGCGGCCGCGCCGCGGCGAGAAGTTCGCGCCAGTCGGCATGCGCGGAGAATCCCGGCATCGTGCGCACCTTGCAGTTCACCGTGTGGGGTTCGCCGAAGATGTTGACGCTGCGTTCGCCGTCGAGCAGGCGGCGCCCGAGCGTGCCGTGCGCCTGGTAGCCCACCAGCAACACGCAGTCCTCCCTGCGGCCGACGGTGTTCGACAGGTGGTGCAGCACTCGTCCCGACTCGCACATGCCGGACGCCGACACGATCACTCCGCGGCGGACCTGGTTGAGCGCCTTGCTTTCTTCGACGTCGGCGACGTAGGTGACGCCGTCGAAGAAGAACGGGTCGTGCCCCGACGCCAGGAGGGCCCGCGTCTCCTGGTCGAACAGGTCCGGGTGCTTGCGCATGATGCGAGTCGCTTCGCGGCTCATCGGGGAGTCGACGAAGATCGGCAGCTGCGGCAGCGTGCCCTCGCGCATCAACTGGCCAAGGAACAGCACGACCGATTGCGTCCTGCCGACCGCGAACGCCGGAACGACGACGCGCCCGCCGTCGTGCATCTCTTCGGCGACGATGCGCGCCAGCTCCGCCATCATGTCGACGCGCGGTTCGTGCATGCGATCGCCGTAGGTCGACTCGGTGATTAGCACGTCGCATTCCGGAATCGGCTCCGGATCGCGCAAGATGGGCAGGTTCTTGCGGCCGTGGTCGCCCGTGAACACGATGCGTCGCTGCTTGTTCCCGGCATCGACGTCCATCACCACGATCGCCGAGCCGAGGATGTGTCCGGCAT
>JAEUHV010000107.1 GCA_016794485.1 Planctomycetota bacterium
CGTGGGTGCAGCAGATGTGGAGCGGGCTCGAACTCGGCGCCGAGGTGCGCGACACGTTCCAGGTCGGCTACCGCAGCTTCGCGACCGGAGCCGGCACCGTCGTGCAGTCGACGCCGCTGGTGCAGGTGACGCGGCATCGCACGTACCACGCGGTGATGGCCGGGCAGACCGGCATTGGCCGCGACTACCTGACCTCGACGTTCTACTTGACCGAGTTCCGCGACATGCCGTTCGTGCAGGTCGACTGGGTGCTCGGCAACGACTACCTCGGCGCCGACGCGATTCCGCCGGGCAACACCGACAAGAACCTGCGGGCGCTCGGCACCGCCGACGTGCGCGGCGCGTGGTTCCTGTGCAAAGGCGCATCGGCGATCATGCCGTACCGCGCCAGCACGGAAGGCATCGGCGCCCAGGAAACCCTGAGCGGCAGCTATCCGGCCCATCGGGTGCTGACCGACACCTACCTGACGGATGCGCAGACGCGGCGTTATCGCTTCCTGTTGCGGCTCGAACCGCCGGGGGCTGCGAGCACGGAGTTGGCGCGCTGGCAGGCGACGGCCTCCGCGATGCTGCAGAACCCGCTGTATCCGCTCGCGTCGCCGAATGCGTGGCTGCAGACCAAGGCCGCCGGCCTGCTCGGCGGGCCGGTGCTCGGCCCCAGCGACGCGAACGCGCGGGCGCTCGGCGAGTATTCGTCGTGGGCCGGCAACTCCGGTTGGTTTGGCACCTGGGGTTCGCGCGGCGATGCGATGGTGACGGCGACCACCGGTACGCCGCGCAACCATCCGCTGAGCCCCGAGTTCGCGCATGCGGTGCAGGGCCGCTGCCATCGCCTGGTGCAGAAGCTCGAGCAGATGGCGTGGGCGCAGGCGATGCGTCCGTACCACCTGTGGAACCTGCAGGTCGGCGCGGAGCAGGCGATCATCCTGTGGGACGGCACGCCGATGCTGGCGGTCCAGGGCGAGTCGCTCGGCCGGCGCGCGCTGCGCGATGCCGACCCGTGGCCGCAGTACCGTTCCCTGAGCGTGGGCCAGCCGCGGGCGCACGGCTGGGAGCACTTCGACCACGAACACTGGAGCTGCGATCTGCTGTTCGACTACTGGACGTTGAGCGGCGATGCCTGGGCGAAGGAAGAACTGCGCCAGCTCGGCCAGAGCCTGAAGGGCCTGATGCGGCTGCAGACCTACTACACCGCCAGCATCCAGGCGGCGCGCGCCGAGGGTTGGTGCATGCAGGGCTTCGCGCAGTGCTACCAGGCGACCCAGGACGCCGCGCTGAAGCAGTTCGCGATGCGGCGTGTGAACGAGATCGTCGAGCCGCAGCGCAAGAAGAACCACGCCAGCAAGGCCATGACCTTCCAGCCGAACTACGTGGCCACGGGCTACCCGATGAACCACGAGTTCTTCATGCCTTGGCAGCATGGCGCGGTGCTCTATGGCTTCCTCGGCGCCTACAAGGCGTTCGGCGACCAGGTGCTGCTCGACATCGCCGAGGACGTGCCGACGACGGTCGAGTACTCGTGGGTCACCAACTTCAACCATCCGACCTTCGGGTTCGTCGCCAATGGCCTGCGCTACTACGTGCCGGCGTCGCACAACGGCACGCCGGTGCAGGCCAACTACTGGGATGGCCTGGGCCAGAGCATCAAGTTCGGCGATTCGCCGCTCGGCGGCGCGCACACGTTCCTGATCGGCGGCCTGCATCTGCTGCAGGAACTGTCGCCGGACGCCGGGGTGCGGCAGAAGGCGCTGTTCTACGGCGCGCAGATCCGTGGCACGGTCGCGGACGCGGATCGTTGGAACAAGTGGTACTACTGCATGCCGTCGTACTACGCGCCGTGATCACGGCACCGTCGGCCAGGCGACGCGGCGCCCACAACGACATGCGTGCTCGCCGTTCGGGACCGCACCGGCGACGGCGCGCGCGACCACTTCGCCGCAGCGGCAGACGACGCCGTGCAGGCGCGCCGGGTTGCCGAGCACGAGAGCGTGCGGCGGCACGTCCGTGGTGACGACGCTGCCCATGCCGACCATGCAGAAGTCGCCGAGCACGACACCCGGGCCGATCGTGCAGTTGGCGCCGATCGTGGCGCCGCGGCCGACGCGGGTCGCCAGGGTCGCTTCGGTCGGGGCACTGGTCTGCAGCGCCGCGAGGTCAGGGTCGGTCGCGCGCGGCAACAGGTCGTTGGTGAACACCGTGTGCGCCGCGACCATCACGCCGTCGAGCAGCGTGACGCCGGCGCACAGGTAGACGTTCGCGTTCACCTTGCACAGGTCGCCGATGTGCACGTCGTAGGCGACGTAGGTCTTCTCGCCGATGATGCAGTCGCGGCCGATGCACGCGCCGGAACGGACGTGCACGCTGTCCCACACCGCGGTGCCGGGCCCGAGCACGGCGCCGGGTTCGACGATCGCGGTCGGGTGGATGCGGGGGGCGCGTTCGCTCATGCCAGGTTCTCTACCCGCCGACCGGTTCGAACGGCACGGCGATCCAGCGTTCCTCGGCGGCCGAGCGGTAGGCGCAGTCGACCACGACCACCGACGCCAGCGCGTCGGCGTCGCCGATCACCGGCAGGTCCTCGCCGCGCACCGCGCCGACGAAGTTGCGCAGCTGGTTCTGGAAGGCGGCGATCTTGTCGTAGCCCTGGCCGAACGTCTGCCACGCGCCGCCGGCGGTCTTCCAGCGCGAGCCCTTCCAGCCGATCTCGAGCGTGCCGGCGTTGCCGTGGATGCGCACGTAGGCGTCGGTCTCCTTGTGCACGCTCCACGACAGATCGATCGAGCCGAGCGCTTCGCTCTTGCTGGTGAACAGGATGCGGGCCGTGTCCTCGACCTGGACCTGCTGCGCGCGGCGGCCGAACTGCGCCTGCACCTTGGCGATCGGGCCGAGCAGGAAACGGGCCAGGTCGACCGAGTGGCAACCGTTGTCGATCAGCACGCCGCCGCCGCTGATCGCGGCTTGCGCGTTCCAGCGTCGCGTCATGTCGACGTGCGAGCAGAACACGTTCTCGTACATCACCACGTCGCCGCAGCAGCGGCGCAGCAGCAGTTCCTTCGCGGCCGCGACGTCGGGCGTGTAGCGGAACTTGCTGCCCATCATCAGCACGCGGCCGGCCCCGCGCGCCGTGGCGAGCATCACGCGCGCCGCCGCGACCGTCGGCGCGAGCGGCTTCTCGCACAGTACGTGCAGGCCGGATTCCAAGAGGCGCACCGCGAGCGCTTCGTGGTGCACCGGAGGCGCCAGCACCAGCGCGGCGTCGAGCCGCAAGCGCGCCGCGAACAGGGCATCGAGGTCGGCGAACGTCGCGGCTTCCGTCGCGAACACTGCGCGCGGCCCGGGGGCAGGGTCGACGACCGCGGCGAGCCGCAGCTGCGG
>JAEUHV010000146.1 GCA_016794485.1 Planctomycetota bacterium
CGAGGATGCGTCGCGGTGGCGACAACCGCAGCAGGTCGTCCCACGCCGCGAGCTGCAGCATCGGCGGCAGCGGATTCTGGTCGCGATCGACGAGCACGGCCCGGCCGGGCTGCTGCAGCATCTGCAGCACGAAGCGCCAACCCTGCAACGGCGACTCCGGATGCACCGCCGACTCGATCACGCCGGTGGTCGTGGCCGCGATCTCGCGCACCGCCTCCGGATCCGACAACCGACGGAGCGCATCCCCACACGCGCTGGCCAGGATCGCCGACAAGCCCGTGGGCTGGCCCTGACGCACGCAATCGGCCGGCGGCTCGGACAGCCAGCGCTGCGCCAGCGCGTGCAGGTCGCGCCGCTTGGGGAACGACAGGCCGAAGTCCATCAGGTTGGCCCGCGCCTGCGGGCGCAGGCCAGCCGCGGCCCACAACAACGCCCCGAGCACGCGCCGCCGCTCCGGCGCGGCCTGGCCCAGGTCGCGCTCGAGCCGCCCCAACGCCAACGCGAGGTCGCCCGCCTGGATCAGGTCGAGCACGTCGAGCAACGCGGCGGCGAACGTCGCGCCCGGCCGCAGGTACGACGCCAGCGCCAGGTCGGTGCGCGCCTCGGTCGGCCGGCCCACGGCGGCCGTGAGGTTGGCGACGCCGCGCGCGAGGTAGAGCCGGTGCAGCTGCAGTTCGATCGCGAGGTCGCCGGCGAGGCGCGCCGCCTCGGCGGTCGCGATCGCGGTGTCGAGTTCGCGCAACGCTTCGTAGCCGCGGCCCTCGGCCAGGAAACCGGTCGCCTGCCGCGCCGGATCCTCGACGAACGCCGTCAGCATCTGTGGTGCCTGCGGATCGTCGGGCTGGTCCGCCGCGGCGCGCTGCAGTTCGAGCACGATCTCGGCATTCGGCGGCTCGACGGGAGCATCGATGCCGGTGAGGCAGGCGAGCAGGGCGGGCGGCCCGCTCGGCGCGCCGCGATCGGCGGCGATCTTCTTCGCCACCGCGACCAGGTGCTCCTGATGGCGCAGCACGAGGCCCTGGCCGCGTTCGCGGCGCAACACCAGCAGCAGCGTGAACGTGACCAGCAGCAGCACGGCGGCGGCGGCGAGCGCCCCCGACAGCACCGGGTTCTTGCGCATCCGGCGCCACAACCGCGTCAGCAGCGGCAGCCGCCGGATGTGCACCGGCTCGCCGTCGGCGATGCGCTGCAGGTCGCGCGCCAGGCCTTCGCCGTCCTGGTAGCGATCGCCGGGCTCGCGCGCGAGCAGCTTGTCGACCACCGCTTCCAGGTCGCGCGGCGGCTTGTGCACCACGTCGCGCAACCGGCGCGGCGTGCCGTGCAGGATCGACTGCAGCAGCGCTTCGGTGGTCTTGCCGGCCAGGGGCAGTTCGCCGGTGATCGCCTCGAAGATCGTGACGCCGAGCGAATACAGGTCGCTGGCCGGAGTCAGCTCGCGCCCGAGTGCCTGCTCGGGCGAGCTGTAGTGCAGCGTGCCGAGGAAGCCGCCACCCTTCGACGTCAGCCGCATCGACGCGTGGTCGAGCGCCTTGGCGAGGCCGAAGTCGGTCAACGCCAGCGTACCGTCCTGGCCGACGAGGATGTTGCCGGGCTTCACGTCGCGGTGCAGCAGCCGCCGCCGGTGAGCCAGCCCGAGCGCGTCGGCGACACCCGCGAACCGGCGCGCGGCATCGAGCGGATCGAGCGGCGGCCGCTGCATGCGCCGCGCCGCGGCGATGTGCTTGTCGAGGCTCATGCCGTGCACGCGCTCCATCGCGAAGAACAGCACGCCGGCCGACTCGCCGTAGTCGTAGATCGGCACGATGTGCCGATGGTGCAGGGCCGCGGTCGCCCGCGCCTCGGCGCGGAACCGCTTGCGCATCGTCGAGTCCGACGAGAATCCGGGCGAAAGCACCTTCAACGCCACTTCGCGTTCGAGCTCTTCCTGCCAGCCGAGGTAGACGGTGCCCATGCCGCCGCGGCCGAGCACGCCCTTCACCTTGTAGGCGCCGATGCGCGCCGGCAGGTCGGTCGGGCTGCCGACGACCTGCTGCACGAAGTCGAGCGCGTCGAGGCGCGCGCGCAGGTCGGAGGCCGCGGCCGTCGTGTCGTCGGCGAGCTGGTTGCGCAACTCGGCGCCCGAACTCGAACCGCGCAGCACGTCGGCCATGCGCCGGTCGGTGGCGTCGTGCTCTTCCGGCGTCTCGCCGCCTGGCTCCCGCGTTGCGTCCGTCACAGCTTCAGTTCTTCGGCGAGCCGCTTGAGGGCTCGGCTCAGCAGCAGGTGCACGGCGTTCTCGCTGCGGTTCATCTTCTCGCCGACTTCGCGCGCCGACAGGCCTTCGATCTTCATGCCGAAGATCACCTCGCGGTGGTCCTCGGACAAGCGTTCCATCGCTTGCTCGAGCAGCTCCAGCCGGTCCTTGCGGTCGGCGTGCGTGACCGGACCCGAACGCCGGTCGGCCAACGGCAGGTCGGTCTTGATGCCGTGCTCGCGGCGCGGATCGCGCGCGGCCACGCCGAGCTGGTCGCGCAGGATCCGGGCCACCTTGCGGCGCGCCAGGGTCACGAGCCACGCTCCCGCATTCGCTTCGTCGGAAAGGGTCTTCCACGAATGCACCGCCTCGATCGCGACCTCCTGCAGCACGTCCTCGGGATCCATGCGGACGCGCAGATTCGGCCCCATGCGCAGGTAGATCACCGACAACAGCCGTTCGCGGTGCTGCTCGAAGGCGAGTTCCGGAGTGAGGGACATCGAGAGGGGCGGGGCTACGTGCGGTCCCGGTGAGGATTTCTGCCGCACGGACGGGCTGGGAGCGGGCAAGTTACGACAACGGCGACGCGGCTGCGAGGGCGGGACGACGAAGGCGCGCGCAAGCGCGAACAGCGGCCGGCCGATGCGCGCAGGTTGCGATGGCGGCGAACGTTGCGCCATTGCCCGGCCGAACCGGGCCGGCCAATCAAGCCGTGGCCTGGGCGAGTTCGCTCGGCAGACGCCGGAGTTTGCCGTCGCGCCCGACGCACGCGAGACGGGTCCGGCCGGTGGCGCAGACGGCGCCGTCGGACTCGCGGCGGCACTGGTAGTCCAGGGTCACGGCGACATTGCCGGCATCGGCGACGCGGATCGCGATCGCGACCACTTCGTCATAGTCGACCGGCTTGTGGTAGCGGCAGGTGAACTCGACGACCTGCAGCAGGTTGCCTTCGTCCTCCATCTGGCGGTAGGTCTTGCCGCGGGCGCGCATCCATTCGGTCCGGGCTTCCTCGAACCAGGCGACGTAGCTGCCGTGGTGCGCAACCGCCATGCGGTCGGTCTCGCAATAGCGCACGCGGACACGGTGGATCGGGGCGGGGTAATCGGTCATCGCGTTCGCCAACGTACGGAGTCGCCGACCATGGCGCCATCGCGGCGGCTCGAACGGGCCCTGGCATCCGCCGCAGCGGGCGGGAAGGATTGCCCACGGTCCCCTTCCAAGCCCACCCATGAGCCGCCTGCTGACGATCCCGTTCCTGTTCCTGGCCGCATGCGCCGCGGGGAGCCCGAACCGCACTCCGGCGGTCGAGGAAGCCGCACGGGAGAAGACCCTGCGCGACGAGGAGGCCAAGCGCCGCGACTTCAAGGCGGTGCTGATCCGCCTCGACCAGTCGATCGACAGCTACGTGAAGGCGCTCGCCGACCAGGGCGAGTTCCGCGCCGACCAGCAGCAGGAACGGCTCTACCGCCTGGTGCAGGAGACCGTGCTCGACCTCGGCCCGCAGATCGCGCGCAAGGGCGACGTGAAGAACCTGCCGATGCCCAAGCAGGGCGAGACGCTGGTGCGCCTGCAGAACCTCGCCACCGACGCCACCAATCCCGAGGCACAGGCGATCGCACTGACGGCGCTCGGCTTCTCGGGCCAGACCGACCAGATGCCGCTGATCCTGCAAGGGGCACAACTGCGCGACCCGTTCGTGGTCGACCACGCCGTGCTGGGCCTGGCCGTGCTTCGGGCCCCGAACACACCACCGGGAGTGCTCGCCGCGATCGCCGAACGGCCCGAGCACCCGCTCGAAGGCCGGGTGCAGGCGGCCTGGGCGCTCTACCGGATCCAGACTGCGTGCGAGGTCGGCAAGATGCAGCCGATCAACGACGTGTGGCTGCGCTTCCTGGCCAACCGCGACACCCTTCCGGCCGGGGTCCTGGTCAGCGCGGCGCGCGGTCTCGGCTTCGCCCGCGACAAGACCCACGCCGCGGCCCTGCTGCCGGCGCTCAAGCACCCGACCCCACGCGTGCGCATGGCTGCCGCGGTCGCCCTCGGCCGCATGAACGCACAGGAACAGTGGCGTGAACTGCTCGAGCTGATCGGCCCGGCGGAGACAGTGCCGAACGTTCGCCTGGCGGCCAGCAAGGCACTGGCGGCGCTTGCCGGCGGCGCGGACCACCAGTACGACGTCGTGGCGTGGCGCAAGACGTTCGAACGCAGCGGCTCGTAGTCGGCGCAGTCCTGCTGCTCGCCGCCTGCGGCGACGCCCCTCCAGCTCCGCCCGTTCCGGCGCGCACGCCGCGCGCCGTGGCGATCGCGGAGCTGCCCGCGGCGGGTGTGCCCGAGGCGATCCTCACCGAATGCCACGCGCCGTTGCGCGGCCGCATGGATCGGGTGGCGGCGACGGTGACGTTCGCCGATGGAGCCACCGTGCAGGCCTTCGCCGAACTGCCGGCCCGCCTGCGCCTGCAGGCGAAGGACGGGACCGTGCTGCTCGACGGCGAACGGGCGATGCGGCTCGACGGCGGCGACGTCGAGGCCGCGGATGCAGCACGGGCGCGCGCGGTGCGCACGCTGGTCGACGTCGCGGCGTTCGGCGTGCTGCACCGCGCCACCGACTGCCGCGCCATCGGGACGGACACGGTCGCGGGGGGCACGGCCTCCGGCACCGCGACCTTGACCCTGCGCCCGGGAACGCTGCTGCCGGCGGCCATCGTCGTGGACGGCACCCGAGTCGACATCGACGAGTACCTGGCGACACCGACGACGTTCGTCGCCCGCGGGCTGACGACCCCGGCGCTCGGCACCTGCCGCGTGGTGTTCGAGCAAGGCGACGTCACCTGGGCGCCGGATTTCTTCCAGCCGACGACGACCGCGCGCAACGACGGCAACCGCACGCGCATCGTGAGCCCGGGTTCGGGCGCCGAGCCACGTTCGCCGACGCCGATCGAACTCGACCAGGCCGAACTGCAGCTCGCGTGCGTGCGCGATCCGGGCACGTGGCCGGCGCGGGTCGCGGCGTACGCGCCGTTGCACCAGGAGCTCGAACGGCAGCGCCAGCGCATCGCCGGGTTCCCCGTGTTCTTCCACGCCGACGGCGCCGACTGGCTCGCGGCCCCGTTCCGGAGGCGTCCCGAAGGAGACGCCTTCGCCGCGCCGCGCGGCTGGGACGTGCGCACGGTGCCCGCCGCCCGTTGGCTCGTCGTGTATCCGGCCGGCGACGACCTCGCGGCGCGCCGCACGCACGGCGAACGGCTGCTCGCCGACGCCCTCGCGAGCAGCCGCGGCGAAGCGGCCGGGCCGGTGCAATGGCAGCCGTTCCTGCACCTGCAGGACGGCGAGCCTGCGGCGACGAAGCTGGCCGCGGCGGTGGTGCGCATGGCCGTGCGGCTGCGCTGACCCTATCGTCGGCGCATGCCGCTGCCATCGCCGTCGCCGTTCGCCAGGCACTGGGACCTCGACCCGAACGTCGTGTTCCTCAACCACGGCAGCTTCGGCGCCTGCCCGCGCGTCGTGCTGGAGCTGCAGCAGACGCTGCGTGCCGAGATGGAGGCCGAGCCGGTGCGCTTCGTGCATCGCGAGGTGGAGGGTCGCCTCGACGCGGCGCGCGCCGAGCTGGCCGCATTCGTCGGCTGTGCCGCCGACGACCTCGCATTCGTCGCGAACGCGACCATGGGCGTCAACACGGTGCTGCGCTCGCTGCCGTTGTGTCCGGGCGACGAGCTGCTGACCACCGACCACGAGTACAACGCGTGCCGCAACGCGCTCGATTTCGTCGCCGGGAAGGCGGGCGCCCGGGTGGTCGTGGCGCCGATCCCGTTCCCGCTGCAATCGCCGCAGCAGGTCGTCGACTCGGTGCTCGCGCACGCGACAGCGCGCACGAAGCTGTGCCTGCTCGACCACGTCACCAGCCCAACCGGGCTCGTGCTGCCGATCGCGCCGATCGTCGCGGGCCTGCGGGAACGCGGCATCGAAACCCTGATCGACGGCGCCCACGCGCCGGGCATGGTGCCGCTGGAACTCGCGCGACTGGGCGTCGCCTACTACACCGGCAACTGCCACAAGTGGCTGTGCACGCCCAAGGGCTCGGCGCTGCTCTATGTGCGCGCCGACCGCCAGGCCGCGATCCGCCCGTTGTCGATCAGCCACGGCGCCAACTCGACGCGCACCGACCGGTCGCGTTTCCGGCTCGAGTTCGACTTCACCGGCACCGACGACCCGACGCCGTTCCTGTGCGTGCCCGCGGCACTGCGGTTCCTCGGCGGCCTGCTGCCCGGCGGCATCCCGGCGCTGCAGGCCCACAACCACGAATTGGCCGTGCAAGGTCGTGCACGCTTGTGCGCGGCGGTCGGAACCGCGGCCCCCGCCCCCGCCGCGATGCTGGGGTCGCTGGCGTCCGTCGTGTTGCCGGCGAGCCACGAACCGACCGTGCCGCCGCTCGGTCTCGATCCACTGCAGACGCGCCTGTTCGAGCGCCACCACATCGAAGTCCCGGTGATGCGCTGGCCGCAGCCGTCCCTGCGCCTGCTGCGCATCTCGCCGCAGATCTACAACACGACGGCGCAATACGAGCACCTCGCCGAGGCGACGGCCGAACTGCTGCGCGGCGAAGCCCGTCGCTGAGCGAAACCGGGCAGAGCACCGTCGGAAAATCCGACACGCCGGCCCGCACGACCCGGAGCGGCGAGTGAAGACCGGACGGGCCGGGGGTCGATGGAGGGCCGACATCGATGTCCAAGGCCGTGCCCCCACCGCCGAGTGCCGCCATGCTCACGGCGCTCGCAACGCTGATGCTCGTGTGCGCCGCACCCGCGCAGGACGGCCAGAACAAGTCGGGCGAGCACGCGGCGACGTTGCGGGCCGTGTTCGTGTTGAAGCTCGCGCCGTACCTGGCGACCGATGGCGCGCGCAAAGCCACCGAGTACCGCATCGGCCTGGTCGGCGACGACGCGGTGACCGCGGTGGCCGAGAAGGCCCTGGCCGACAAGAAGGTCGACAAGCTGCCCGTGACGGTCGTCGTCGTCGACCTCGACGCCGCGAAGCAGGGCAAGAACGTCGCCCAGTACGACCTGCTCTACGTCGCGACCACGGTCGCCAAGGTCGACCTCGAAAGCGTGGTGAAGGCGCACGCGGACAAACCGGTGCCGATCGTGTGCGAGCAGGCGGGCTTCGCGGCGATGGGCGGCGGCGTGCAGCTGTTCGTCAAGGACAACGGTCTCAAGCTCGAGGTCAACGGCGACGCGCTGAAGAAGCAGGGGCTGCAGGTGAGCGCCAACCTGCAGAAGCTGTCGCAGCGGGGGCCGCGATGAGCCAACGTCCGCGCCATTCCCTGCGCGCGCGCCTGACCGCGCTGTGCTCGCTCCTGACGGTGCTCGCCCTGGCCTTCACCGGTGTCGCCAGCTACCGCCGCGAAGGCGCGACGCTGGCCCGCAACACGGCCGCCGAGCTGGAGACCCTGGCCCAGATGATCGCGTTGAACTCGCGCACGTCGCTCGAGTTCGACGACCGCAAGCTGCTGACCGAGTTCCTGCAGACGGTGTGCAGCACGATGCGCCTGCAGTCGGTTGCGGTGTACACGCACACCGGCGAACGCTTCGCGGTCGGTGGCGACGGCCGCGCCCTGCCCACGAATCCCGAGGCCGCGCTGCCCGCACACGGCGACCACGTCGTGCCGGCCCAGGTGCAGTTCAAGGACGACACCGGCGAGCACCGCGAAGGGCTCGTGCTGGTGCGCGCTTCGGGTGAACCCAACCGCCAACGCCTGCAGGATTACCTGCTCGGCATCGTCGCCACCGGCTCGCTGACGCTGCTGGGACTCGGCCTCGCCGCGCAGTGGTTGCTGCGGCGGCTGCTGCGACCGGTGGCGGCGCTGGTCGAGACCACGCACCGAGTGCGCACGACCGAGGACTACTCGCTGCGCGCCACCGCCTCGGCCGAAGACGAGATCGGCGCCCTGGTGCATGCGTTCAACGCGATGCTGCAGGCGATCCAGGAACGCGACCGCAACCTCGCCGACAACGCCGAACGCCTCGAACAGCAGGTGCGCGAC
The DNA here is from genome assembly GCA_016794485.1 of Planctomycetota bacterium. Lineage (GTDB taxonomy): Bacteria > Planctomycetota > UBA1135 > UBA1135 > UBA2386 > UBA2386. The sequence continues at coordinate 8,271 of JAEUHV010000146.1, forward strand.
CGCACCGCCGAACTGACCAACGCCCTGGCAGCCGCCGAAGCAGCGACGCGGGCCAAGTCCACGTTCGTGGCCAACATGAGCCACGAGATCCGCACGCCGCTGAACGCGATCCTCGGCATGAGCGAACTCGCGCTCGAAGCCGAAGACGCGAGGGAGCTGCGCGAGTACCTCGGCGTGATCCGCAGCGCCGGCTCGAGCCTGCTCGGCATCCTGTGCGACATCCTCGACCTGTCCAAGATCGAGTCGGACAAGCTCGACCTGTCGCCGGTTCCCACCGAGCTGGAGAGCCTCGTGCTCGACGCCCTGCGGCCGCTCACGTCGCGCATCCAGAGCAAGGACCTCGACCTCACCTTCGAACTGGCGCCCGAACTCGCCCCCGCCTACCTGGTCGACGACGTGCGCCTGCGCCAGATCCTCACCAACCTGGTGGGCAACGCGATCAAGTTCACGGCGAACGGGTTCGTGCGGGTGCGCCTGCAGAAGGCACACGACCTCGGCGAGGTGCACGAGATCGAACTGCTGGTGCAGGACACCGGCGTCGGCATCCCGAAGGACCGCGTGCAGGCGATCTTCACACCGTTCACCCAAGCCGACAACACGATCACGCGACGGTTCGCCGGCACGGGCCTCGGGCTGTCGATCACCGACCGCCTCGTGCGCATGATGGGCGGCCGCATCCACGTCGACAGCACCGTGGGCCAGGGCACGACGTTCCGCGTCTTCCTGCCGCTGTCGGTGTGCGACAGCCCGCTGCCGCCACCACCGCCGCTGCCGGCCGGGACCCGCGTGCTGCTGCTCAGCAACTCGACGTCGCTGCGGCGTTCGTTCGACGCGATCGCGGCGCGCATGACCCTGCAGGTGCAGCCACTCGGTTCACTCACGGAACTGGTCGCAGCCGGCCCGCTGCGGCCGAACGACGTCGTGTTGCTCGACGACCGCGATCCGGACCACGACCTGCAGCTGCTCACGCACGTGCCGAAGGGACCTCTCGGGGTGCGACCGCTGTTCGTGATCACTTCGTTCCAGGACCTGGCCAACGCCAGTGCCCGCTGCCGTACCAACGAGTTCGCCGGCTACCTCACGAAGCCGGTATCCGGCCGCGAACTCACGGTGCGGTTGGCCAACCTGCAGCGTTCGACGACACCAGCACCCGCGGCGCCGAACCCGGCCAAGCCCGAGGCCGGCGACCAGACGCAGACCCTGCGCATCCTCGTCGCCGAAGACAACGCGGTGAACCAGAAGCTCATCGAGCGCATCCTCACCCGCGACGGCCACCAGGTGACGATCGCCGGCGATGGACGGGCCTGCTGTCAGCTGTGGGCGCGGGAGCGTTTCGACGTCGTGCTGATGGACATGCAGATGCCGGAGATGAGCGGGCTCGAGGCCGCCGCCCAGATCCGTCGCGAGGAGAGCAACTCCGAACGGCGCATCCCGATCGTCGCGCTGACCGCGAACACCACGCCAGAGGACCGGCTCGCCTGCCTGCATGCCGGCATGGACGACGTGTTGCCGAAGCCGGTCTCGATCCCTCGCCTGCGCGCGATGCTGCAGAAGCTCGCCCAGGAGCAGAACTCGACCTACCGCCACAGGAACCCGCCAGCCGGGAACTCGCCATGAAGACACTGACCACCACGGGCCCGGTGCGGCGCACCTCACCCTTCGGTCGCGGAGTCACTGCCCTGGGACACGGCTTGCTGCTCGCGGTCGCGGCCGTCGGCCAGTCCGAAGCCAGCGCCCAGGACCACGCCACGAGCGCGGCCGGGGCCGACCTGTCGGAACTTTCGCTCGAACAGCTGATGGAGGTCCCGGTCGAGGTCGGGGCGCGACAGAGCCAGTCACTGGCGAGCACCGCGGCGTCGGTGTTCGTGCTCAACGAACCGGAGATCCGTCGCTCCGGCATGCGCTCGGTCGGCGAGTTGCTGCGGCTCGTGCCCGGCCTCGTGATCGCGCAGGACGTGCCGGGTGCGTACGGGTTCAGCAGCCGGCTCGGCGAGTACGAGTTCGCCGGCATGCTGGTGCTGGTCGACGGCCAGCGGCTCTACACGACGCTGCTGCGCCGCGAGTACTTCCAGGCGATCGACCTGCCGGTCGCGATCATCCAACGCATCGAAGTCGTGCGCGGCCCGGGTGGCGCGCGCTGGGGCGACAAGGCGAGCCAGGGCGTCATCAACATCGTCACCAAGAAGGCGAAGGACGCCCAGGGCGGCCGCGTCGCCGGCGTCGTCGGCACCGAAGAACACCTGACCGGCACGGCCCGGTACGGTGGCAGCGCCGGGGCCGACACCAGCTACTACCTGTTCGGCAAGCTGTCCCAGCGCGACGGCGGCCATCCCAGGCAGGCCGGCGACCGGTGGGACAACAACAGCGTCGGTGGCCGCCTCGACACGAAGCTCGCCGAGCACACGGAGCTCGCCGTCGACGGCCTCTACCACGACAGCTTCCTCGGCGACTCGTAC
>JAEUHV010000156.1 GCA_016794485.1 Planctomycetota bacterium
GACCTGCACCAGCACGCCCGCCGCCTGCTCGCCGCCCATCACCGAAATGCGCGAGTTCGGCCAGGTGAACAGGAAGCGCGGCTGGTAGGCGCGGCCGCACATGCCGTAGTTGCCGGCCCCGAACGAACCGCCGATCAGCACGGTGATCTTCGGCACCTGCGCGGTCGCCACGGCCTGCACCATCTTGGCGCCGTCCTTGGCGATGCCGCCGGTCTCGTACTTCCGGCCGACCATGAAGCCCGTGATGTTCTGCAGGAACAGCAGCGGCACCTTGCGTTGGCTGCACAGCTCGACGAAGTGCGCCGCCTTCTGGGCACTCTCCGAGAACAGGATGCCGTTGTTGGCGACGATGCCGACCGGCATGCCATGGATGTGCGCGAAGCCGGTGACGAGCGTCGTGCCGTAGCGCGCCTTGAACTCGTGCAGGCGGCTGCCGTCGACCAGGCGCGCGATCACCTCGCGCACGTCGTACGGCGTGCGCGTGTCCCTGGGCAGCACGCCGAGCAGTTCCTCGGCGTCGTAGAGCGGGTCCTCGGGCGACTGCAGCGCGAGCTGGTTCGGCTTCTGGGTGTTGAGGTGCGCGACGATCTTGCGGCACAGTTCGAGTGCGTGCGGCTCGTCCTCGGCGAAGTGGTCGGCGACGCCCGACTGGCGCGTGTGCACGTCGGCGCCACCGAGATCCTCCGCCGAGACGATCTCGCCGGTCGCGGCGCGCACCAGCGGTGGGCCACCGAGGAAGATCGTGCCATTGCCCTTCACGATGATGCTCTCGTCGCTCATCGCCGGCACGTAGGCGCCGCCCGCGGTGCAGCTGCCGAGCACGACGGCGACCTGCGGGATGCGCGCCGCCGACATGCGCGCCTGGTTGTAGAAGATGCGGCCGAAGTGGTCGCGGTCGGGGAACACGTCGGCCTGCAGGGGCAGGAACGCGCCGCCGCTGTCGACCAGGTAGACGCACGGCAGCCGGTTCTCGAGCGCCACTTCCTGCGCGCGCACGTGCTTCTTCACCGTCATCGGGAAGTAGGTGCCGCCCTTCACGGTCGCGTCGTTGGCGACCAGCATCACTTCGCGGCCCTGCACGAGCCCGATGCCGGTCACGACGCCGGCACTCGGCGCATCCCCGCCGTAGAGGCCGTGCGCGGCGAGCGTCGACAACTCGAGGAACGGCGAACCGGGATCGAGCACCGCCGCGATGCGCTCGCGCGGCAGCAGCTTGCCGCGCTTATGGTGGCGGGCACAGGCCTCGGCGCCGCCACCGAGCTTCGCGGCGGCGACGTGCGCACCGATCTCGTCGATGGCCTTCTTGTGGTGCTCGCGGTTCTGCTGGAACTCGGGGGAGGACGGCTTGATCTGGCTGTGCAGGACGTCGGTCATCGCTCGTTCGGCGCGACACAGTAGCGAGCCCGGTGCCGAAGCCCCAGCACGGCACGCAGGTTCGACCGGCCGGACGGTCGGGCGGCTACTTGCCCGAGCCGACGCCGGCGTGGGCGTCGACCAGCTCCTTCAGCTGCGCGCCGATGCGCCTGGCCATCGCTTCCTGGAACGCGCGCATCGCCGGCGGCACCGGTTTGCCGAGCGCCTGCTTCCAGTTGGCGACCGCCTCGGCGTGCAGCGCCAGCACCTCCGCCTCGGCGAACAAGATGCTGCGGCGAACCACGGGCATCGTGTCCGTGCGCAGCCATTGCAGCCCGCCGGCCTGCTCGGCTTCCTCGGCTTCTTCGCCCTCCGGCTTCTCGGCCGGAGCACCGTCGACGAAGAACGGCTCGCGCAGGCGCCGTGCCAGGTCGCACAGCGAACTCTTCGGATCGCCGGCAACCGCCATCGGCACGGCCCCGGCGGCCGGAAACAGCGGCATCGCGACCTGGAACAGCGGGTGGCCGAGCACGACCCACATCGTCGCCCACTTCGCGTCCTCACCCGCCTTCACGCCGTGCAGCACCAGCGCCGCGACCGTCGTCTGCCGGCAGATCGTCTCGCGCGTGTCGAGCCGGCCACGCTCGCCGGCCTGCGCCGACGGCGGCGCCTGCACGTCGCGCAGCACCTGCTGCAGCACGAATCGGGGCGACAGGGCCTTGGCAGCGGGAGTCTTCAGGATCGCCGCGGCGCGCGCGAACCGTTCCTTGCCGCGTCCGCCTTCGGCCGTCGTGGCGAAGTTGGTGCGCACGACGACGCCCGCCTCGTCCTTGTCGGCGTCGAACCGCGTGAACGTCTTGTGGCCGGCCTCGAACAGCGCGGCACCGCCCGCCGCGTCGATCACCGCGAAGTTCGCGCGCGTGCGGCGGCCGTTGTCGTTGGTCGACTGCAGCAGCGTCTCGAACTCGGCGACGGTCGTGCACGTCTGCAACGCGAGCTTCATGAAGGCACCGTTGGCCGGGCCCTTGTCGCTGCCCTGCGCCAGGTCGCGCGACACCGAGTTGACGATCGCGAAGCCGGCGGTGTTCATGCCTCCCCAGACCGCCTTGGCGTCGCCGGCGTCACACAGGGCGAAGTACGGGACCTTGCCGTCGGCGAGCGGCAGCACGACGTTGTCGACCTTGTGCGCATCGCGGAGCTTCCACAGCAGCGGCCGACCGTCCTCGGTGGCGCGACCGGCGGCGACGCCGATCGTGCACTCCTCCATCGCCGACCCGGCCTCGGCCGCGGCCACCGGCAGCGGGGCCTGTGCCGCAACGACGGCCGTGAGCAGCATCCACGAGAACTTCGGCAGGCAACGCGACATGCGACGCATGATCGCGAACGCGCCGACGGAACGGAAGGCGCCGTGGCACCGCCGTCGCCGATCGGCGGACCCGC
>JAEUHV010000172.1 GCA_016794485.1 Planctomycetota bacterium
AGCAGGAGAAGACCCAGAACGCCACCGACACGCTGTCGAAGGACATGGAGAAGTCCGAGCAGCCCGGTGAGCACGGCGAGCCTCCGGCGGCGACGCCGGGCAAGAAGCGCGTGCAGCAGGCGGTGCCCAAGCAACGCGCTGCGGCCGGCCAGCTCAAGGAGTACGTGCCCGCCAAGCAGAAGCAGCAGGACGCGAAGGAAGACCTCGAAGCCGCCAAGAAGGAGCTCGAGGACGCGCTCGCCCAGCTGCGCCAGCAGCTGCAGGACGAGGTGCTGCGCGCGCTCGAGGAGCGCTTCACGGCGATGCTCGCGCGTCAGCGCGACCTGTCGGCGTCGACCAAGACGCTCGACGCGACCCGCAACAACATCCTGACCGCGAGCGGGGCCCTGCCGCAGGCGATCGCCGACAAGCTCAACGAGTTGTCGATCGGCGAATCCGAGCTGCGCATGGAAGCCGCCGACGCGCTCAAGCTGCTCGAGGAAGACGCGACCACCGCGGTGTTCCCGCCGATGGTCGAGCAGCTGCGCGACGACCTCGGTGCGGTCGCCGATCGCCTGAAGAACCAGGAGAGCGGGGCCGGCACGCAGACGGCGCAGCGCGAAGTCGAGGACCTGCTCGAACTGCTGATCAACGCGCTACGCAAGACCATCGAAAGAAAGGAATGCGGGCATTGAACGGGTTCCGGAGGTGGCGGTCCGCCACCACTGGTCCCCGTCTCGGCCGAACTGAAGATGCTGAAGTTCCTGCAGGAGCGCGTGAACAAGACGACCAAGGAACTCGACGCCAAGCCCGCCGAAGTGCGCGAAGCCGAGGCCGGCAAGGTCGAAGCCGACGCGGTGGCGACGAAGCAGGGTCGGGTCACCGACCTGATGCGTCGCCTCGCCGAGAAGCTGGGCAAGGAGAACGAGACGGAGGGCGGCCGATGAGCCGCCCGCCGTTCCGCGGACTGCTCGCGGGCTGCCTGCTGGCGCTCGTCGCCACGGCCCAGGACGAAGGCATCCCGTCGCCCGTGCCGGCCGTGCCGGTGCCGCCGGTCGCGGTGCAGAACCCGTTCCAGCCGTTCGACCGCGCCAGGTTCGAAGCGGCGTGCAAGCAGCTCGGGGCCACACCCGAGCAGATCGCCGCGTTCGGCAAGCGCATCGACGAAGTCGGGCTCGCGCGGGCGGCCGACGACCTGGTGCGAGCGGCGGTTCCGGAATTCGACGCCGCCGTGAAGAAGCACGAAGGCGGCGACCCGCAGGCGGCGCTCGACCTGACCAAGGTGCTCGCCGCGACGCAGGACCCGCTACTGCAGGCGCACGTGCGCTACCACCTGGCGCGCCTGTTCCTCGACTGCGACGACCCCGAGAACGCGATCGCGGCGCTCAACGACTACCTGGAGAAGAACCTCAACCGCTCGCCGCTCGACGGCGAGGCGGCGTACTTCTACGCGCAGGCGTTGGCCGAGATTCCCGCTCCGGACCTGGCCCTGCCGCGCTTCCGCGCGTTCCTGCAGTGGTTCCCGGATGCGAGCGAACGCTTCCGTTCGGCGGCGCACCAGCGCATCGGCGAGATCGAGCGGCAGCAGGAGAGCCGGCTGCACAACCTCGCCGACGGCATGAAGAAGACCACGCGCGACCTCAAGAAGAAGCGCACCGGCAAGCCGACGCAGCTCGACCAGGAAACCTACGTCGAGGAGCTCCAGGCCCTGATCGAAGAGTTCCAGGAGAAGGAGAACCAGGGCGGTGGCAAGGCTTCGGGCACGAGCCCGTCCGGCAATCCCGCAACCGAGAGTGCCCTGCCGGAAGGCGACGGCACCGTCGGCAACCTCGAGAAGCGGCCGTCGCTCGCCGACCGGTGGGGCGACATGAAGGACGCCGAGCGCGAGAAGATTCGCGCCGAGGTCAACAAGGGGCTGCCGCCGCAGTACCAGAAGATGCTCGAGGAGTACTACAAGAAGCTCGGCAAGGCGCAGAAGTGATCCCAGCGAGCCCGGCGTCCCGTTTCCCGTTCTTGCCGTTCGCCGCCGCGGTGCTGCTCGCATCGGCGGCGCTGCGGGCGCAGGACGGCGTTCCCGGCAGCGTGCAGACCATCGACGGCCGCACGCTCACGGGTGCCACCACGATCGACGCCGGCGGCAAGGTCGTAGTGCGTGGCGAGTCCGGTGAGGCCACCGTGACGCTGGCCGAGGTGCTGGCGTTCGCGCGCGCCGACGTGGTGTCGCGCCCGACCGACGCGCCGCATCGCGTGTGGCTGCGGTCGGGCTTCGAACTGCCCGCCGTGCGCATTGCCGGCAAGCCGCCGGCGACCGGAAGCCCGGCGCAACTCACCGTCGAACTGCCGAGCGGCGTCGTGCTCGACGTGCCGCTCGGAACCGTGCGCGCGATCCGGCACGGCGGCAAGGAACGGCCCGAACCGGCCCTGTTCGCCGCCGACCTGCAGAAGCCCTCCGACAGCACCGACCTGATCTACGTGGTCAAGGACGGCAAGGCGCAGCGCTCCGCGGTGACCGTCAAGGCGGTCTCCGGCGAGCGCATCGACTTCCTGCTGCGCGACTCGGCCTACGACTTCGAACTCTCGGGCCTGTGCGGTGTCGTGTTCGGCAGCACGACCGGCTTCGCACCGGATCGCCAGGGCAAGCCGCGCACGCGCATCGTCACCACGACCGGGGAGCAGCTAGAAGGACGACTGCAGTCGTTCGACGCCCGCGGCGCCGTGTGCCGCCTCGACGAAGGTGCCGTGGTCACCGTTCCCATCGATCGCACGGCCGCGCTGCAGGTCGCGAGCGATCGCCTCGCGTGGCTGACCGAGCGCCGCCCGGCGAAGGTCGAGCAGACGCCAGCCTTCGATCGCACCTGGCCGTGGTCCACCGAACGTACGCCCGCAGGGCCTGGCTTCGTGCTCGGCGGCAAGTCGTTCGCGCGCGGCCTCTGCCTCGTGCCGCGCACCGCGCTGACGTTCGACCTGGACGGCAAGTACGACGTGTTCGAGGCGACGATCGGCATCGACGACCGCACCGGTCCGGATGCGCACGCGATCTTCCGCGTGCTGGTCGACGGCAAGCCGGCGTTCACCTCCGAGCCGATGACGCGCGGCAAGCCCGCGGTCGCGGTCCGTGTCGAACTGCACAAGGCGAAGTCGCTCACGCTCGACGTGGACTTCGGCAAGAACTACGACCTCGGCGACTACTGCGTGTTCGCGGATCCGCGCGTCGTGCAGCAGTGAGCCGCGGGCGCTTCCGCAACGACCCATGATGCTCGCATTCGCATTCGCGCTCGGCGTGTTCCAGGATCCTGCGGCCGCGGTCGCCGCGAGCCAGGAACGGCGCGTCGCGACGGTCGCGCGCTGTGCGCCGGCCGTCTGTTCGGTGATGGCGATGGACGCGCCCGGCGGCGGCAGCGGCGTGATCTTCGACCCCGCCGGCTTCGTGTTGACGAACTACCATGTCGTCGGCGAGCCGGACAAGGACTACAAGCCGCCGGCACCGAGCAAGCCCACCGAGGCCGAACGTGCGGCGTGGAAGGCGGCCAATCCCGACGCCGACGAAGCCAAGGAGCGCGCCTGGCTCGAGCAGCGCGAAGCGGACTGGAAGGCCGAACACCATCCGCGCGGCGGCAGCCACTACCGCAACAAGAAGGTCGGCCTGCCCGACGGCCAGCTCTACGAAGGCGTGGTGCTCGGCATCGATCCGGGCAGCGACCTCGCGGTGCTGCGCCTCGTGCCCAAGCGCGAAGGCCAGACCTGGCCGCACTGCGCGCTCGGCGACAGCGACGCGCTGCTGGTCGGCCAGACCGTGTTCGCGATGGGCAATCCGTTCCTGCTCGCGACCGATTTCACGCCGACGGTCACGTTCGGCATCGTGTCGGGCACGCACCGCTACCAGGAAGGCCAGGGCAACCGCGTGCTGGTCTACCCGGACTGCATCCAGGTCGACGCGCCGGTGAACCCGGGCAACAGCGGCGGGCCGTTGTTCAACGAGGCCGGTGAGGTCGTCGGCATCAACGGCCGCATCTCGATCGGCGACCGCGGCCGCGTCAACGTCGGCGTCGGCTTCGCGATCGCCAGCAACCAGATCGCGAACTTCCTCGCCGACCTGGTCGCCGGGCGGCACGCCGAACACGGCACGATGGACATGAGCGCGTGGTTCATGACCGACCGCGCCGGGGAGAAGCGTCGCGGCGTGTTCGTGCAACAGCTGTTCAAGGACTCGGTGGCGGCGCAGGTCGGCATCGGGCTCGGCGACGAGATCCTCGCGTTCGACGGGAACGAGGTCCGTTCGGCCAACCAGCTGGCGACGATGGTCGGCGTGCTGCCCGCCGGCGCGTGGGTCACGGTCGCGTTCCGGCAGGCGCAGGGCGAGAACGGGTTCGGCGAGCCGCGCACCGGCACGTTGCGGTTGACGGCGCTCGACACCGGCTCGAGCCAGGACGGCGGCGGCGACGACGCGCGCCTCGGCAGTCGGCACGACCGGCGCATCGCGACGCGTTCCCTGCTCGCGACCTGGAAGCCCGTCGACGAACCGGCCGACACCGCGGTCACCTGGTCGGCGACGGCACCCGACGGCAGCGTGCACCGCGCGATGGCGCACGGCGCGCGGCTCCGGGTCGAGCGCGGCAACCGCACACTGGTGCTCGAAGGCGACGGCAAGGGCTTCGCGATCGAGTCGGGCACTCCGCGCGATCTCACCGCCGAAGAAGCCGAACGGCTGCGCCGCGAGGCTGCGTGCAATCCGATGCTGTGGACGCGCGCGATCGCCCGCGAACGGCTGCGCGAGGCGCTCCTCGTCGGCGGTGCACACGTGCACGGCGCGCCGGCGTATCGCTTCGCGATCCCCGGTGACGGCGAATGCGAGGCCTGGTTCTTCGCCGACGGTTCCCCCGCCGGCTGCACGTTCCGCGATCCGCTGCGCAAGGCGCGGGTCGAGCGGCAGGCCCGTGGCGCGGCGCTGCGGTTCGTCGTCGATCGAGAGCTCGAAGCGGGCTGGGTCGGCAGCGAGCGTGCGTTCGTTCCGGTCGACGAAGCCTGGTTCCGGAGGCCCTGATGCGCTCGTTCTCCATGGTTCTGCTCGGACTCGCGGCGCTGCGCGCGCAGACCGAAGACTTCGGCAAGGCCTACTCGTTCGCCGAGCGCAAGCCGGGCACGAAGGTCGAACAGACGATCGACACGCTGCTGCCGAGCATCGTGAAGATCCACGGTGCGTCCGGCCTGAAGACCATCAGTGCCTACGCGACCGGCATCCTGGTCAGCAACAAGGGCCATGTGCTCACCGTCGACCAGATCCTGCTGCAGCCCGACCGCACGCGCGTCGTGCTCTACGACGGCTCGGTGCACCAGGCGAAGCTGCTGCCGGCGGACGATCGGCTCGGCGTGCGCCTGATCCAGATCGATCCCGACGCGGTGCGCTGCGAACTGCGCCCGCTGTGGCCGGCGCCGGACACGACGTTCCGCACCGGCCAATTCGTGGTCTCGCTCGGCAACTGCTTCCGCCTGGCGGAGTTCTCCGAGAAGGTGAGTGCCACGTTCGGCGTCGTCGTCGGTCGGGCCAACACGGCGCTGCGCTACCGCATGACCGACGTGAAGTACGACGGCGACATCATCCTCACCGACGCGTGCAACAACCCCGGCCACTATGGCGGCGGCCTGTTCTCGCTCGACGGTCGCTGGCTCGGCCTGAACATGCGGCTGCTCGACAGCAAGGAGACCAACACCATGCTGTCGGCCGCGATCCCGGTCGCCGACCTGCTGCCGTACCTCGACGAGGTCGTGAACGGCAAGCCGCGCCCGGTCGCCGCCGCCGCGGCAGAGCCCGCGTGGCTCGGAGCGGTGTTGTTCGACAAGGCCGGGCGCCAGTCGCCGCCGGCCTACGTCGAGCGTGTGGTCCCGGGTTCGCCCGCGGCCCAGCTCGGCCTGCGCAACGACGACCTGATCGTGCGCCTCGGTGAGTTCTCGACGCGCACGTGCCGTGAGTTCGCCGAGATCCTCGGCAAGTTCGCGCCCGGCCAGACCGTGACGGTGACGTGGAAGCGCGGCACGCAGGTGATGACGGGCGACGTGACGTTCGGCAAGGCGCCGACGGAGGCAGGCAAGTGAACGCATCCACCATGGCCCGCGCGGCGGGGGCCGCGTTGTTCGTCGCCGCAGCGCTGGCGGCGCAAACACCGCCGAGCGACGAGTTCCTGCAGCTCGAACCCGTGCTGCAGCAGGCGCTGCGCAAGGCCGGGCCGTTCGTGGTGACCGTCGAAACCTACGGCGGCACGCGGCAGGCCCAGGGCAGTGAAGGTGCCGCCGACGGCGAAGGGCCGCCCAAGCCTCGCCAGATGCCGAAGTGGGAGCCGAAACCCCGCCAGGAAGACCCGGACGACGCCGACAAGAAGAAGAACGAGAAGAAGAAGCCGTTGGTCGCCAGCGGCTTCGCGCAGGCCCAGGGCAAGACCAGCGGGGTGGTGTTGACCGCCGATGGCTGGGTGCTGGTGTCGCGCTTCGCGTTGGCGCTCGAACCGACCACCGTGCTGATCACGGTGCCCGGTCGCGGCACGTTCCACGCGGTGCGAGGCGGCGAAGACACCTCGCGCGGCATCGCCCTCGTGAAGATCGACGCCCAGGACCTGCCGGTGCCCGACTTCGTGCATCCCGACCAGGTGCACGTCGGCCAGTGGGCGTTCGCCTTGGGGCGCACGTTCGCGGCGGACGAACCGACGGTGCACCTCGGCATCGTCAGCGCGAAGAAGCGGCTGTTCGGCCGCGCGCTGCAGATCGACGCCTACACTTCGCCGGCGAACTACGGCGGTGCGGTGGTGGACGTGCAAGGCCGCGTGCTCGGCATAGCGGTGCCGTTGTCGCCGAGCGGACGCAACGCCGGCGTCGAGTGGTACGACTCGGGCATCGGCTTCGCGGTGACCATCGCCGACATCCAGCCGCTGCTCGCACGCATGCAGCAAGGAGAAGTCCTGCAGCGCGGCTGGCTCGGCGTGCAGCTGGCGACCGCGTGGCTCGGCCCCGGCGCCAAGATCGACGGCACGCCCAAGGACGGTGTCGCGGCCAAGGCAGGCCTGCGCAAGGGCGACGTGATCCAGCAGGTGGACGGCGTCGAAGTGATGAACGGGCCGCACTTCCAGATGCTGCTGAGCTCGCGTCTCGGCGGCGATCCGATCACGCTGACGGTGCGCCAGAAGGACGGCGACGTGCTGACGGTCGGACCGCTGACCCTCGCCGACGCGCCGTGGTCGGAGCAGAAGCAGAGCAAGGACGCCGAGCTGCCCGCGAGCTTCCCGTTGCCGAAGGAACCCGAAGGGCGATGATGCGCCGGTGCGCCTTCGCCCGTTCCCGCTGATTTCGCTGCTCGTCTGCGCCGCGGCCTGCCGCGGGGAAGTGGCGTGGAGCGCGCCGGATTGGCGGCCCGAACGTGCCCCGTTGCGCATCGTCGCGGCGTCGGTGCTGGCGACCGAGGTGCTGCTGGAGATCGCCCCGCGCGAACGCATCGCCGCGGTGCACTTCGTCGCCGCCGATCCGCGTTGGTCCGTGGTCGCGGACCGCTGCATCGGCCTGCCCGTGGTGGGCGCCGAACCGGAACAACTGCTCGCGGCGCGGCCGGATCTCGTCCTGTGCGATCCGTTCACCCGACCGGAAACGCTCGCCCTGCTGGCGCAGGTGAACGTTCCCGTCGTCACGACCGCGAACCCCGGTTCGTTCGCCGACATCGCCGCGAACGTGCGTCGCATCGGTGCGGTGTGCCACCTCGATGCGGAGGCGGCGCGGCTGGTCGCGACGATGGACGAACGGCTCGCCGCCGTGCGGGTGCGCTCGGCCGAGGTCGCCACGTTCGCGGTGATGAATCTCGACGGTGCGCTGCATGCGCACGGGCGGCCGTCGTTGTTCGACGCGGTGGTCACCGCGGCGGGGGCGCGCAACCTCGCGGCCGAGCACGGCACCGGTCCGTTCCGCAAGCTGGACGTGGAGGCGGTGCTGTCGTGGCGTCCCGACGTGGTCGTGCTGGCCGGCGAATGCGGATCGGTCGGCGTCGTGCCGGCATGGTTGGCGCAGGCTCCCGGGCTCGGGCTGCTGCCGTGTGTGCGCAACGGCCGCGTCGTCACGGTGCGGGCGCCACTGCTGGCGTCGACCTCGCACCACCTGGTCGAAGCGGCGCGCGAACTGCAGGACCGCCTGCTCGCCTGGGGGAAGCCGTGACCGCGCGACGGGTCGTGGGTTGGCTCGCGCTCACGCTGGTCGTGCTTGCCGTGCTGTACCTCGGCTGTTCCTACGAGGGACCCGGCATCGCGTCGTTGTTCGTCTGGTGCACCGGTGGGCTCGACGAAGTCGAAGGGTACGTCTTCACCGGCCTCCGGTTGCCGCGGCTGCTCGTCGCCGCGTGCGGCGGCGCGTCGCTGGCACTGGCCGGGGCGGTGATGCAGGCCACGTTCCGCAATCCGCTCGCTTCACCGGACCTCGTCGGCACGGCTGCGGGCGCTGCACTCGGGGGGGCGTGCGCGATCGTGCTGCAGATCGCCAGCCTCGGACTCGTCGTCGTGCCGGCGGCGTCGCTGCTGGGTGCGCTGGTCGTCACCGGGCTCGTGTTCGTGTTGGCGCGCGCGCACGGACGCTTCGCCACGGCGACATTGCTGCTCGCCGGCATCGCGCTCAACACGTTGGTCGGAGCCCTGACCTCGTTCGTGGTGACGCTGTCGTTCGACAACTACACGGCCAGCTCGAACGTGCTGTTCTGGCTGATGGGTGGGCTCGAGTCGCGCACGTGGGAACACGCAGTGATCACCGCCGCCGGACTCGTCGTATTCGGTCTCGCGGTGGTGCCTCGACGCCGCGAACTCGACCTGCTGACGCTGCACGACGACACCGCGCACAGCCTCGGCGTCGACGCACCGCGCGTGCGCCGTTGGCTCGTGCTGTGTGCCTGCGGCCTCACGGCGGCCACGGTGTCGAACACCGGCGGCATCGCCTTCGTCGGCCTGGTCGTGCCGCATCTGGCTCGTCTTCTGGTCGGCCCGGCGCACCGCGTGTTGCTGCCGGCGGCGGCGTTGCTCGGGGCGATCCTCATGGTCGGCAGCGACCTGGTGTGCCGGTTGACGCCACCGACGTGGAACCTGCGCCTAGGCGTCGTCACCGCATTCTTCGGCGCGCCCTACTTCCTGTTCCTGTTGGCGCGGAACCGGCGGCTGGAGGACTCGTGAACTCGCTCGTCGCCACCGACCTCCGTGTCCAGCTCGGCGCTCGCGAAGTCCTTCGCGGTGCGACGCTCGCCGTGCAGCGCGGCCGGTTCGCATTGCTCGCCGGTCGCAACGGTGCAGGCAAGAGCACCTTGTTGCGCGCGCTCATCGGTGCGTGCCGGCCGGTGGCGGGCGGCGTCGAACTCGAAGGCCGACCGATCGCCGCGTGGCCACACCGCGAACGGGCGCGGCGGGTCGCGTTCGTGCCGCAGAGCGTCGACACGCCGTTCGAGTTCACCGGTGGCGAGATCGTGCGCATGGGCCGTTACCCGCACCATGGTCGCGACGAGGACCTCGCCGCGGCCGACGCGACCGCAATCGCGAACGCGATCGCCGCGGTCGACGCCGCGGCGTTCGTGCACCGGCCGATGCCGACCCTGTCGGGCGGTGAGCAGCGCCGGATCGCGGTCGCGCGGGCACTGGCCACCGAGGCACCGTTCCTCCTGCTCGACGAGCCGACCGCGAACCTCGATCTCGAACACGCCCTGCAGCTGGTGGCGTTGCTGCGCCGCCACACCGACGCCGGCGGCGCAGTGTTGGTCGCCTCGCACGACCTGAACTTGTTCGCACCGCACTGCGACGACGTGGCCTTGCTGCACGACGGCCGCATGCACACGGTCGCGCCTCCCCTGGAGGCGTTGTCACCGGAGCACGTGCGCACCGTGTTCGGCGTCACCGCCGACGCTCCGACCGGGCCGTTCCCGCGCGCATTCCGGCTCTGACGTCAGCGCAGCTTGCCGCGCACGCGGTCACGCGCCTTCGTGACGGACACCGTCTCCGGATGCGACGCACCCAGCACCTTGGTCCGGATGCGCACGGCCTCTTCGAGCGCCGGCAACGCATCGGCGAACGCGCCGACGTCTTCGTGCACCAGGCCGGTGAGGTGCAGGCCGTCGGCCACCGAGGCGTCGTCGGGGCCGAACAGTTCGCGGCGCATCACCATCGAATCCTCGAGCAGCCGCAGTGCCGTGGGCGCGTCGCGGCGCTGGCGGGCGAGCGAGGCCAGGTTGTGCACCAGCGTCGCGACCTCGCGGCTCTTCTCGCCCTCGACCTTGCGGAACACGACCATGGCCTCCTGGTAGTGCCGTTCGGCACCCGGGAGATCGTTGGTGTCGGCAGCAATGGTGCCGAGCAGGCTCAGGCAGTGGCCGATGCCGTGGTGCACGTCGCCGAACAGGCGACGCAGCATCGCCAGGGTCGCCTCGAGCGTCGCCTTCGCTTCTGCGGTGCGCCTGGACTGGTAGTCGGTCATCGCCAGCCCGAACATGAGTTCCGGCAGGTCGCCGTGGTCGGTGCCGAGGTGCTTCTGGCGCAGTTCGAGGGCCCGCTGGAAGTGCGCGCGGGCAGCCGTGGCGTCGCCGCGCCAGGTGGCCAGCATCGCCAGGCTCTGTTCGCTGTCCGCC
>JAEUHV010000210.1 GCA_016794485.1 Planctomycetota bacterium
GCTCTCGCCGTCCATGTTCACCGCCAGCAGCAGCGGCCGCCGCTCGGCCCGTGCAATCGCCAACGCGTCGTCGAGCGAACGCTGCCACGCGATCTGGTCGGGCGGCAGCGGCCCGAAGCCGGAGCGTTCCGGCACGGCCGCGCACGAAGCGAACAGGAGAACGGCCGCCAATGGCCACGGGATCGAACGCTGCATCACGGGAGTCCTCGGAGGCGACCGAGGTCCGCACGGTAGCCCGACGCCGTCGTTGCGCAATGCAGCCCCGCCAACCCGCCGGCGCCTGCCCCGCCCGCCCTGGTGACCGGGCACTCGCCGAATCCTCACGCAGCATGCACCGAACCTTGCCCATCGGTCGTTTCCATCGTCGGGTCGCACTGCGTCGCTGGCGATCGCCAGCTGCAGCCGCACACCACCTCCGGAACCACCGACCCGCATGCCCATCCGCTCCGCTGCCGTCGCGCTCGCCGCGACCGCTGCGCTCACCGCGCAGAGTTCCCACACCCACCTGTCGTCGATCCAGTCCACCAACCTGGCCAGCGAGATCGTCGCCTACGACGCGAGCAGCAACCGCTTCTTCGTCACCAACGCCAGCGGCAACCGGCTCGACGTCTACGGCGCCACCGCGACCGGCAGCCTGTACCCCGTGCAGACCATCGCGCTCTCGGGGCAACCCAACAGCGTTGCCGCCCGGAACGGCCTCGTCGCCGTCGCCGTGGAAGGCGCGACCGGCCAGGCGCCGGGTGCGGTGCAGTTCTTCGATGCGGCCACCGGCGCGGCGAACGGTGTCGCGGCCACGGTCGGCGCGATGCCCGACATGCTCACGTTCACGCCCGACGGCCTGAAGGTGCTGACCGCCAACGAAGGCGAAGCCGACCTCGCCACGGGCCTGGTCAATCCCGAAGGCTCGGTCAGCATCGTCGACGTCGTCACGCGCAACGTCGCGACCGCGAGCTTCCAGCCGTGGAACGGCCAGAAGGCCGCACTGCAGGCCCAGGGTGTGCGCATCTCGAACGTGAACGGCATCACGCTGGCCCAGGACCTCGAGCCCGAGTACCTGACGATCGACCCGACCAGCACCACGGCCTGGGTGACGCTGCAGGAAGCCAACGCCATCGCCGAGGTCGACATCGCCAGCGCGACCGTCACCGCGATCCGGCCGTTGGGCTGGAAGAACCACGCCCTGCCCGGCAACGAGCTCGATGCCTCGGACCAGGACGGCGTGAACGGCAACTTCCTGAACTTCCCGATCCTCGGCCTCTACATGCCCGACGCGATCACGTCGTTCACCGTCGCCGGCGTCACCTACCTCGTGACCGCCAACGAAGGCGACAGCCGGGCCGACTTCGCGGGCTTCGTCGACCAGATGCGCGGCGCTTCGGTCGACAACAACTTCGCGCTCGACTGCGAAGACCCGACGCCGGAGACCGGCCTCTACACGCTGGCGCAGCTCAACACCAACGCGGTGCTCGGCCGCCTCAACTTCGCCACCAGCGACTACGACGTGGCCCGCGGCGACACCGACAACGACGGCGACGTCGACCAGCTCTACGTGTTCGGCGGCCGCTCGTTCTCGATCTGGACCACCAGCGGGGCCTTGGTGTTCGACTCGGGTGACGACATCGAACGCGAGATGCTCGCGCGCGGCCTGTGGGTCGATTCGCGGTCCGACGACAAGGGCCCCGAGCCCGAAGCGGTGGCGTTCGGCGTCGTCGACGGCGTGCCGACGCTGTTCGTCGGACTCGAACGCACCAACTCGGTGATGGTCTACGACGTCAGCAACCCGGCGGCGCCCGTGCTGCGCGACGTCATCCGCGTCGCCGCCGAGAGTGGCGTCAACGCCACCGCCCCCGAGGGCGTTCAGTTCATCCCCGCTGTCGGCAACGCGACCGGGCGGCCGCTGATGGCCGTCGCCAGCGAAGGCAACGGTACGTTGAGCCTGTTCGCGATCGACACCGGTGACGCCAGCGTCGTCACGTTCGGCACGGGTTGCCCGGCCGTGCAGCCGCTGACTCTCGCCAGCAACCTGCCGCAACTGGCCGGCACCTGGACCCTGTCGGCGACGAACGTGAACCTCGCCGCGCCGTTCTGCACGTTCTGGTTCAGTGCTTCGGCACTGGTCGCTCCGATCGAATTGACCGTGGTCAACGCGACGGGGTGCTTCGCCTACATCGACGGCGGTATCGGCGCCTTCCTGTCGCCGGCGGCCGGCGGTGCCAGCAGCTTCCAGGTGGTCGTGCCGGCGAACCCGGCCCTGCTCGCCTACTCGCTCGCGGCCCAGGCCACCACGTTCGACGGCAGCACGTTCGCGTCGTCGAACGGGCTCGTCGGCGTCGTCGGCCTCTGACCCCACCCTGACGCCAGGCACCGGCCGCGCGACTCCAGTCGCAGCGGCCGGAATGCCGAGAATCTCCCCATGCCAAGGGAGAGGGGAAGGCGCACCGGCGTCGCGTTCGTGGTCGGCACCTGCCTTGCGGCAGCGGTTGCCGGCCAAACCGACCCGCACCCGACGCCGCGGCAGCCGTCGACCGCCGAGCAGAAGCGCGGCAGCGCCGAGGCCCCGACCCATGCGCCGCATCTGGTGCTGCACCCGTCGCTCGCGTTCGCGCACGTGCAGGCGGGCAACGCCGCCGCCGTGGCAGCCCTCGCTGCTGGCAAGCAAGCCCCGGCCCCTGCACCCCGACCCACCGGCGCCGGCAAGTACGTCGTCGCGGTCCTGGTCTGCGCCGACGCCGACGTCGAAGTCGCCCCACTGCTCGGCCTCGCGCGCGCGGACGTGCTCGTGGTCGCGACGCCGGGTCCCTTCGCCAGCCCCGAGACGGCGGCCCTGCTCGAACGCACCGTCGCGACCGAACGGCTTTGCCTGGTGGTGGTGCTCGGCCATCCCGGCTGTGCCGCGGCCGCGGCACGTGCGACCGACGTGCTCGAGCGCCGCTTCACCGCGGCGCGCACCGAGGCGCAGCGACGGCAGCAACCACTGCCGAAGACGCTGGCGTGCCTGCAGACCGAGCTGCTGCTCGCCACCTCGGCGGTGCTGCAGAAGGCCGTGCAGGCGGACACGCTGCGCATCCTGCCGGCCGAACTCGACGCCCGTTCGGGGCGCATCACCTGGCATCACCAACGTGCCGACGTGATGCCGCTCGCCCCCGTGAAGTAGCGCATCGCGCGATCCGGGTCCGGTTGCCGTGTGGACAACCGCCCACGTCTCCACGACGTGCGGAAAACAATTCCTTCACCAGGCTCTCCCTTCGCAGGCCGCAATCGCCAGAATGGCGCGCCCCGCGGGAAGCCAGATTCCGCGGGGACGACCCCTCGCCACGGGCTTCGGCCCGTCCTCGCCACTGCAATGCTGACCCAGCTCGGCACGTACTGCCAGCAGTTCGACGGCACGCTCCGTCCGCTGCTGGCCGACATCAGCACCGCCCTCGCCGCGATCGATGCCGCGGGCCCCGACAACGCCGGGCGCGGCCTGCAGACGCCCCTGCGTGAACTGCAGCACCAGATGAAGTCGCTGTGCGACAAGGTGCTGGAGCAGCAGGCCTACGTGCTGATCTTCGGACCGCTGAAGAGCGGCAAGTCGACGCTGATGAACGCCATCGCCGGCGCCTACGTCAGCGAAGTGTCGAGCCTGCCGGCCTACCCGTGCCTCGTGTTCGTCAGTGCCGGGCAGAAGCGCGAATACGTGCTGACCACCTACGACGGCAGCGTGCGCACCTTCAGCGCGGCGCAAGAGCTCGCCACGCACATCGACCGGGCGCACGGCGAGCTGGCTGCGGCGATCCGCGCCGCCGAGCAGAAAGGGGTCGCGTTCGACCCGGCCGAGCACTTCCCACAGGCGATCCGTCGCGTCGACGTGCGCGTGCCGGGCAGCGAACTCGCCTCGACCGGTGCGGTGCTGGTCGACACCCCCGGCCTCTACACCCGCATGCGCTTTGGCTACGACCGCATGACGCGCGACTTCCGCAATGCCGCGGCGTGCGCCATCTTCGTGGTCAAGAGCGACACGCTGTTCCTGGAGCAGGTGTTCGCCGAGTTCCAGCAGCTGCTCGACCTGTTCAGCCGGATCTTCCTGGTGGTGAACGTCGACGCGCACAAACGCGACGTGTCGCCCGACGGCAAGCTGGTGCCGAGCCTCGAACAGTCGAAGCCCGAAGCGGTGCTGCAGGCGTTCCAGCAGCTGGCGATGTCGGCGCCACTGCAGCGCGCCGCCGAACAGGGCAAGGTCCGGATGTATCCCGTCGACCTGCTGCACGCGGCGAGCAACTCGCTGCAGCGCGGACCGAACGAGCAGATGCCCGCCGGCTTCCGCGCGTTCCGGCAGGACCTGTCCGACTACCTCGCCAGCAGCGACTACCTGGCCGCGTTCCTGCGCGACTCGCTGCAGCGCGCGCAGACGCTGCTCGCCGAGCAGAACCACCACATGACCGGCCAGGACATGGTCCGGCTCGGCCAGCAGACGCAGGACCTCGACGAACAGCTCGCGTGGCTCACCGGCGAACAGGCCCGCGTGCAGCAGGCCCTGCAGTACGACTGGACGCCTGCGTTCGCGCGCGGGCATCGCGACGTCGACGCCGAGGTCGAACGCAGCGCGCGTGACGCCGGCGCCAAGCTGCTGCGCTCGCTCGGAGCGTCGATCGACACGTGGTTCCTGTCCAGCCACAGCCTCGAGTGGCTGATCCAGGGCCAGTGGACGCCGCTCGTGCGCGACTACCGCGAAGAAGTGCTGGCCGCGGCCCGGCGCACGTTCGAGCAGGGCGTGGCCCAGATCGACGCCGGCCTGGACCTGCCGAACGGCGTGCCCGAGCTGGTCCGCCGCGCCGGCATCGACCTGCGCCAGACGATGGCGCACGCCCTGGCCCAGGCCGGCGCGGTGGCGTGGCCCAAGCTCACCACCGTTCCGGTCGACCTGCAGCAGGTGCCGCTGAAGCGGTCGATGCTCGACGTGGTCGCGTTCCGTTCGCTGGACAAGGTGCGCGAACGGCTGTTCGGCCCGCTGCAGAAGCCCGACGTCAAGATCCCCGGCAAGGAGAAGGCGGCGCGCCTCGGCGAACCCGGCCGGCTGTTCCTGCACCAGTGCGTGACCGCCTTCCGCGGCCAGCTGCTGCCGGAGACGGTGGCGATCCTGCGCCAGCACTTCGGCCCGCGCGTGTGTGGCCTCGCGGCCAAATCGCTGCAGGAACAACTGCAGGCGCATGCGCCGCGCCTCGAGCAGAAGCGCGCCGAACTGGCCGCGGCCCGCACCCGGCTGCAGGCGCTGGCCGCACCGCTGCAGAAGCTGGCGGCGGCGACGAAGGGGCTGGTGCCCAAGCTCGCCGAGCTCGGCCGGGCGTTCGACCACGAAGTCGCGCAGCTGCCGGGCAAGCAGGTCGTGCTGCAGCCGCAGGCGAAGCCGGGGCCACGCGACGCGCGGCCCGCGGCCCAGCCGAACCCTGCATCGGGGCGCCGCCCTTGACACTCCGCTCGTAGCACCCGCCAATGGCCGGCGATGGTCGACCAACCACCCGACCGCACGCAAGAACTGCTGGCTCTCTGGCACCAGGGCGACGAAGCCGCCCTGGCCGAGTTGGTGCGCACGCACATCGACTGGCTGAAGCAACTCGTCGACCGGCGCCTCGGCGCGTTCTTGCGCCAACGCGGCGACGCCAGCGACTACATGCAGGATGCGATCGTCGACTTCCTGCGTTACGGCCCGCGTTTCCAGGTGCGGGACGCCGAACACTTCCGCGGACTGCTGGCGCGCATCGTCGAGAACACGCTGCGCGACCGCAACGACTGGTTCCGCGCCAAACGGCGGCGGCTCGGCACCAACCAGGGCCTGCCGACCGAGAGCGTGCTGGCGCTGGATCCGAACCTGCAGCGATCGACCACGCCGAGCCGGGACGCCAGTCGACTGGAGATGCGCGAGTGGGTCCGGCTGGCGCTCGAACTGCTCGACGCCGAGGAGCGCCGCATCATCCTGGCCCGCGAATACGAAGACCGTTCGTTCGTGCAGATCGGCGAGGAACTCGGCATGACCGCGAACGCGGTGCGCATGCGCTGGGTGCGGGCGGTGGCCCGGCTGGCGGAAGTGATGCAGGACCTCAAGGCCGGACGGTTGCCGGGCGAACCGTCCGGGTGATCACAGCCGCTGGGCGAGCACGCGGAAGCGCTGCAGGGTCGCGCGGACCCGGGCCAGCACTTCGTCGCCCGGCAGTCCGGTGAACAATTCGATCGCCTCCCGCACCGAGGCCACGGCCCAGACCGCGAAGTCGCCGCCCTTCACCGCGTCGACCACGTCGGTGTCGAGCATCAGGTCGCCGACGTTCGCACGCGGCAGCACCACACCCTGGCGCCCGGTCAACTTGCGCGCCCGGCACAGCCGGAAGAATCCCTCGATCTTAGCGTTCACCGCCGCGACCGCCTGCACTTCACCCTTCTGGTTCACCGAGCCGGTGATCGCCAGTTCCTGCGACAGCGGCACCTCGGCGAGCGAACTCAACAACGCCAGCAGCTGGGCCAGCGACGCCGAGTCGCCCTCGACCCCGTTGTAGAGCTGCTCGAAGCAGATCGTGGCCTGCATGCACAACGGCCCCTCGCGGCCGCACTCCTGCAGCAGGAAACCCTCGAGGATCATCACGCCCTTGTCGTGGATCGGCCCCGACAGGTTGGCGAGCCCTTCGATGTTGACCAGGCCCGAACGCTGCGCGGTCGCGACGCCGGAGTTGCAGGTGATGCGGCACGGCCGGCCGAACTCGATCGAGCCGGTGTCGAGCACGGTCAACGCGTTGATCTGGCCGACCGCGCCGCCCGCGGTCGACAGCCGCATGTAGCCGGCGGCGTAGTCGCGTTCGGTCAGTTCCTGGGCCAGGTCGTGCCGCTGCCGCTGCATCGCTACGGTGCGCTCGATGTGTTCGCGCGTGACCGTGCGTGCGCCTTCGCTGGCGCACAGGTGCGAGGCTTCGCGGGCGACGTCGCCGAGCTCGCTGTAGCGCGTGATGAGGCGGTCGCGGCGCCCCGACGCGCGCGCGCCGTATTCGGCGATCGCCGCCATCGCCGTCGGGGCGAACGGCTTCAGCCGCTCGGTGTCGCCGAGCCACTGCAGGTAGTCGGCGTACCGGGTCAGGTTGATCTCCTCGACCGGGATCGAGGCGTCGAACTCGGCGTGGATCTTGAAGATCTGCGGGAACTGCGCGTCCTCGTTGGCGAGCGTCTCGTAGACACCGGGTTCGCCGATCAAGACGACCTTGAGGTCGATCGGGATCGCCTCGGGATGCAGCGAGCCGGTCTGCGCCGCCGCGCCCTGGTCGAACTCGCGGATCTCGAGCTTGCCGGTCTGCAGCGTGCGCTTGAGGTGCGGCCACACGCCGTTCTCGCGCAACACGTCGAGGCAACGCAGCACGAGGTAGCCGCCTTCGGCGCGCAGCAGGGCCCCCGGATTCACGTGCATCGCGCCCGACTGGGCACCGTCGGGGGGCGGCGTGATCGTGCCGAACAGGTTGCCGAACGTCGGATTGCTCTCGATCACGACCGGGCACGCGTCGTTGAACGAGGTCTTCACGACCTTGGCCATGAACTCGCCGAGTCGCGGTTCGCCGACCGGCGGCGGCGGCGTCTCCAGCGCCTTGCTCTCGTCCTCGCCGCCGTCGTCGGCGGCGACCCATTGGTGCAGGTGCCGCTCCAGGTACTCGCCCGCGGCGTCGAGCCAGTCGGCGACCTCCGGCTGCCCCCACCGCTTCTGGAACTCCTTCTGGTGCAGCTGCAGCACCTTCCACGCCAACTGGCGGTCCATCGTGCGCAGCTCGTTCTCGATGCGCGCGTTCTCCTCGCGGATGCGGTCGTTGACCTCGTCGAGCCGTTCGAGCAGCTGCTCGCGCTGCTTCAACAGCCGCACGCGCTCCTCGTCGGTGACCTTGCCCTCGATCGCCAGGGCCGACAACGCGTCGAGCGTGATCGGCTCGCCTTCGACCACGGGATAGATGTCGGCAGTCGACGCCCCGGTCTGCGCCTGGAAGCGCACCAGCGCACAGCCCTGCTTCTGCGCCTGGCGATGCAGCGCGTCCATGATGCGCCGTTCGCGCGTGCTGCTGGCGCGCTTCACGACCCAGCGCGACATGCGGTGCGGGCGCGACCGCAGCGACGCGACCAGGTGGGCGTGCAGCGCGCGGCCGAGTTCGAGCAATTCGTCGCGGAACGCCGCGGCCTTGCCGGCCGGCAGCGACACCAGCAGCGGCCGGTTCGGCTCGCGGAAGTTGTGCACGAACACGCGGTCGGGCGTGCGCCGGCACACCGGCTGGATGTCGCGCAGCAGCAGTTCGACCACCGCCATGCGGCCCGAACCCATCAGGCCCGAGACGAACAGGTTGTAGCCCTGCGCGTGGATCGACAGGCCGGTGCGCAGCGCCTGCAGCGGCCGGTCCTGGCCGAGCAGGAACGCGGCGGTCGGCGGCTTGCCCGAAGGCTTGATCGGCGGACAGTTCCAGCGCAACTGGTCGGGCGGCACCGCGAGCCCGGCCCCGGCGTCCGGGCCACCGGCGCCACCGGCCTTCGCTTTCAGCCGCCCCTTCGCCCGAGCCCCGGCAGTGCCGCCGCGGGAGGAAGTCGGCTTGCCGACCGGAGAACGCGCCGCCTGGCCGCGCGACCTGGAGCCGTGGGACTTCACGCGCGGGCCACCAGCACCGGGCACGGCGCCGCCTTCAGGATCTCGCCGGCAGTGCTGCCGAGCAGGGCTTTCATGATGCCGCTCCGGCCATGCGACCGGACCAGGATGAGATCGACGCGCTGCACCAGGGCCTCCTTCAGGATCTGTTCTTCCACGTCCTCGCTGAACGTCAGGTGGCCGAGGGCGCGCACCCCGTTGCCGGCGGCCAGGTCGACCAGCCGCTGCAACATCTGCTGCACTTCCTCGTGCAGCGCCTGGTCGAAGTCGCGGCCACCGCCGGCCATCGCGCGATGGCGGCCGATCAGGCTGACGGTCGTCGGCGTGTCGACCACGGCGAGCAGCAGCAGTTCGGCGCGAAGCTGCGCGGCGAGGCCGATCGCGTAGCCGAGATCGGGTTCGCGGCTCTCGGCGATGTCGACGGGGACCAGGATGCGGCGCACGACCGGTGCCACCATGGCGCAGGACCATACGCGGTGCCGGCGGCTTTTCGAGGGCGCGTTCGCTATCCTGCCCGCCCCTCGCACCCCGCTGCCCCGTGGACCTGCAGAGCCTCAAGATCGATCGTCAGGCCAAAGCGTCGCCGAAAGCCCGCCGCCGCAATCCGTGGCCGTTGCGCCTCGTCGTCGTCGGTGGGCTCGCCGCCGCCGGTTGGCTGTTCGCGCCGTCCCTGGTGGCCTTCACCGACCGCGTGCGCCTGCCGCAGGTGCGCACCGTCGTGGTCACCGAGTCCGCACCTTCCGCCGCCGCCGCCGTGCGCGGCACCGCCGCGAACGGCTACGTGGTCGCGGCCCGCCGCGCCGCGCTGTCGTCCGACGTGCCCGGCCGCATCGTCGAACTGAACGTGCGCGAAGGCAGCGTCGTGCAGAAGGGCGATGTGGTCGCCCGCCTCTACGCC
>JAEUHV010000283.1 GCA_016794485.1 Planctomycetota bacterium
CATCGACGCGACGCTGGGCCAACAGCTGTTCGTGACGATGCAGGACGGGCTGCGCATCGAAGGCACCGTGCGCGACGGCGAACGCTCACCGGTCACCGCGTACGCGTTCAAGGCGGTCTGGTTGCGCGGGGTGCCACCGCCCGGCCAGCCGAACCTGGACCTCAACGCAGTGATGGCGCAACTCCGCGACGGCACGATCGACGCCGCGACCCGCACCCAGTTGATGCAGCAAGCCGAGTCGCTGCGCGGGCAATTCGACCGAGGCAACGGCGGGCGCCGTGGCCCCGACATGGCCAACGCCAACGCCAATGAGAACGGCCGCGGCGGCGGCCCGGGTGGCGGCGGCCCCGGCGGCCAGGCCCGCGACCTGGGCAAGCCCGAGAACCACCCCGGCGGCACCTTCGTTGCGACCGGCCTGCAAGAGGGCGTGTACGAAGTGCACGTGCAGTCGCCCGACCACGCCCGCTACCGCTCGGCCGAGGTCGAGCTGCGCACCGGGATGGCGGCGCCAAGCCTCGACATCGTGCTCGACGGAGGTGTGTTCGTCGCCGGCGTCGTGCTCGATGCAAATGGGCAAGGAGTGCGCGGCGCTCGCGTTGAAATGCGCACTCCCTCCGCGTTCGAGGGACTCGGGCGCCGCGGTCGCGGCCAGAACGGCCAGAACGGCGGCGCTGCTCCTGCTGCTCCGGCTGCGCCTGGCGGCAACCAGGATTGGGGCGGCATGGCGCGCGAGTTCATGCGCATGGCGAACGGCACGCAGGTGTCGCTCGAAGCAACCACCAATGCCGACGGCGAGTTCGTCATCAAGCACGCGCCGCGCGGCAACTACCGGTTGTCGGCGGAAGCGCGCGGCCACGCCGACGCGCAGACGGAGCCGTTCGACCTGCAACGCGACCGTTCGGACTTCGAACTGCGGCTCGGAGCCCTCGGCACGATCACAGGCACGATCTCGGGCGTTCGCGCCGAAGAGCTCGCCGAGGTACGGGTCGGTGCCATGCCGTGGTCGAACGGTGGCGCAAATCCACGCGCAATGATGGGAGGCCGCGGCGGACGCGGCGGCGGCGGCGGTGGACAAGGCCCCTTCGCGACGACGAACGTGCGCGCCGACGGCACCTATGTGTTCGACAACCTCACACCCGGCGACTACCTGGTCCGCGCCTGGATCGGTTCGCCCCAGGACATCATGCGCGAGCTGATGCCGCGCCTCGGCGACGGCACCCTGCAGGCGGATGCCACCGTGCGCGCCGGGGAGACGACGAAACTCGACCTGCAGGTGGTACGGCCGCAGATCGGCACTGTCACCGGCAGCGTTCTGCTCAACGGCAAGGCCGCGTCGGGTTTCCAGGTCGAACTGGCACGCGAGAACGACGGCGCCCAAGCCGGCACCAGCGGCAACGGCAATGGCGGTGGCGGTGGCGGAGGTCGCGGCGGCCGCGGCTTCGGCCCCGGCGGCTTCGGCAACTTCGGCCGCACCTTCCAGAGCGCGGTGTCGGCCTCGGGCCGCTTCACCATCGGCAATGTGACGGCAGGAACCTACAAGCTCCGCGTGCAGAACAACCGGCGTGGCGGAACCCTGCACGAAGAACTGGTGCAAGTGGTCGCCGATGCGACCATCGACCGCGCGATCAACCTCGTAATGCACTCGCTGACCGGAGCGGTGACGCGCGACGACGGCGGCAACGTGGCGGAACTCAACGGCCGGGTGACGCTGATCCCGGGCGTCACGGCCGTGCCGGACAACATGCAGACCTTCGCGCAGCGCGACCAGCTTCTGGAAGGACGCGTGCAGGCGGGCAAGTTCACGTTCGAGAACGTGGCTGCCGGCAACTACCTGCTCGTGGTCAACATCCGCGGCCGCGACCGCGCGACCCTGCCGATCGTGGTCGTGGGCGACCAATCGGTGACTCTGGCGGCCGGCAAGCCCGCGGAACCGGGCACGGCCCCCGCCAACAGCCCGACTCCGCGCGCGAACCCAAGGCAGAATCGCTAGAGTGCCCGGCCTCCCGGAGGCCTTCATTCGCTTCGTCGCCTACATCCTGATCGCTCTGCTGCTCGCCACGGCCCTCGGCATCGGTGGCTACGGCGCCCTGCTCGCGATGCGCCGCACGGGCTCGGTGGCGCCGGCAGGAACGCCGATGCCGACGCCACCCGAGCCGTTGCCGGCCCCGGCCCGCTTGCCGGCCGGCAGCGAGTTCGCGCGGACGGCCCCGGCCTCCGGTTCGACGGAACGATCGCCGCGCCAACCTCTCACCATCGTCCTGCGCGACCTGCCGGCCCCACTGCGCGCGGACCCGGTCGGAGTCTCCGTGACGCCCCTCGATGGCCCCGGCGACTACATCTGGCTGCCCCTGTCGCTGGCGAGCCCGATGCCGAACGGCGACCTCGAGCTGGCGACCAGCGTCTTCGGCACCGGCGAGTTCGCGGCGACCGTGGCCCTCGATCCGTTCGCCGCGAAGGCGAGCTGGCTGGCTCGAACCACGGCGCGCGTCGGCACGGGCCAGGATCGCATCGTGCTCGACGCCGCGGCCGCCGAGGTGACGCTGCGCCCGGCCGAAGGCGTGCGCCACGCCGGCCCGTTCTGGCTCCGTCGGCGTGACGCCGCGGAGTGGCAAGCCCCGGGCGCCGCAGCCGCAGGCGTGTCCGTGCGCGACGGCAAGGCGAGCCTGCTGTGGCTCGGCCACGGCGACTACGAATTGTGTGATCCGCTGCGGCCCGAACGCACCCACGCGTTCACGATTCCGGCGACCACCACGGTGGAACTCAGCGACGCGTTGGCAGCGCCTCGAACCGGCCGTCCGTGACGCGGTAGACTCGATCCGACACCGGGTGCGTCGCGTGGTTGGCGATGTCCTCGGTGGTCGCCATCAACTGCGCCAGGTTCTGCCCCGCTTCCGGACCGACCCACAGCGTGTCGCGGTCGGGAATCGCCAGCAGCAGGCCTTCCTTCGGTTCGAGCAACAACGCACGCGCGGCGTCGTAGCCGTCCCCCGTCTGCATCACGACCGGGGCCGAAAGCGGAGTCGGCGGCAATGCCCCTCCACGCCGTGACAGGTTCGCAAGGGCCAGGT
>JAEUHV010000306.1 GCA_016794485.1 Planctomycetota bacterium
TTCGTGCAGGAAGCGGTCGTCGACCTCCCACGCGGGCAGGTCGCTACGGGTCGCGAGCGCGAGCAGCATCGCCGCAGCATGCCGGCCCCACCCACCGGCCGCCACGTTCGGCGGAACGAGCCCTTCGCGGGGACAGCGGCACCACCCCGTGGCGCAACCAACGCGGCTCCGTAGACTGCGCGCCCTACCATGGTCCCCGACGGCATGCAGATGGTGTTCCAGGGCAAGGCGCAGTCGATGCGCGAGATCGCCCAGGTCCTGACCGGAGGTGGAGTGCGTGTCGTCACCGGGGCCGCGCCCGGTGGCGGTTGAGGCCCACACGCATGGCTCGCGGTCGCGAGGGAACAGCTGGGCAAGGCGATGGAACTGCATCGCCACCATCTCGAAGCGGAAGTGCGCCGCCAGGGCCTGCCGGTGCGCGACGGTTGCGTCGACCTCGAGGCCGAGCAGACGACGTGTCCTGCGTGCCTGCACGTGTTCGCGCCGAAGGGCCACCAGCGCTGCCCGGACTGCGGGCTCGCATTCCGCTGATGGCCGGCGTGCGCGCGCTGCTCGTCACGCTCCTGTTCGCCTTGCCGGGCGCAGCACAGGGCGTCGCATGGGACGTGCCCGTGCGCGGCGCCCATGTGTTCCAACGCGACGTGGAGACCTTCGAGGTGAAAGGGCCGCCGTCGCGCCTGCGCGTCGACTGGGTGGTGCAGGACGGCAGCGGTGAGGCGCCGCACACGTGGCGCCTGTTCACGTGCCCACCGCAAGGCGTGCCGGCCGGTTTCGAGGCGCCCCAGTTCGACGACAGCCGCTGGCTCACCGGCAAGGCCGAGTTCGGCGGCGATCCGCAGAACCCGCAACAGCGCACCGCGTGGACCAACGAAGTGCTGTGCTTGCGCACGCAGGTCGATTTCGGCGGCAAGCGGCCGAAGGCCCTGTGGTTCGTGCTCGACCACGACGACGGAATGCGGGTCTGGTTGAACGGCAAGCTGCTGGTCGCCGACGACGGCTACGGCCGTTCGCGCAGCTACGTCGTGGCCGGCCCGGCCCTCGATGCGATCGTGTCGGGACCGAACACGCTGGCGGTGAAGTGCAGCAACGTCGGCGGCGTGCAGTACCTCGACCTCGCCCTCGGAGCGGTCACCTCCCTGCCGCCGGGAGCGAAGACGCCCGACGACGTGCTGAAGCTCGTGCGCGAGGAAGCCGAGGTCGGCAATCGCGTGCGCGGCGAGCTGTTCGGCGGCTACCGTCCGCCCGCACTGCTGCTGCACGGCGAACTCGACGGCAAGGACCAGGCCGTGCCGATCCCGCCCGGAGAACTGCGCGACCTCGGCTGGTGGGTCGCGATGGACCTGCGGCCGTCGTTGCTCGGCGGCAGCTACCAGGCCGAAGCGTGGCGCCTGCTGCGCCTCGGCGACCTGGTGTTGAAGGGCAAGTGCACGGCCGTCGACGTCGACGGCTGGCAGACGATCGAAGTCGCGGTCAAGAACACGGCGGAGCCGCAGCTGCGCGGCGACAGCAAACGCTACCTGGACCGGCACGTGAAGCCGTTCGTCTGGTACGGCTTCGACGGCGACCTCGTCGTGCGGCGCAAGCTCGTCGTCGGCAACGGCACCGCCAAGGTCACCGAGTTCACCGTGGCTCTGCAGGGCAACGTGCTGCGCGGCAAGGACTGGAAGGAGGTCGCCGCGACGTTGCGCCTGCGCGAGAAGTGGCGCCTCGCGGCGACCCGCGCCAACCAGGACGCCGAGTTCCGCGCGCTGGTGACCGCGGCGCTGCAGAAGGGCACTGCCGCGCTGCGCCAGTCGCTGGCCGACGTCGGCGGTCCCGACATCCGCCGCCAGGCCGACGACTCCGGAGACACCTACCACGCCGGCCGCCTGGCGCTGGGCCTGCTGGCCCTGGTGAAGGGCGGCGTGCCGAAGGACGACGAAGTCGTGGTGCGCGGCTACGAGGAACTGCGCCGACGACGGCTGGTCGACACCTACTCGCTCGCCAACGCGATCATGGCGATCGAGGCACTCTACGTTCCGGCCCGCGAGGCCGACGACCTGCGCAGCGGCGTGTTGGCGCAACCGAGCAAGCGGGTGCCATCGCCGGCCGACAAGGCCCTGCTGCAGAAATGGGCCGACCAGTTGCTGACCAACATCGACACGCGGCACGACGCGGCCTACCTGCTGCGCTTCAACTACACCGGCGGGCCGCGCTTCGACAACTCGGTGAACCAGTACGGCCTGCTCGGCCTCTACTCGGCGCACTTGTGCGGCATCGAGATCAAGGCGTCGGTGTGGGAAGCGGCGGCCAACCACCTGCTCGCGTGCCAGTCCCCCGAAGGCGAGAAGATCGACCTCGACCTCGTCGACTACACGGAACTGGCGCGCCGCAAGGCGGACCCCGACGGCACGGTCGCGACCAAGACCCGGGGCAACGCGCGCGCGCTCGGCTGGAGCTACGAAGAGGCGAAGGACCAGGGCGAGCTGCGGCCGACCTGGGGCAGCATGACCGCGGCGGGCATCACCGGGCTCGCGATCTGCGAGGCCGGCGTGCTCGCCAATCCGGAAGCCAAACGCCTGCGCCTGCTGCAAGACGTCAAGCGTGCGCGCGAGGACGGCTTCGCCTGGTTCGCGAAGTGGATGACGATGCGCCACCACGCCGGCGCGATCGAACGCCAGCAGCACTGGTTCTACTACTACCTCTACAGCCTCGAACGCGCGGCCCTGCTGTCCGGCGTGGCGCTGATCCAGGGCCGCGACTGGTACTTCGAGGGCGCGATGGTGCTGGTGCTGGCGCAGAACCCCGATGGCCATTGGCCCGCCGAACTCGAGTGGGACCGCGGCATCGAACGCGACGCCATGGCGATCCTGTTCCTGAAGCAGAGCACGCCGCCCGTGCTGACGGGACGCTGATGCGCGCACTCGTCGGACCGTTGTGGTTGCTCGCGCTGCTTCCCGGTTGTGCGGTCGCGCCGGCGCCGAGCCCCTGGAACGTGCTGTTCGACGGCAAGGAACTCGGCGCGTTCGCCGTCACCGATTTCGGCGGCCAGGGCGACGTCGCGGTGCGCGACGGCGCGATCGAAATGGGGTTCGGCAGCCCGCTGACCGGCATCACGTGGACCGGGCCTGCCCCAACCGACGGCTACGAACTCGAAGTGGTCGCCGCCCGCATCGACGGCGGCGATTTCTTCGCCGGGATCACGTTCCCGGTCGGCGACGCGTTCCTGACCCTCGTGCTCGGTGGCTGGGGCGGCAGCCTGTGCGGGCTGTCGAGCCTGGACGGCAACGATGCCGCGCACAACGACGCGCGCTGCCACCGCCAGTTCGAAGACGGCCGCGACTACGCGATCCGCATCGTCGTCACCGCCGATGCCATCGCCACGTTCCTCGACGGCGCCCCGCTGGCGCGCGCCGAGCGCGCCGCGCATCGGCTCGGACTGCGCCCAGAAGTGCTGCTCAGTCGTCCGCTCGGCATCGCATCGTTCGCAACGGCGAGTCGCGTGCGTTCGGTGCGTTGGCGAACCCTGCCGTGAGGATCCGACGGGGCTCTTCGTTGCGGTAGTGCGAACGGAACTCGCACCACCGCGCCCGACGTCGACCCGTAGGCGGTTGTACCATTCCCGGCTCACGACGAACTCGCGCGAGTGTGCGGTGCGCCCGGCTCGGTATCGTCGCGCCCCTTCTGCCTGCCACCACTCCTGATCCCATGACCCGAACGACGTGTCTCCTGCTCGCCGTCGCCGCTGTTTGCGGTGACCTGCTCGCCCAGTCCAACGAACGTGGCCCGAACTACAACGCCTCGCTGACGAACATCTCGGGCGTGACCGACTGGGGGCGCCGCGGTGCTGCCTATCCAGGCGGCGAAGTCGGCATCTCGATCCAGAACCAGCTGTGCAATCCGGGCACGATCCCGGTCGAGTGGCGTGAGCCGGGCGGCAACATCGGCTCGACCATCCAGTCCGACCACCCGAAGTTCGGCTTCCTGGTGTGCAAGGAAGTGAACGGGCGCTTCGTGCAGATCTCGGACGCGTCGTACTGCAAGCACGCGTTCTACGCACTGGCCAGCCCGTCGACCTGCGGCGGCACCTGCCAGCCCCCGGCCGTCGCCGGCACCCAGCTCGGCGTGTCGTGCTCGGACATCTACTCGGCGAGCAACAATGCCAGCCGCACCTACCTCGGCCCGCCCATGGAGATCAACCCGTGGCTCGGCACGTGGCCCTCGACGGGCAACTACTTCGACGTCGGCGATCCGGCCAACGCCGGCTACCCGCTGCCGGCGGACGGGCTGCGCAGCCTGAGCACGTCGGGCTGGGATGCCGTCAAGAACCGCGTCACCCTGCGTGAAGCCGACATCACCAACGGCGCCACGATGTACTACCAGGTGCACGTCGTGATCGAGGGCGAGCGCATCGAGAACCGCAACAACAACACGATGTCGCGGCCGTTCTCGATGACCTACGCCGGTGGCTCCGGCCAGAGTGCGTGGAACTCCACCACGCTCGGCACCGCGACGCTCGGCACGATCCTCACGCAGTGGACCGGCGCCACGCTCGGCGAAGGCACGAACGGCGGCACGTTCACGCACCTCGACGCCGACGGCCGCTTCCAGGTCGCGGTCAAGGTCACCGGCCCGGTGAACGGCTTCTGGCACTACGAGTACGCCGTCCTGAACATCGACAACCACCGCGGTGGTGCGTCGTTCAAGCTGCCCGTGTGCCCGACCGGCCGCGTGCAGAACATCGGCTTCCGCGACATCGACCAGAACGCACTGAACAACTGGACCGCGTCGGTTGCGGGCGGCTTCATCACCTGGAGCGACACCAACAACAACCCGCACAACTGGAACACGGTCTACAACTTCTACTTCGACAGCGATGTCGGCCCGACCAGCGGCACGGCCGTGATCGACCAGGCGCGCGTCGGCCCAGGCGCCCTGTTCGTCAACGTGCCGACCACCGTGCCCGGCCTGCAGACCGCGGTGTGGCTCGGTGCGGGCTGCGGCGCTCCGGCGACCAACCTGTTCGCGAACGGCCAGGCCACGGCGGGCAACGCGGGTTACCAGCTGCACCTGACCAGCGACCCGAACACGCCGATGCTCCTGGTGTTCAGCAGCACGTCGTCTCTGACCAACCTGGCGCCGGGCTGCGACGCCTACGTCGACCTGCTGAACTACTCGGTGGTCGACCTCTACCTGACGAACGGCGCGGGCCTCGCCGTGGTGCCGGCCCCGCTCGCCCCCGGTGTCCTGCCGATCGACCTGACGGTCCAGGCTGCGAGCTTCAACCCGGCCCCGCCGGTGCTCGGCTTGTTCGGCCTCAGCAACGGCCTCACGGTCCGCGTCGCCGGCACCGGCTGCCAGTGACGTAGCCGCACCCGGCTGCACGGGTGCAAACCCTTCACCGCCCGGCGCCGCCAAGACGGAGGCGCCGGGCGGCGTCGTTTCCGCCGATCAGCTCCGCCGCAGCAGGTTGCGCCGTTGCTTGGCGCGTTCCATCGCCTGCTGGGCAGCGGTCGGCGCCGCCTTGCCCGCCGACAGGTGCCGTGCCAGGGACCGCACGGTCGGGAAGCGGAACAGGTCGGTGACCTGCAGCTCGACGCCGAGCCGCTGCACGATCTCGCGGTGCACGCGCACGGCCAGGATGCTGTGCCCGCCGCTGTCGAAGAAGTTGTCCTCGACGCCGACGTCGTCGGTGCCCAGCGCCTGGCGCCACAACGCGAGGATCGCGTCCTCGGTGTCGTCGCCGGCGGCGACCACGGCCCGCCGCGCGGCCCCCGCTCCGACTGCGTCCGGTGCCGGCAAGGCCTTGCGGTCCACCTTGAGGTTCGGCGTGCGCGGCAGGTCGGGCAGCGCGACGAAGAAGCTCGGCACCATGAACTCCGGCAGCGACGCGCGCAGATGGGCGCGCAGGTCGTCGACCTTCGGCGCCTGGGCCCGCGGCACGTAGTAGCCGACCAACGTCGCCTCGCCGCCGTCGGCCCGCGCGACCACGACACACTCGCGCACGCCGGCGTGCCGACCGAGCACCGCCTCGATCTCGCCGAGTTCGATGCGGTAGCCGCGCACCTTGACCTGGTGGTCCTTGCGGCCGAGGTACTCGAGCACGCCGTCGGCGCGCCAGCGCACGACGTCGCCGGTGCCGTAGATCGTGCCGCCGGACTGGAACGGGTCGGGGCGGAACCGTTCCGCGGTCAGTTCCGGCCGGCGGAAGTAGCCGGCCGTGACGCCGGCCCCGCCGATCCACAATTCGCCCGGGCTGCCGACCGGCACCGGCTGCAGATGCGTGTCGAGCACGTAGGCCCGCTGGTTGGCCAGCGGACGACCGATCGGAACGGGCTCGTCGCTGCCGACCTGCATCGTCGTCGACCACACCGTGGTCTCGGTCGGGCCGTACACGTCGTGCACGGCCGGCACCAGCGCGCGCAGTTCACGGGCCAGCGAGTTGGCCAGCGCTTCGCCGCCGACCAGCAGATGCCGCAGCGAACGGAACGCCGGCGCGGCTTGCGGATCGACCAGCAGCATGCCCGCCATCGACGGCGTGCACTGGAAGTGCGTGACACCGTGCCGGCGGATCAGCTCGGGGATCGTCGGCGCGGCCCGTTCGGTTCCGGTGGCGCCGCCCGTCGTCGGGGCCGCCGCCGCCGCCGCGGTCGCGGCATCGCAGCGCTTCTTCAGCTCGAGCAGGTGCGGCAGGTTGTGCAACACCAGGTCGGTCGGCACGCCGAAGTCGACGAGGCACGCAATCTCGTCGACCTGCATCGCGCGCAGCTTGTCGACCACGGCGACGCAGCTCGCTGCGGTGCCGAACAGGCCGCTCGTGCGGTAGTAGCGTTCGAACGAGAACTCGAGCAACGCCTCGAAGTCCTGCGGCGTGAGCCCGCCGTTGAGCAGGGCGTCCATCTCGCCGGGTTTGTCGACGCGGCTCTTGAAGGCGGGGAACGACCACGCCGCCTGCTTGACCAGGTCGATGCTGCTGCGCAGGTAGCCCTTCATCGGCTCCTTCACCGCGGCCCGCACGCGCTCTTCGTCGTCGCCGACGAACGTGTGCAGCATCAGCGTGACCTTGCCCTCGCCCGGATGCCCCGCCGCCCGCCACGCTTCCCGGTAGACCGCGAGCTTCTGCGCCAGTTCCTCGAGACTCTGGCCGAGCAGGTGGGTCAGCACGTAGCTGCCGGACTCGCCGGCCATGCGGTAGGTCTCCGGATTGCCCGCGACGGTGACCCACGACGGCAGCGACTTCTGCACCGGCCGCGGCAGCGTGCGGATCGGCACCGGCTTGCCGTCGTGCCCCGGGAACTCGACGGTCTCGCCGCGCCACAGCGCATGCACCTGCCGCATCGCCGCGAACATGCCGTTCTTGCGGTCGGCGAACGACTCCGGCCGCAGCACGAAGTCGCGCGAGTGCCAACCGGCGGCGAACGCGATGCCGACACGGCCCTTCGACAGGTTGTCGACCAGGGCCCAGTCCTCGGCGACGCGGATCGGGTGGTGCAACGTGACCACGCACGAGCCGGCGCGGATGCCGACGCGCTGCGTCACCGCGGCGATCGCGGCGCTGGCGACGACGGGATTGGGATAGAGCCCGCCGAACGCGTGGAAGTGGCGCTCCGGCGTCCACACCGCTTCGAAGCCGTTCGCGTCGGCGAAGCGCGCCCCCTCGAACAGCAGGCGGTACTTGTCCTCGGCGTGCTCCCCCTCGTCGCTGGCGAAGTAGAACAGGCTGAACGCGATCGGCCGCGCCGGTGCAACCGCGGGCGCGCTGGAGTTCGCCGCACCGTCGCCGGTGTGCAGCACGACGGTGAAGCCGCGGCACAGGGTCCACAGCAGTTCGAGCACCGAGATGTCGAACGACAGGCTGGTCACCGCGAGCCAGGTGCCGCGGTCGGGCCCGAGCACGCGGTCCATGCCGCCGAAGAAGTTCGTCACGTTGCGGTGCCGCACCATGACCCCCTTCGGCCGGCCGGTGGAGCCCGACGTGTAGATCAGGTACGCGAGATGGTCGCCATTCGTCGGGTCGTCGAGCAAGCCGTCGGCGCGCGCGACGACGTCGGCATCGGCGTCGAGGTCGACGCGCGGGCAGGCGACCGTCGGCGCGGCCGGCAGGCTGTCGCGGTCGACGACCAACGCCGCGAGGTCTGCATCCCCGGCCATGAACTGCAGCCGTTCGCGCGGATAGGCCGGATCGAGCGGCACGTAGGCGGCGCCGCAGCGCAGCGTCGCCAGCACCGCGGTGACCATGCCGAAGCCGCGCGGCACGCAGATGCCGACGCGGTCGCCGGGCTGCACGCCGCGACCGCGCAACCAGCCGGCCAGGCGGTCGACGCCGCGCTGCAGGTCGCGGTAGGACACCACGGCATCGCGGCAGCGCAACGCCACCGCCTCCGGAAACCGCGCCGCCGCCGCGGCGAACTGGCGATGTACGCACGCCTCGGCCGGCGGCGGCGCATCGACCGCGTTCCACTGCCGCAGCACGAGATCGAGTTCGCTCGCGTCGAGGATCGGCACCTGCGCCAGCGGCGTCGTCGGTGCGGCCGCGGCCGCGCGCGCGAAGACCTGCAGCCGTCGCACCAGCGCCGCGGCGGCCGGCTGGGTCATGGCCTTGCCGTCGTACACGACCTGCACGCCCCCACCGTCCGCCACCGCGAACTCGAGCGTGCCCGGTTGCACAGGGCCCGCGGCCACACCCGCAGCGATGCGCACCGGCGGCTCCAGCACGGCGTTCGGGGGCAGCACGTCGGGCCGGCGCACCACCAGTTCGCGCAGCATCGGCCCGCGATCGCCTTGCCGCCGCACTGCGGCGACCAACGCGTCGAGCACTTGCGCGACCGGTTGCATCGGTTCGGGCGCGAACGTCACCGCCGGGGCCGCGACGACGAGGTCGGTGCGGCCAACCGCCGCCGCCGCACTCGCCGCCGTGCGCAGGCCGACGCCGAACGGCGCCTGCCCGGTGACACGGGCGAGGAACGCCAGCACGACCGCCGCCGCGCGTTCGGCCGTCGGCGCTCCGGCCAGTTCGACCGTGAGGTTGGCCGGCACCGCGACGCCGTCGCCCGGACCACCGTCCGGCACCGGCAACGGCGCCAGCAGGCGCAACGTCTCCGTGTGCGCGTCGTCGGCCGCCGCCGCAGCGGCACCGATCGCGGTCAGCGCGGATACGTCGTCCTTGGTCGGCAACCACAGCCGGATGCCTGCCGCGAGGCCGAGCTGGGCGAGGGCGGGCCCCACCAGCGGCGACCCGCGCAGGCACCGCAAGCGCGCCAGCTTCACGTCGCCGTCGGCGCACGCGACCTGCACGTGCTCGTCACCGACCCCGGTCACCGTTCCCGGCACCGCCCCGCTGCCCGCGACACACTCGACCGCGCCCGGCACGAACACGCCGTTCGGCGCCCGCACCTTCGCGATCGCGATCGGGTTCCTGTACACGCCGTGGTCGAACGCGCGCACCACGCGCGCGACGTCGGCGGCCGGACGCGCGAAGTCCAGCATCGCCAGTCCGTCGGGCCGGGCGCGCCGCGCGAACCACGTGCGCTGCGCGAGGTCCTGCGCCACCGCCTGCACCGTGCCCGCCGCGAGCGCGTCGACCAGTTCGGCGAACGTCTCCTGGCCCACCTGGAAGCACCGCGCGTTCAGCGTGAACGCGGTGTCGTCCGGCGCGATCGGGAAGCGCCGCTGCAGCAGGATCGCCCCGGTGTCCGCCTCGGCTTCGATGCGGTGCCACGTGACGCCGTGTTCGACCTCGCCGCGGTGGATCGCCCAGCACGTGGCGTTCAGGCCTGCGTACCGCGGCAACGGGCCGTCGTGGAAGTTGATCGCTCCGGCCTTGGGCAGCGCCAGCACCGCCGGCGGCAGGAGGCGCAGCCACGTGATCGCGAACAGGTGGTCGAACACTTCGCCGGCCAGGGCCTTTGCCAGGTCCCCGGTCGCATCGAGATGGCGGATGCCCTGGTCCACACACCAGCGCCTAACCTTGTCGGTGTCGGTGGCGACCGCGACCACCCGGTGGCCACGTTCGCGCCACGCTTCGAGGCACTGCAGCAGCAGGGTGTCGGAACCGACGAAAACGGCAGCGAGCGAAGGCGCCATGGACAAGTCGAATCGGTGGAAGCGCGAAGTCGCCTTGATACGGCCTCGGGGCGCTGTGGGCCATGCCGCGGGTGGCCCGATCCGCGCGATGGCATCGGCGGGACGTGCACGGTGGCCGACGCCGACCGTAAGCTGGATCGGGTGAAGACGCGTCTGCTGCTCGCCCTCGCCGGCCTCGTCGCCGTTCCGGTCGCCTGGTTCGTCGCCGGCAAGCTGCACCGGTTCGCCTACTGGATCGGGCGCCCGACCACCGCCGAACTGCAGTCCCTCGCAACCGACGGCTGGCAGCTGGAACGTCTCGCGGTGGCCGACGACGTGGTCCTCGCCGGCTTGCGTCGTGCGCCGCGTGCCTCCGACCCGCGCTGGATCCTGTTCGCGCCGGGCAACTCGCAGGCGATCCTCGCCGGCTTTCGCGCCGAACTCGACCGCCTGTTCGCCGGCCACGACGTCGGCATCGCGTTCTTCGCCTACCGCGGCTTCGACACGTCGACCGGCACACCGACCCCCCCGGCCCTCGCCGCGGACCTGCTCGCGCAGTGGCGCTGGCTGCGCCGGCAGGGCGTGCCCGCCGAGCGCATCGAGATCTGGGGCTACTCGCTCGGCACGCCGCTCGCGTGCCAGCTCGCCGCGGCCGTCGCCGACCTCGGCGAGAACCCGGCGCGCCTCGTGTTGCTGGCCGCCGGCGACGTGATCCCGGTGATGCCGCACGGCCTGTTCGGCCGCTTCCGCCCCGACGACCGCTACGACGCGCTGCCGAGCCTGGACAAGATCCGCTGTCCGGTCGCGATCGTGCACGGCGAGGCCGACGACGCCTTGCCGATC
>JAEUHV010000352.1 GCA_016794485.1 Planctomycetota bacterium
CGCCGCGCAACGCCGGCATCACGCTCGAGATCTCGCCGACGATCTCGCCCAACAACTACCTGCGCCTGAACGTGTCGCTCGAGGTGTCGCGCTTCGTCGGCGCCTTCGATCCGAACTCGGCGACCGGTGGCGGCATCGTGCTGCGCCGAACGATCAAGACCCAGGTGACCATGCCGAGTGCGGCCACGATGGTGCTCGGCGGCGTGATCGAGGACAGCGAGTCGGAAAACAACGGCGGCATCCCGCTGCTGAAGGACATCCCGCTGCTCGGCTTCTTCTTCCGCAAGAGCGAGTCCACCAGCAACAAGACCAACCTCTACTTCTTCGTCACGCCGACGATCCTCGACGAGGACGAGTTCCAGGACCTCTACCAGGTCACCCTCGACCGCAAGCTCGAGGCGAAGGAGTACATCGGCGACCGTCGCCTGCGCATCATCGACCGCAAGTGGGGCCTCAACCAGGACGCTCCGGCCACGACGATGAAGGACTCCGGCGCCAACATCGAGGACCTCGACCTGCAGGGCGAGTTCGAGTTGCCCACCTACCGCCGCCAGCGCACCGACCCTGCGGCCACCGTCCCGACCGTGCCCACGGCCCCGAACGCCTCGAACGGAGCGCAGCGATGAGCAACGGCAGTTCGCCGCCCACGAAGCCCAGCGCGGTCGCACCACAGAAGGACCGTGTGCGCGAGAGCCTGCTGCGCAAGGCCGGCCTCACGCAGGCACAGATCGACGACGCACTGGCGACCGAACGCGAGACCGGCCAGTCGCTGGTCCAGGTCCTGGTCGGCAAGAACCTGCTGCCCGAGAGCAAGTGCATGCAGTTCTTCGCCGAACTGCTCGGCCTCGAGTTCCGGCAGAGCCTCGAAGGCGTCGGCGTGCCCGGCGGGTTCATCCAGCAGATCCCGGTCCAGTTCGCGCGCACGCACGGCCTGATCGCGATCGAAGACACCGGCACCCTGCTGCGCGTGGCGACCCACAAGCCACTCGACGTCCAGCCGATGGACGACCTCGCGACGCTGCTCGGGCGCGAGATCGAAGCCGTGCTGACGACGCGCAGCGAGGTCGCGAACCTGATCAACCGCGCCTACCGGCACAAGGCCGACGGCGTCGACGAAGCGCTGCAGGACGTCAAGGACACGGACATCGTGTCCATCGCCGAGAACATCCAGGAATCGGAGGACCTGCTCGACGCCAACAAGGCGCCGGTCATCAAGCTGGTCAACATGCTGCTGTTCCAGGCGCTCAAGCTGCGCGCCTCGGACATCCACCTGCAGCCGTACGCCGACCGCTTCCAGGTGCGCATGCGCATCGACGGCGTGCTCTACGACATGGAGTCGGTCCCCAAACGCGCGCAGGAAGCGATCATCAGCCGCGTCAAGGTCATGGGGAAGATGGACATCGCCGAACGCCGGCTGCCCCAGGACGGCCGCGCTTCGATCCGGGTCGGCGACGGCGACGTCGACGTGCGCATCAGCACCGTGCCGGTCGCGGGTGGCGAACGCGTCGTGTTCCGCATCCTCGACAAGACGACGAAGATCTACTCACTCGACCAGATCGGCCTCGAGCAGGAAGCCGAACGCACGATCCGGCGCTACATCAACTACAGCCACGGCGTGATCTTCGTCACCGGCCCCACCGGGTCGGGCAAGACCACCACGCTGTACGCCTGCCTCGACGCGATCAACGCGCCCGACCTCAACATCCTGACCATCGAGGATCCGGTCGAATACAACCTCGACGGCATCAGCCAGGTGCAGGTGAACGTCAAGAAGGGGCTCACCTTCGCCAACGGCCTGCGGTCGTTCCTGCGCCAGGACCCGGACGTGATGATGGTCGGCGAAGTGCGCGACAACGAGACCGCCGACATCGCGATCCGCGCCGCACTGACCGGCCACCTGGTGTTCTCGACGGTGCACACCAACGACTCCGCGTCGACGGTGACGCGCCTGATCGACATCGGCGTCGAACCCTACCTGGTGTCGTCGTCGTTGCTGCTGGTGGTCGCGCAGCGCCTGCTGCGCACGATCTGCCCCAACTGCAAGGAGGCGATCGCCCCGACGCAGGAGATGCTGTACCACCTCGAGGACCTGAAGCTCTCGCCGGACCAGTTCCCGGACGGCAAGCTGCTCGTCGGCAAGGGCTGCGACGAGTGCTTCCGATCCGGCTACGCCGGCCGGACGGCGATCTACGAGGTGATGCCGATCGACACGCACATCCAGGAGCAGATCGTCAACAAGGCGACCGCCAGCCAGATCAAGCGCGGCGCGCTCGAGCGCGGGCTCAAGACGCTGCGCATGTCGGGTGTGCAGAAGCTGCTGGCCGGCATGACGACGCCGGACGAAGTGCTGCGCGTGACCCAACTCGACGTGCTGTGAGCCGGGACCAGCCGAGGTAACCCCCAACGTGCCCATCTTCGAATACAAGGCGATCGACGCCGACAACCGCGTCAAGAAGGGCATCATCGATGCCGACACGGCGCGCGACGCCCGCGTCAAGCTGAAGCGCGACCGGCTGTTCGTCACCGACATCCAGGAGTCGCGCGCCAAGAAGAAGGCCGCGATCCGGATCCGCGGCGTCACCGGCGTCGAGACGCCGAACAAGGCCCGCACCGAACAGGTCGCCGCGGTCACGCGCCAGATGGCGTCGCTGCTGCAAGCCGGCATCCCGCTCGCCGAGGCGCTGCGCATGATCATCGAGCAGGCGCCCGACAAGAAGATCGAGGAGGCGTTCCGCGACATCCGCGAGAAGGTCACCCAGGGCATGCCGTTCGGCGACGCGGTGATGCAGCACCCGGCCTACTTCACCGACCTCTACAGCAACATGGTGAAGGCCGGCGAGTCGTCGGGCGCCCTGGACAAGGTCCTGGTCCGCCTGGCCGGCTTCCTGCAGGCCCAGACCCGCCTGAAGAACAAGGTCGGTGCGGCGCTCATCTACCCGATGGTGATGTCGGGCGTGGGCGTGATCGTCGTCGCGATCCTGATGACGTTCGTCGTGCCGCGCGTCACCCAGCTCATCAAGGGCAAGGGACAGGAACTGCCGTTCGCGACCGAAGTGCTGATCACGGTCTCGGACTTCCTGGTCAGCTACTGGCTGCTGGTCGTCGTCGGGTTGCTGCTGCTCGTCGTCGCGTTCCAACTGTTCGTCAACAGCGACAAGGGACGCCTCGCCTTCGACACCTTCAAGCTGCGCCTGCCGGTGTTCGGCGACCTGATGCGCAAGCAGGCGATGGCGCGCTTCTCGATCACGCTGGCGACGCTGCTGCGTTCGGGCGTGCCGGCGCTGCAGGCGTTGCAGGTCACCAAGGCCGTGCTCGACAACAAGGTCCTGCAAAACGCCCTGACGAACGTGCACGACCGGGTGCTGGAAGGCACCGACATCTCGACCCCGATGAAGCAATCGGGCGTGTTCCCGCCGACGATCAGCTACATGGTCGGCGTCGGCGAACAGGCCGGCAACCTCGAGGAGATGCTGGAACGCATCGCCGCCACCTACGACGAGGAAGTCGACCTGGCGACCCAGAAGCTGACCAGCGTCATCGAACCGCTGATCATCGTCGTGCTCGCCGCGATCGTCGCCGGCATCGTCGTCGCGATCGTGATGCCGCTGCTGCAGCTGCAGAAGGCGCGCTGACCGGACCTCGCGGGCGCGCGCGCGCCGCCGCCGCGGATCACTGCAGGAACAGGATCTCGCGGTACTTCGGCAGCGGCCACTCGGCGTCGTCGACCATCGTCTCGAGGCCGTCGGCGACTTCGCGCAGCTTGACCATCGCCGGCACCACCTTGTCGCGGTAGGTCTTGGCGTGGTCGCCGGGCGCGCCGGCATGGTGCTCGGCGTGCTCGAACTGCGCAGTCAGGTCCTCGATCGCCAGCACGAACGACTCGATGCGGGCCGAGAAGTCGCGCAGGCGCTTCTCCTGCACCTTCACGTCGACGCCGCAGGCCTTCGCCGCCGCCACGCTCTGCGCGACGGCGCCCTGCGAGCGCTGCGCCGACGGCAGGATCATCGTGCGCGCGATCGACAGGGCGCTCTGGCCTTCGATCGCGATCGCCTTGCAGTAGCCCTCGAACATGATGTTCATGCGCGACTCGGCTTCCTTGCTGGACAGCACCGAGAACCGCTCGAACAGCTCGACGTTCTTCTTGCTGCCGAAGTTGCCGATCGCGTCGACCGCGTTGCGGAAGTTCGGCAGGCCTCGCTTCGCCGCCTCGGCGTGCCACTCGGCCGAGTAGCCGTTGCCGTTGAACAGGATGCGCTGGTGCTTCTTGAACAGATCGACGACCACGTCGTTGATCGCGGCCTGCAGCCCCTTCGCCGCCTTGTTCTTCTCGATCTCGTTGCTGATGTGGGCCAGCGCGTCGGCGACGATCGTGTTCAGCACCGCGTTCGGCTTGGCGCAGGCCTGGCTCGACCCGACGGCACGGAACTCGAACTTGCTGCCGGTGAACGCGAACGGCGACGTGCGGTTGCGGTCGGTGGCGTCCCTGGGCAGCGGCGGCAGCACCGACACCCCGAGCCGCATCGTCTCGCGCTTGCGTTCGC
This sequence comes from Planctomycetota bacterium, assembly GCA_016794485.1. Lineage (GTDB taxonomy): Bacteria > Planctomycetota > UBA1135 > UBA1135 > UBA2386 > UBA2386. The sequence continues at coordinate 4,542 of JAEUHV010000352.1, forward strand.
TGCCGCGGCCGGTGCCGGCGATCAGCGCGTCGACCACGTCGGTGAGCTGCTCGCCGAGGTAGATCGACAGGATGGCCGGCGGCGCCTCGTTGGCGCCGAGGCGATGGTCGTTGCCGGCGTGCGCGATCGTCGTGCGCAGCAGGTCGGCGTGCGTGTCGACCGCACGCATCACCGCGGCGAGCATCACCATGAAGCGCATGTTCTGCTCCGGGCTGCGGCCCGGTTCGAGCAGGTTGTCGCCGCAGTCGGTCGCCATCGACCAGTTGTTGTGCTTGCCCGAGCCGTTGATGCCGGAGTACGGCTTCTCGTGCAGCAGGCACTGGAAGCCGTGCCGGGTGGCGACCTGCTTCAGCACTTCCATGCAGAGCATGTTGTGGTCGACCGCGATCGTCGTGCGCTCGAAGATCGGCGCCAGCTCGTACTGGCTCGGCGCGACCTCGTTGTGGCGGGTCTTCACCGGCACGCCGAGCTTCCACAGCTCGAGTTCGACCTCCTGCATGTAGGCCAGCACGCGCGGCGCGATCGACCCGAAGTAGTGGTCCTCGAGTTCCTGGCCCTTCGGCGGCTTGGCGCCGAACAGCGTGCGTCCGGTCGCGATCAGGTCGGGCCGCAGGAAGTAGAGGTCGCGGTCGATCAGGAAGTACTCCTGCTCGCAGCCGAGCGTCGGGTAGACGAACTGCACCTTGTCGTCGCCGAGCAGCCGCAGCAGGCGCACCGCCTCGCGGTTGAGCGCCTCCGTGCTGCGCAGCAGCGGCGTCTTCTCGTCGAGCGCCTCACCGGTCCAGCTGCAGAACGCGGTCGGAATGCACAGCGTCGAGCCGTTCGTGGTCTCGCGCAGGAACGCGGGCGAGGTCGGGTCCCAGGCCGTGTAGCCGCGCGCTTCGAAGGTCGCGCGCAGGCCACCGCTCGGGAACGAACTCGCATCCGGCTCGCCCTTGACCAGCGCCTTGCCGCTGAACTCCATCATCAGCTTGCCGCCTACGACCGACGCGAAGCTGTCGTGCTTCTCGGCGGTCGATCCGGTCATCGGCTGGAACCAGTGCGTGAAGTGCGTGGCGCCGCGCGCGACCGCCCACTCCTTCATCGCATTGGCGACCTGGTCGGCGAGCGCGTGGTCGAGTTCCTGGCCGTGCTCCATGCACGAGCGCAGCGCCTTCCACGCGCTCTCGGACAGTGCGGTGCGCATCTGGTCCAGACCGAACACGTTCACCCCGAACAAAGCGGGCACGTTCTTGGTGCACTGGTTCGTGGCGACGGGCGACTTGCGGGCGATGAGCTGGATGGCGGCGGAACGCGCGGCAGCGGACACGTGGAACCTCCCTGGTTCTGGACGAAATCGACGAAATACGACCGCGAGCACACTAGCCGGTGGCATGGGCGAAAGCACGGTTCGCTGCCGTTGCCAGCCACGCCGACGCAGGTAGCCTGTCGTCGTGCGCCGCCCGCTCGCCCGAACGCTGCTCGTTGTCGGACTCGCCGCCTGTGCGGGAGCACCACCGGTGCCCGCAGCACCCGATCTGCCGCTGTCGGTGCACTACGCCCCGGCGCCAGCCGGCGAGCCCGCGGGCGACCCGTTCTGGTTCGGCGTGGAAGTGAAGGCCGTGCAAGCGCCTGTGGCGGGACCGGCCGTCGACCTCGCGGCCGCGGTGTTGCCCGCCGCGACCGGCGCCCCGTTCCGCGGCGCGTCCGGCCTGCCGCCCGGCTGCCGCTGGCTCACCGGTGCGGA
>JAEUHV010000361.1 GCA_016794485.1 Planctomycetota bacterium
CCTGCCGCCGGCCGACGACGGCTACGACGCCACGGTCCTGGCGCAGGGGGCGAGCTGGGGCGTGCGGCCCAACCCGACACTGCCGACCTTGTGGCTGACCGCCGACGGCGTTGCGACCTTCCGCGGTGAGCCGGCCTGGTACCGCGGCTTCCTGTTCGCGACCGACCGTGACCGCGGCTACGACCACGTCGGGGATCGTTGGGTCCCTGGTGTGCTCGAGCTCGACATCGGACCAGGGCAGTCGGCGACCGTGGCGTTCGCACTGGCGGAGCCGTGTGCCGACGCGGCCGGCGCCTTCGACGCCGAATCGTCGGCGGCGCGGACGCGGGATGCGGCGGTGGTCGCCGGCGCGGATCCGTTGTTCGCCCGGCTGGCGCGCACTGCCGACGATTTCCTCTACCGCGCCGACGGCAATCGGCTGGGCGTTCTGGCCGGGTTCCCGTGGTTCCAGGAGTGGGGGCGCGACGTGTTCGTGTCGTTGCCCGGCCTGACGCTTGCGCGCGGCCGCGCCGACCTGTGCGCCGAGATCCTGCGCGGGGCGTTGCCGTTCCTGCGCCGAGGCCTGCTGCCGAACGTGTACGGCCACGACGCCGCCACGAGCCACTACGACAGCTGCGATGCGGCACTGTGGTTCGCGTTGGCGGTGGCGCGCTACGCGGACGCCGGCGGCGACCGCGAGTTCGTGCGCGATGAACTGTTGCCGGCCCTCGCGGCCATCGCCGTGAGCTACGAACAGGGCACCGAACTCGGCCTCGCCGTCGACGCCGCCGGGCTGCTGCGCGCCGGTCGCGCCGATCTGAACGCGACCTGGATGGACGCGCGCATCGGCGTCGTGCCGGTGACGCCGCGCAGCGGTCTGCCGGTCGAGATCCAGGCGTTGTGGTGTTCGCTGTTGGCGTTCCTGGCCGAACACGACGGCAAGCGCTGGCGGAATGCGAGCGAGCGCGCCGGCGCCGCGTTCGTGCAGCAGTTCTGGCTCGCCGACGAGCAACGCCTCGCCGACCGCGTGCACGACGGCGTGCCCGATCGCGCGATCCGGCCGAACATGCTCGTCGCCGCGGCCCTTGTGCGTTCACCGCTGTCGCCGGCCCAGCGCCGCGCCGTCGTGGCCACGGCCACGGCGGAGCTGGTGACTCCGGTCGGGCTGCGCACGCTGTCGCCGAAGGACCCGGCCTACCGCGCCCGCTACGAAGGTGGCGTCGAGTCGCGCGACCGCGCCTACCACCAGGGCACCGTGTGGCCGTGGCTGGTGGGCTTCCACGTCGAGGCGGCGCTGGCGTCGGCGCCGAAGAAGTCGCGCAAGGCCGAAGCGAAGGCGCTGCGGGCGTGGCTCGACGGCTTCCTGCCCGAACTCGACCGCCAGGGGCTCGACCACGTCAGCGAGGTCTACGACGGCGACGCCCCGCACCGCCCGGGGGGCACCTTCGCGCAGGCGTGGAACAGCGGCGAACTGCTGCGCGCGCTGGCCCTGTGCGCGGAGGCGGCGAGGTGATCGACGTCGTCTTCTACTTCCAGGTCCACCAGCCGTACCGGCTGCGCAAGTGGAAGCCGCAGGATCGCATCCGCAAGCTCGAGCTGTTCGACGAGCCGCTCAATCGCCTCGTCGCCGAGCGGGTCGCCGAGCGCTGCTACCTGCCGATGAACCGGCTGCTGCTCGACGCGATCGAACGCACCGATGGGCAGTTCCGCTGCGCGTTCTCGTTGTCGGGCACCGTGATCCGCCAGATGCGCGACTGGGTGCCGGACGCGCTCGACTCGTTCGTGGCGTTGGCCGAGACCGGCAACGTCGAGTTCCTGTGCGAGACCAGCCAGCACAGCCTCGCCGCGGTGATCGACCTCGCCGAGTTCGAGGCCCAGGTCGAACAGCAGCGTGCGACCGTCACCGATCTGTTCGGCGCGCCGACCACGTTCCGCAACACCGAGCTGATCCTGGACAACGCGATCTGTCGCAAGGTCGAACAGCTCGGGTTCGAGTGCATGATGGGCGAGGGGGCCGATCGCCTGCTCGGCTGGCGCAGCCCGCAAGTCCCGTGGCGACCGAAGGGTTGCGAATCGCTCAAGCTGCTGCTGCGCAGCTACTCGCTCAGCGACGACATCGCGTTCCGCTTCTCGAACCGGAAGTGGCCTTCGTGGCCGCTGTTTGCCGATACCTACGCGACTTGGCTGCACGACGTGCCGCCACCCGCGCAGTTCATCGGGTTGTTCATGGATTACGAGACGTTCGGCGAGCATCAGGGGGCGCAGACCGGCATCCTCGAGTTCATGCGCCACCTGCCCGAGCAGGTGCTGCAGAAGCCGACGTTCCGGTTCCGTACCCCGGCACAGGTCGCGGCCGAGCGCGAGGCCGCCGGCGAACTCGACATCGACAAGCCGGTGTCGTGGGCCGACGTCGAACGCAACCTGTCGGCATGGCTCGGCAACCCGATGCAGCAAGAGGCGCATGCTCGCATCTACGCCCTGCGCGAGCAGGTGCTGACGCTGGCGAAGAAGCGGCCCGACCTGCTCGAGGCGTGGCGCCAGTTCACCACGTCGGACCACGTCTACTACATCGCGACCAAGCACCACAGCGACGCCGAGGTGCACGACTATTTCAGTCCGTACGACACGCCGCACGCGGCGTTCGTGACGGTGATGACCGCGTTGGACCATCTGCGCGCCGAAGTGCAGAAGGCCACGCCGAAGAAGAAGCAGTGACCATGCCGGACCGTTCGTACCAACTGTTCGAGATCAGCTGGGAAGTGTGCAACAAGGTCGGCGGCATCCACACGGTGCTGTCGAGCAAGGCCGTGACCGCGGTCGAGCACTTCGGCGACGACTACATCACGGTCGGGCCGCAGTTGCTGGGCGGCACCGGGATGCAACCGCCGTTCGACGAGGAGCCCGGGCACGAGGAGTTCGTCGCCAGCTGCCGCGCGATCGGCGTGCCGGTGCGCATCGGTCGCTGGCGCATCCCCGGCCGGCCGCGCTGCATCCTGGTCGGCTTCTCGGGGCTCTACGAGCAGAAGAACGGCATCCTCGCCGGCCTGTGGGAGCGGCACCGCGTCGACTCGATCGCCGGCG
>JAEUHV010000384.1 GCA_016794485.1 Planctomycetota bacterium
CTTGCGGTGCTGTCGACCGGCGATGCGCAGGAACTCGGCGTCGCCGCGGCCCTGCAGCACGGCATCGCGCGACCGAGCGACGTGCTGGTGCTGCCGCACCACGGCCGCGCCAATGCGAACGCCCCAGCCCTCCTGCAGCGGGTGCGCCCGCGCGCCTGCCTCGCGTCGGCTCCGGCCGGCGACGGCGACACCGACCTCGGCGAACTGGTCCGCCGCAGCGGGGCCGAACTCTGGAGCACCGGCCGACACGGCACGCTGACGCTGCTGGGCGACCCGGCGCGGGTGCACGGCGGCGCCGGCGCCCGTCCGCTCCCGCTGCGTCGCTGACCGCGGGCGGCATTCACTCGCGCGGCAGCGCCGAACGTTCGTGGTCGAACTCGAACACGGGATCGTGGTAGACGGACGTGACGCGATGCAGCGACCCGCGCGCGCGCAGTTCGGCCTTGCTGCGCGGCGGCGTCACCACGTCGAGCACCACCAGGTCGATCAGGCTCGCCGCCTGCGCGTCGACGAACGGACGCCAATCGCGCAGCGCCGCGAGGCCTCGATGCCCGAGCCGGAACAGCCCATGCCCCGCGAACAGGGCGTCACCGGGCTGTTCGTTGTCGGCGAGATGCGGCGCGAGCACGCGCACGATGCGCGCCGCATCGACGTCGTTGGCATGCGGCGCCAACGCGAACGCCGCCAGGGCGCGCTGGCCGGAATCCCCGCTGTCGAGGGCGCGCCGCAGCCACGGTGCCGCCTGCTGCCCGTGCCCGCACAGCAGGACGAGCGCGGACCGCGCGCGCGGGTACCCGGACGTCCCGACGAGGAACGAATCGTGGCCGGACCGCAGGTCGTCGACACTGGCCGCGCACAACTCGTCGCTGACCAGGGCGCGCCCGGCGGCACAGCGTTCGCGCAGGATCGCCGCTGCGAACCCGCGTTGCTGCACGTCGGCCGAGCCGAGTGCCGCAGTGAGTGCCGCAATCGCCCCGTTGGGCGCGGCACACAGTTCGGCGAACGCCGCGAGCCCGTTGTGCGGGATGCCGTCGTCGCGCAACGCCTCGACCAGGGCCTCGACCGTGGCGTCCGGCACCGGTGCCGGCAATGCCGTCTGGTCCAGGCGCAGCACGATTTCGTCGCGGTCCGGCGCGGCGAAGTACTCGCCGAGTGGACGGACCGCATCGGCGATGGCATTTGCCGCGGCCGGCTTCGTCGTCGAGCGGCGAGCCGTGTCGAGCGCCAGGTCCGGGTCGTCGCCGAGCGGCAACACGAACAACACGGCGCACGCACCGAGTACTCCTGCGACGACGCGCAGCGCCCTTGTGGAATCGTGCCGCCCGACCATGCCCGGGGTTGGTTGTAGCCAAGCCCTCGCGGCGAAGCCAACTCGCCCGCTTCCGGCTCAGCGCCGCGTCAGCAACCAGGCTTCCAGCCCCGGTCGCACGATCGGCTCCACGACGTAGGCACGGGCCAGGTGGTCGGCCCACAACGCCCGCACTTCCGGATGCGCATGCTGCGCGAATGCCGCGCGCGCCGACGCACAGACCACCAGTTGCCGACCGGACGCGAAGTGGGCGATGATCGCGTCGAACCACGGCGCCAACGGCACGCCGGACGCGCCGTCGGTCCACACCCGCACCTTGTCGGTGTCGATGAACAGCTGGCCCTCGCATTCGATCGTCAGCGCTTCCATGTCCGCCGACCGCGACCCGACGACCAGCGCCAACGGTCCGCGTTCCTGCTGCAGTGCGCGCAACGACGCGACCATGGCCGGGTCGTACGGCACCACCCGCCGCCCGGCCTGCAACCCGTTCGCGACCACGGCCGCGACCACCACCGACCCGGCGAACGCCCACCGCGGAACGGTGTGCCACGCCGCCAGCACCAACGGCACCGCACACGCCGTCAGGTAGGCCCCGTGCTCGACCAGCCGTTCCGCGTTCGCCAGCCCCAGCAGCGGGGTCGGCGCGTGCATCCCCATGGCCAGCAAGGCACCGACGGCATACGGCCGCGCGCTCGGCACGAAGCACGCGGGGACCACCAGGAACGACCACGGCAGGAACGGCCGCACGAACTCGGTCCAGCCGACCCGCGGCACTTCGGCCATCTGCACGCGCACCGACCACGCTTCGCCGAACTCGGCCGCCGCGGTGAACTGCCCCCACGGCGACACGCCGACCGCGAGCGCCGCCAGAACGACCGCCCCCACGAGCCCGAGCCCGGACCAGGCGCACAGTCCGACGCAGGTTCGCACGGGCTGCCGCCGCCGCAGGAACGCGAGCAGCAGCAGCGTCGGCAACAGCGCGTAGCCGGTGAAGTGCAGCGCCGCCGCCACGCCACAGCCAACACCGACCGCGACCGCGCGCCAGCGCCCAGGGACGTCGTGCCAGGCCGCGAACGCCCACCACGCGACGCCGAGGGGCAACACGAACAGGCCGTGGATCTCAGCGGCCGTGGCGAAGAAGAACCAGCCCGGCACCAGGGCCAGTGCGATCGGCAGCCAGTGCCCCACGTCCGCCCCGAGCAGACGCCGCCCGGCGCGGTGCAGGCAGAACAGGCCGAGTGCCGAGCCGGCGATGGCCGCGGTCTGCAGCACCACGAACCACGACGCGCCGAACGGCCGCAGCACGGCGCCGAGTCCCTGGATCGTCGGCAGGAACAGAAAGTGGCGCGACAGCCAGCCGGTGTCGCCCGCCGCGAGGCCGAGCACGAACAGCCGCGTGTCCTCGCCATGCAACGCCCGCTGCCGCAGCAGGGTGAACGCCACCGCCGCCAGCACCGCGATCGCCGCCGAGACGCCCATGCCGCGGCCGGCCGCGACCGCGCGCCCGTTCATTTGCCGGACTCGATCGCCTCGACCGGCTCCGGCACGAGCTTGCTGAGCCGCCCGAGGAAGTTCCAGTCCATCACGTAGATCGCGCCGCTCTTGTCGACCGCGATGCCGTGCGGCGACAGGAACTCGCCGTCCTTCCACTGGTCGCGCTTCACGTCGTTGCGCGCGCGCAGCTTCTCGGCCGGGTTGTCGCCGAGGTGCGTGACGAGCTTGTCGTCCTTGTCGAGCAGCGTGATGCGGCCGGCGAGGTCGGCGACCGCGAGCCCGCCGTCGGGGCGCAGCGCCACGTTGCACGGGCGCCGCAGGTCCTTGTCCATCGTGCGCACGTGTTCGCCGTCCATCGTGAACCACTGCAGCCGGTGGTTCTCGCGGTCGCACACGAGCAGCAGCGGCTCCTTGCCGCGCGTGTCGAGCCACAAGCCGTGCGGCGTCTGCATCTTGCCGGGGCCGTTGCCGGGCCCGCCGAACGACTTCACGTACTTGCGTTCCTTGTCGTACAGGTGCACCCACGACTTGCCGTAGCCGTCGGCGGCGAAGATGCGGCCGTCGGGTCCGACGGCCACCGCGGTCGGGTTGTACTGGCCTTCGTTCTCGTAGATGCCCGAGGCCTGCGGCCAGCCGAGGGTCCACTGCACTTCGCCGTCGATCGTCGTCTTGACGATCTCGTGCCGGCCGTGGTGCGCGAGGTAGAGCACTTCCTTGCCGTCCTCCTCGCGCAAGCACATGCCGTGCAGGCCGCCGCGGAAGTCCTTGCCCCAGGACCGCAGCACCTTGCCTTCGGGCGAGAACACGATCACCGCGTGTTCGGTGTCGGTGTTGCACAGCACGTTGCCGGCGCGGTCGACGACGAGGCAGCCGTGCATGTTGCCGAACTCCTTGCCGTCGGCGAGGCGGGCGAAGCCGGGCACCCAGCGGTAGGTGTGTTCCTTGGCTCCGAGCAAGGTGGTGGCGGGCATGGTCTCCTGGGCGGCAAGCGTCGACAGCATGGCGACGACGACGGCAATCGGATGGCAGCGCATGGGTGGCGGGGTTGTAGCCGCGAACGCCCCTCGGTTACACCTCACACCCTCCCGAGTCCCCGGTGCCTGTCCCGGGAACGATCCGACCTCGCTCCATGCGGTTGCCGCTCGCCTTCCTGTTGGGTGCGACCTCGCTCTGCGCCCAGACCCACACGACCAACGTCGACGAACGCAAGGTCCCCGCCTACACCCTGCCCGCGCTGGCGGTCGGCGAGGCGAAGGACTGGCCACGTCAACGGGCCGCGCTGTTGGCGCAGTTCGCACACCACGTGCACGGCCGCACCCCCGCCACGCCCGGCAAGATCCGGGTCCGCGTCGATGGCGAACGCGACGACTGCCTCGGCGGCCTGGCGCATCGGACCCTGTTGCACATCGACCTGCCCGAGCTGCCCGGCTGGCACGGCATGGACGTGCTGCTCTACGTGCCGCAACAGGCCAAGGCCCCGGTACCGTGCTTCTTCGGACTCAATTTCGCCGGCAACCAATCGGTGACCGACGAGAGCGATGTGCCGTCGACGGTGGCCTGGCTCGAGGACGGCCCGAACGTGCTCGCGCACCACGCCCTGCCGACCTCGGCGGGCGCCGACGCATCGAGCTGGCCGCTGCGCACGGTGGTGGCGCACGGCTTCGCGATCGCCACGGTGCACTACGGCGACCTCGAGCCCGACCACAAGGACGGCTGGCGCGATGGAGTGCGCGGCGCATTCGCGGCGAAGGACGCGACGACGCACGAAGGCGACGCAGCCTGGGGCGCCGTCGGCGCGTGGGCCTTCGGGCTGTCGCGGCTCGTCGACCACCTGGTGACCGACCCGCGGCTCGACCCTGCGCGACTGGCGGTCGTCGGCCACAGCCGCCTGGGCAAGGCGGCGTTGTGGGCCGGCGTCCAGGACGAACGCATCGCCCTGGTGATCGCCAATGAATCCGGCGAGGGTGGCGCCGCACTGATGCGGCGCGACTTCGGCGAGACCATCGGCGACCTCGTGCACAACTTCCCGCACTGGTTCTGCCCGCGCTTCGCCGAGTACGCGAACGCTCCCGAACGTTGCCCGGTCGACGCCCACCAGCTGCTCGCCCTGTGCGCGCCGCGGCTGCTCTACGTCGCCAGCGCCCGCGACGACTGGTGGTGCGATCCGCGCGGCGAGTTCCTGGCGGCCCAGCACGCGAGCGCAGCCTGGGAACCGTTCGGCAAACGCGGCTTGCCCGCCGGCGACTGGCCGGCCAACCACGTCCGCATCGGCAACGAGGTCGGCTACCACGTGCGCCCCGGCGAGCACGGCCTCACGCCCGCCGACTGGCGACACTTTCTCGACTTCGCCGAACTGCACTGGTCGCAGAAACACTGACCCGCGACGGGAACACGGCCCCGGATCAGTGCGTGTGGCCGTGCTGCGGGTTCTTGATGTGCCCGAGCGTGTGCAGCGCCGCCGCTTCGAACGTGCTGCCGGTGCCCTCCGCGGCCAACGCCTCGAGCAGCGGCACGGCGCGTTCGTCCTGCTTGTCCTCGTGCAAGGCCTTGCCGAGGTAGAGCAGCGCGCGTTGCCGTTCGAGGCCGAGCTGGCCGGTCGCCAGCGCCGCATCGAGCACCTTCGCCGCCTCGGCGTGCTTGCGTTCCTTGAACAGCACGTAGCCCTCGGTCACCTGGGCCTGCGGCGTCTTCGGCGCGAGCTGCAACCAGCGCCGCGCCGCCATCAGGTTGCCGTCGAGCGCGAACAGCCGCGCCAGCCGATGGCGCGCGTCGGCGACGCCGGCCCCGGCGGCGGCGAGCAGCAGCGGCTCGCTCTCCTTGCGGCAACCGAGCGTCAGGTAGGCGCAGCCGAGCGCGTGCTGGTCCAGCGGCGACGCCTCGGCACTGGCCGCCTTCGCCCGCAAGCTCGCGAGCTCCGCGCGTGTCGCGGCACACAGCAGCAGGAACGCCGCCAGTTCGGGCGGATCCTGCGGTCCGGGCCGCGCCGCGTAGCACTGGCCGTCGGTGCCGAGCACCGCGATGCCCATGCCCTCGCCGCCGCCGACCCACGTGCCGTAGAGGTTCTTGCGCACGTTGCCGTCGACGACCACCGCCGCGAAACCGCCTTCCCCGAGGGCCGAGAGGATCTGCGGATCGCCGAGCGACTGCTGCATGCGGTCGCTGGCCTCGCGGCCGGGCAAGGCGAAGAACACCACCAGTTCCTGGCCGGCGTCGCGCGCCTGCCGCAGGGCGATGCCGACGTCGTCCTGCCAGCGCGGAGCCGCCGCACACGCCGCGAGGGCGAACGACGCACCGAGCAGGACCGCGACGCGGCCGCCGTTCACTTGCCCATGCCCTTGCAGAAGCGGTCGAGCCAGCCGAAGAACTCGCGCTGCCACAACACGCCGTTCTGCGCCTGCAGGATCCAGTGGCCCTCGTCGGGGAACATCAGCAGGCGACTCGGCACGCCGTGCAGCTGCGCCGCGGTGAACGCCTGCAGGCCCTGGTCGTACGGCACGCGGAAGTCCTTCTCGCCGTGGATCACCAGCAGCGGCGTCTTCCAGTTCTGCACGTAGCGGTGCGGCGAGAACCGGCGGTAGCGTTCGGCGGTCTCGGTCGAGCTCCAGTAGGGCCCGCCCAGGTCCCAGTTGACGAAGAACAGCTCCTCGGTGGCGAGGTACATGCTCTCGAGGTTGAACACGCCGCAGTGCGCGATCATCGCCGCGAAGCGATCGCCGGCGTTGCCCATCAGCCAGTAGACCGTGTAGCCGCCGAACGACGCCCCGACCGCGGCGGAGTGCGCCTTGTCGACATACGGCCGCGCCTGCATTGCGTCGGTGACCGCCAGCAGGTCCGCCATCGCCTGGCCACCCCAGTCGGTCGAGATCTGGTCGTTCCACGCCTGGCCGAACCCCGGCAGGCCGCGCCGATTCACGCCGGCGACGATGTAGCCCTTGCTCGCCATCAGGTGGAAGTTCCAGCGGAACGAGAAGCCCTGCCCCACCATCGATTGCGGACCGCCCTGGCAGTAGAGCACGAACGGGTACTTCTTCGCCGGATCGAAGCCGGGCGGCTTCACGATCCAGGCGTGGATCTGCTTGCCGTCGGTGGCGGGGAACCACTCGGCGTCGACGCTCGGCAGCGCGAGCTGCGCGAACACGGCGCCGTTGTGGTCGGTGAGCGCCGTGATCGCCCCGGTGGCGGTGTCGATGCGCACGACCTCGGCCGGCCGTTCCATCGTCGTGCGCAGCGCGTAGACCACTCGGCCGTCGGGTGCGACCTGGATGCCCCCCAACGCGTGCCGCCCCTTCGTGACCGGCACGGCCTTCGCCGCCGCCCCCGCCTCCGGCAAGGCCGCCGAATAGACCTGCGTCGTGCCCTCGGTCTCGACGGTGAAGAACAGCCGCTTGCCGTCCTTCTGCCACCGCACCTCGTGCGCCGACGCATCGAAGTCCGGCAGCAGTTCGTGGTTCTTGCCGGTCGCGCGTTCGTGCAGGAACAGGCGCAGCTTGTCCGATTCGAACCCGGCGCGGGCCATGCTGCCGAACGCGATCCACTTGCCGTCCGGGCTGTAGACCGGATCCTGGTCGTAGCCCGGCATGCCCTCGGTCAGGTTGCGGCTCGGCCCACCACCGACCGGCACCACCCACAGGCTCGAATCGGTGCTCGACTCCGGGTTCGGCACGCGCCGCGCCGTGTAGCAGAGCTCCTTGCCGTCGGGTGACCACGCGATCTGCTCGCCGCCGCCGAACGGCGGCAGCGGCGTGTGCACGCGTTCGCCGGCGAGCAGGTCGGTGATCTTCTCGCCCGCCGCGCTGCCGAACGGCGCCACGAACAGGTGGCTGTAGGTGCCGTCGTGCCAGGTGTCCCAATGCCGCACCATCAGGTCGTCGTAGGCGCGCGCGTTCGCCTTCGGCAGATCGGGGTGGGCCGCGGCGAGCGGGGCGTCGACCGCAACCGACCGCGTGAACGAAAACCGGTCGCCGGCCGGCGACCAGGCGAAGTTGGCGATGCCACCGTCCAGCCCGATCTGCATGACCGGTCCGTCCAGCAGCGGCTGGCAGGTGATGCCGTCCTTGGTGACGAACGCATAGGCCTGGCTGCTCGGCAACCACACCGGCGAATGGCCCTCCCCGACCGCCTTGGCCGTGCCCCCCGCCGCCGTCGGCAGCCCGTAGATCGTGGCCTTGCTGCGGTTGGACGCCAGGTCCGGCGTGCGCACCGTGTAGAGCAGGTGCTGGCCGTCCGGGCTCAACGCCAGTTCACCGACGCGGTGCAGGGCGGCGAGCGACTCCGAGGTCAGCAACTGCTGGGCAGGCAGGAATGACGCCGCGACGGCGACGACGAGAACGGCGCGAGCGGAAAGGCGCATCGGACCGATCATCGCCAGGGCCAGCCGCCGTTGCCACGGTCGACTGCGGCGGACGGGCGGCGGGAAGGAAGCGCGCCCGATCCACGTCGAAGCCGCTCGTTCGCAGACCGCGTTCGCTAGACTTCGCAACCTCTACCGCCATGGACAAGAAGACCCCTCCCGCCCCCGCCCGCGCGCAAGCCGGTTTCACGCTCGTCGAAATCATGGTCGTGATCGTGATCCTCGGCCTGCTGATGACCCTGGTGCTGCCGAACCTCATCGGTGCCGGCGACGAAGCCCGCGCCCAGACCGCCGCGACGCAGTGCAAGAGCATCGCCAACGCGGTGCGCCTCTACCGCGCCTCGCTCGGCAAGCTGCCGACCCTGGACGAGCTCACCAGCGAAGAGGCGAAGTCGAAGACCTGGTACCTCGAGAACCTCGACAAGGACCCGTGGGGCAACGCGTACGAACTGCGCGAGGGCAACTCCAAGGACGACTGGGAAGTGGTCAGCAACGGCCCGGACGGCCAGTCGGGCAACGACGACGACATCTCGAGCAAGACCAAGAAGGACCAGTGAGCGCACGGCCCGGACGCCCCTGCCCGATGCCGGCTTCGACCCGCGGCTTCACGCTGGTCGAGCTGCTCGTCGTGCTGGCGCTGCTCGCGCTCACGTTCGCCCTGATCGTGCCGAACATCGGCGCCCTGGTGCCCTCCGCCCGGTTGTCGGCCAGCGGCAAGCAGATCCTGCGCGAGCTCGACTGGGTGCGCAGCGAAGCCCGGATCCAGGGCAAGCGCATGGGCATCGAGTTCGACCTGGAACGCGGCATCTGGCGCATCGTCTACCCGCCCGAGCAGCAGCTGACCCGCGACCAGGATGCGTCGGCGCTCGAGGAACGGCCCGACCAGTGGATCGAACTCGAGACCGACGTCGTGTTCGCCGGTGCGGGTGACGACAAGGCGGGCATGACCCGGAAGGGTGTCTACCGGTTGCAGTTCGACGAGTACGGGTTCACCGGCGACCAGGTCCTGGTGCTGCAATTGAAGAGCAACCCGGACATGGTCTGGTCGCTCAAGATCAGCGGCTTGTCGGGCCGCGTCGAAGTCGAGGAATCGGAGACCGGCGAAGTGCACTACCCGGTCGAGACCGGCGAAGGAGCGTTCTGATGCGGCGCCCTGGCCATGAAGACGGCTTCACGCTGATCGAGGCGCTGGTGGCGCTGGGCATCGTCGCGACCGTGGTCGTGACGTTCATCGGCATCCGCACCACGGCGTTGATCGACGCGACCTACGCCCGCAACTGGCGGCTCGCGCGCGAACTCGCCGAGATGAAGATGTCCGAGCTGCAGGCCGGCGCGCGCGAAGTGCCGCCGCGCAGCGGCGACACCGGCGAGTTCGAGGACTACAAGGGCTTCTCGTGGAAGGTGGTGATCGGCGAGGCCAACGTCGCCGACGCCGAGGCCGAACTCGGCAACGAGGCGGCCGGCGAGGACACCGCGGCCGGCGAACGGCTGAACTGGCAGCGCGAACGCGACGACTTCCGCAAGGCGAAGAGCCGCGGCTTGTCGGCGACCGAGTTCCAGGAACAGCAGCGCAGCGAGGACATCAACCTGCGCCTCGCCGAGAAGGCCCCGAGTGCCACCGAGTTCGAGCAGGTCGCGGTGATCCTGTATTTCCCGAAGCTCGATGCCGACCATCCGGAGCAGAAGGACGCGCTGGTGATCAAGGCCAAGCTGTCGACGCTCGCGATCTCGTGCATGACGAAGGAGCAGGCGGCGGAGATGGCCGAGGCGAAGGGCAACAACGAAAACGGCGGCCAGGCAGGCGGTGCCGGCGGCACCGGCGGAGCCAGCGGCAAGTCCGGCGGCGGCAACGCCGCGGGCGGTGCGGGCAGCATCGGCGAGGCCGGCGGCAACGGAGGCAGATGACCATGACGATCCCAACCGGCCGCAGCCGCGGCTTCACGCTGGTCGAAGTGCTGCTGGCGATGACGATCACCGGCGTGGTGATGACCACCGTCGCAACGACGTTCCACGTGATGCTGAACGCGCGCGACCTCGTCGACGACCTGGCCGAATCGACCGAAGCCGGGCCGCGCATCCTGAACCTGATCGAACGCGACCTGCGCGGGCTGTGGACCTACAACGTCTACAACAACGCGGTCTTCCGTGGCCGCGACATGGACGTCGGCGGCCGCGACGCCGACCGGATCGACTTCCTGACCACCACCGACGCCGTCGGCAGCGTGCTCGACCTGAACAACCTGCCGCGCAAGCCGACGATCTGCGAGGTCGGCTACTGGTTCAAACCGAACCCGAAGTACCGCGACGTGTTCGAGATGTGGCGCCGTGAAGACCCGATGGTCGACGACGACCTGATCACGCAGGGCACGTTCCAGCTGGTGCACGACCGGGTGAAGAACTTCAAGGTCACCTACTTCCGGTCGCTCGGCCACGAAGCGCTCGAAGAGCACTCGTGGGACTCGGCGATGGAGGACAAGCTGCCCACGCGCATGAAGGTCGAGTTCACCATCGAACGCAAGCGCAGCAGCCGGAACGTCGTCAGCGACGCCGAGATCGACGACTTCGAAGGCGCCGAGAAGACCTACGTGCGGCACTTCGTGTTCGACCGCAAGTACGAGGGCATCCTCGCGGCCAACAATGCGCGCATTCCGGTGTTCCCGCCCGAACCGGCCGCGCCGGAGGAAGGTGGCGGCGGCGGCGCGCCCGGCGAAGCGGGCAAGGGCGGAGGCGGCGGTGGCGGCCGCGGCGGCATCGAACGCACCGTCGGCGGCGAACTCGGCGAGCCAGGCAAGGGCCGCGGCGGGCGCGGCGGCGCGCAGCGACCCGGCGGCGGCGAAGGTCGCCCCGGTGGTGGCAATCGCCCGGCGCAACCGCCCGGCGGACTGCCGCCAGGCTTCAACCCGAGCGAGTTCTTCACCCGCATCGGTGCGGGCGGTGGCGGCGGCGGCGCCGGTGGCCTGTTCGGCGGCGGCCGCTGACCCACGGCCCGTGCGTCAGCGGACGCGCAGCACCGGCGTCCCGGTCTCGTGCCGCACGAAGCGACCGACCAGCGCGTGGCTGTGCGTGCCGGCATCGCGCAGCCGTTGCACGACCTTGCCAGCCAGCGCCTCCGGCACCGCCAACAGCAGGCCTCCGGAAGTCTCCGCGTCGAACACCAGGTCGGTGAACGCCGGATCGACGCCGCTGCCGAAGTGCACGCGCGCACCGTAGTACTGCTTGCCGCGGTTGCACCCGCCCGACATCACGCCGGCCCGCACCACGTCGAGCGCACCCAGGAGCACCGGCACGTCCGCCGCCACGAGTTCGAGCGCCAGCCCCGCCCCTTCGGCCATCTCGATCGAGTGCCCGACGAGCCCGAAGCCAGTGACGTCGGTGGCGCCGTGCACCTCCAGGTCGCGCACCGCTTCGCACGCGGCCTTGTTCAGCGTGGCCATCTGCACCATCGCGCGCTCGACAAGGTCCGGCGGAGCGACCCCGCGCTTGATCGCGGTCGTCGAAGGTCCGATGCCGAGCGGCTTCGTCAGCACCAGCACGTCGCCGAGCTTCGCCCCGCCGTTCGGCCAGAACTTCTGCGGGTGCACCAGTCCGGTCACCGACAGCCCGAACTTGATCTCCTGGTCCATCACCGAGTGGCCGCCGCACAACACGGCACCGGCCTCCTTGGTCTTCTCGAGGCCGCCGGCGAGCACTTCGCCGAGCAGTTCGATGTCGAGGTCACGCGGCCAGCCGACCAGGTTCATCACCGTGATCGGCCGCCCGCCCATCGCGTAGACGTCGGACAGCGAGTTCGCCGCGGCGATGCGGCCGAACCAGCGCGGGTCGTCGACCATCGGCGGGAAGAAGTCGACCGTCTGCACCAGCGCGCGCTCCGCATCGAGACGAAAGATCCCCGCATCCTCGAAGCCGCGGTGGCCCGCCAGCAGATCGGGATGTTCGATCGGACCGAGCTTGTGGAGAACCTGCCCGAGGCTCCCCGGTGGCAGCTTGGCGGCTCAACCCGAGCCGGAGGCGTAGCGCGTGAGGCGCTTGTCGTCTGGAGTCGTCATGGGGAAAGGCCGGCCCGCACGGCGGCGGCGACGGCGTCGAGATCTTCGAGCAGCAGCGTGCGCGCGTCGAGCAGCACCTTGCCGTCGGCGACGCGCGCGAACACCGCGACCGGCCGCAAGGATCGAAGGCGGTCGCATTGGGCATCGCCGCCCGGCAGGGCCACCGAGAAACTCGGCAGCGGCCGCGCCGGGTTGGCGCCGGAGCCGGCGAACGAATCGCTGGGCACCACGGCCGCCCCGAGCGGCTGCAGCCGTTGCGCCAGGGCTTCGCTGCGCGCCTGCAGTTCGCGGCTGCTCGCGGCGAGCATGCGCAGGGTCGGCACGTCCTGCAGCGGATCGCCGTCGCGGTAGATCGCCAACGTGGCCTCGAGGGCCGCGAGGGCCAGCTTGTCGCAGCGGAACGCGCGGTAGAGCGGATGCGCGCGACACTTCGCGATCACGTCCGCCTTGCCGAGCAGCACACCGCACTGCGGCCCGCCGAGCAGCTTGTCGCCGGAGAAGCACACCACGTCGGCGCCGGCGGCG
>JAEUHV010000409.1 GCA_016794485.1 Planctomycetota bacterium
ACGCACTCGCTTTCGCCATCGGCCTGTCGCTGGCGCCCGGCACGCTCGCAGCCCAGGTCCCCGGCCTCCTGGCCACCTTGCCCCTGCCCGGATTGCCGCGTGTGTTGCGCCTCGACGTCGGCACGAGCTTCGTGCTCGCCCCCGCCAGCGACGGCACGCTCGACCTGCAGTGGGTCGCCGGCACACTGCGCACCACGCCGGCCTGCGACTGGCGCACGGCCGACGAACCGGGCAAGGACGCGCCGCTGCCGGCGAGCCTCGTGGGCGGGGACTTCGACGGCGACGGCAAGGTCGAATTCGTGCAGCGCATCGGCGAGCGCTACCACGTGCTCGGCGCCGACACCGCCCCTACGCACGGCCGCACGCAGGGAATCTGGTTCAGCGGGCGCTGCTTCGATCTCGACGGCGACGGCAAGGCCGAGCTGCCGAGCCACGACGGTGCGCAGATCCTGCAACTGGTCGATGCCCTCGGCACACCGCGCACCGAGCCGCTGCTCGACCTCAACGCGCACCTGCTGCCCGGCACCGCGATCGAAGCCGGCACCGCGGGCGACTACGACCGCGACGGCGACGTCGACCTCGTGCTGGCCCTGCCCGAACGTGGCCTCGTGTGGCTGCCGAACCTCGGCCCGAAGTCGGCGACACGGTTCGGCCCGCCGGTGCCGCTGTGGCCGTACGAACCGGGTACGCGCGTGTCCGGACTGCTGCTCGAGGACTTCGACGGCGACGGCTGGCCCGACCTGTTCGTCGCTTCGTGCGCGCGCGGCGGCAGCGGCCCGTTCGCGTTCCAGCACGACGAAGAGCGCCGCGACCGCACCCCCCGGCAGGAGGCCGAACTGCGCCGGTTGGAGCAGAAGCCGGCGGCGCGGCCGCCGGAGGCGAGCCTGCCGCAAATGCCCGGCACGCTGCACTCAGAGAGGCCCGACCCGTTCGCACGTTTGCTGGAATGGAAGGAGCACCAGGACCGCGCGCGCAGCCTGCGCTGCATCACCACACCGTGGCATGCCCGTCCGGTCGTCGTGCACGTTCGCAAAGGTCGCGCCTAGGAACCGGCGGGCCAGCAACCTACCGTCGCGCCCATGGCCAAGATCACGTTCAAAGGCAACCCCGTCGCCACCGTCGGCGACCTTCCCAAGGTCGGCAGCCAGGCGCCCGACTTCGCCCTCACCAAGATCGACCTCGGCGCGCTCGCCAAGAAGGACCTGCACGGCAAGAACGTCGTGCTCAACATCTTCCCGAGCATCGACACCGGCGTCTGCGCCACCGCGGTGCGCACGTTCCACCAGAAGATGGCGGCCGCGACCGACACCGTCGTCGTCTGCGTGTCCAAGGACCTGCCGTTCGCCCTGAAGCGCTTCTGCGGCGCCGAGGGCATCGACAAGGTCACGCCGGCGAGCTGGTTCCGCGGCCAGGATTTCGGCAAGGACTACGGCGTCACGATGCTGGACGGCCCGCTCGCCGGCCTGTTCGCGCGCGCGGTGGTCGTGTTCGACAAGACCGGCAAGGTCGTGCACAGCCAGCTCGTGCCCGAGATCGCGCAGGAACCGAACTACGACCAGGCCCTGGCCAGCATCCGCTGACCCACGGGGGCAAAGTCGCGGCCGCGGCCGTAGTAGCCCGATCGCCCGCCCCACCACGCCGATGCGCCCGATTCCGTTCGTCGTTCTCCTGTCGCTGCTCGCCCATGCCCACGCCCAGGTCGCATTGCCGACCGGTGGCCAGCGGTTCGTCGACTTCAGCGCCCACCTCGCCCACCCCGGCGTGTGCGTCGTGGTCGGAACGCTGGACGGCTGGAAGGAGGGCAAACGCGAACGCCTGGCCGACGGCCAGCTCGGCGGCGGCGGGGCCGTGGCCAGCGTCAGCGGCACGCAGTTCTTCAAGGTCCAGGTCACCGCCGGCGTGAAGGTGCGCACCACGTTCGTCGGCAAGCCGACCGACGTGAAGCTGCAGTTCGAGGTGCAGCTGGCGCGGCTGCCCGACGGCAAGGAACGGCGACAGATCGCGGGCGGCGCCGAACTTGCCGACGACCAGCTGGCGCTGTTCGTGTTCACCCCGGCGAAGAAGAAAGGCCATGTGCTGTGCGCCGCGGTGCCCTACGACCCGAAGGAGGAAAAGGGCGGTGAAGCGGCGTTCGTCGATTCGATGCGCGACTACTACGTGGTCAACCAACGCATGGCCGACCTCGTGCGCGCGCTCGACGGATTCGACAAGGCGCCGGACGACGCGGCGAAGAAGGCGGCGGCAGTGGCGCTGCGCGAACTGCTCGACAAGAAGCCCGAACTGAAGGTGGGCAAGAACGACGGCCTGCTGACGATGCACTGCGGCCCGCTCGAGGCGCGCGCGCAGAAGCGGCTCGCCGACGCGGCGGCTGCGGACGCGGCCAAGGCCGGCGACGGCAAGTAGCGCGCGTCAGAGCTCTTCGACGGCGAACGACGCCAGCGGGTCCACCGGCACGACCTGCCCCGACTCGTCCTTGCCGAGCCCGCACACCGCCACCAGCGGATCGTGCGTGAAGAACAGCCGCCCGCCGCGCGCATGCAGGTCGGCGAGCAGGGCGGCCTTCTCGTCGACGAGCAGTTCGGGGTAGCGGTCGTAGCCCATCGTGATCGCGCGGCGCACCCACGGCGCCCCCGGCACGAGGTCGGCGCAGAACAACAGCGGCCCGTGGTGGCCGGCGACCTCGGCGAGCAGCATGCCCGGCGTGTGGCCGTGGCTCGTGTGGAACCGGAAGCGGTCGCCGAGCACGGCACTGCGCGCGCCCTCGATGCGTTCGAGCCGGCCGGTCGCCTGCAGCAACCCCGGCAACTCGGGCACATAGCTGGCGCGGTCGCGCGGGTGCGGCCGGCAGGCGCGCGCGAAGGCCGCCTCGGAGACCACGTAGTGCGCGTTCGGGAACACCAGGGACGGCGCCGTGTCCGGGCGGAATGCGGTGAGCACGCCACCGGCATGGTCGAAGTGCAGGTGCGACAACACCACCACGTCGACGTCGGCGGGCAGAACGCCCAGGGCCGCGAGCTCGTCGAGCAAGACGTGCCGGTCCTCCTGCACGCCGAACCTGCGGCGCAGGTCCGGGGCGAAGAACGCGCCGATGCCGGCCTCACACAACACGGTGCGGGCGCCATCGCGCAGCAGGAGGCAACGGCAGGCGAGGTCGATGCGGTTGTCGTCGTCGGGCACCGCCCAACGCCGCCACATCGCCTTCGGCGCGTTGCCGAACATCGCCCCGCCGTCGAGCTTCTGCGCGTTGCCGAGGACCGCGTGCGCTTTCATTTCTTCGCCATCGGCGCCACCAGTTCGGCGACCTGCTGCGCCAGCGGCTGCAGGCGCACCTTCTCCAGGTTGCATAGCACGACGACCACGACGCCCTGCTCGGGCAGCAGGTAGAGCATCGTGCTGACGCGCGACTGCGCGCCGCTGTGCGAGACCACGAGCCGCCCGCTGCTGCGGTCGACGCGGCAGCCCAGGCCGTACTCGATCTCGGTGCCGGCCAGCGTTTGCTGCCGGGTCCACATCGCCTCGAGCGACTTGCGCGAACACAGCTTGCCGGCGAGCAAGGCCTGGCCGAACGCGGCGAGGTCCTCGGCCGACGCACACAGGCCGCCACCGCCCAGCTTGTAGCTGGCGTCCATCAGCGCGCTGTTCTGCAGCACGCCGTCGACCCGGATGTAGCCCTGCGCACGACCGCGAACGATGCGGCGTACGTCGTCGTCCTGCAGCGAGCGCGCGCCGGCCGGGCCGGCGACCCGTTCCGCGACCACCTGCGCGAACGGCTGCTTCGTGGTCGCTTCGACCACCGCCGCGACCAGGTTGAAGCCGTAGGTGCTGTAGTGGTAGGCGGTGCCCGGCTGGTGCTTCAGCGGGTCGGCGGCGAACCGCGGCAGCGCTTCGGTCTGCGTCGCGTAGTGGTGCGTGCTCTCACCCTCGTCGCGGTAGTGCCGCACCCCGCCGAGGTGCGCCAGCAGCTGGCGCGTGGTCACCGGCCAGTCCTTCTTCGGCCACGCGGGCACCAGCGTCGCGACATCGGCGTCGAGGTCGAGCTTGCCCGCTTCGGCCAGCTGCATCGCCGCCACCGCGGTGACCATCTTGCTGATCGACGCCAGGCGGTAGACCGTCTGCGGCGTCGCCGGCACCTCGTTCTCGATGTCGGCGAAGCCGAAGCCCTGCTGGAACGGCTTCTGCTCCCCGACGGCGACCACGCACGACAGCCCGGGGATGCGGTCGCGTTCGATCGCCGCCTTGATCACCGCCACGGTGGCCGGCGTCCACGCCGGGTCCTGGGCCAGGGCGAGGCCGAGCAGCCAGGGAAACGTGCACGAGAAGTGCTGGGCCGGAGTCATGGCGGGGACGGATGCGCGGGGCAGGGGACGGACAGTTCACAGGCTAACGCCGGAACGCCTGGAAGGCCTCAACCATGCCCCCGTCACCGGCCGATGCTCCGGGAGAACCCGCATTCGGCTCCAGGACCGACCCAGCCGCCATGTTCGCATCCCGCATCGTTCCCGCCCTCATCGCCTGCGCTCCGACGCTCGTCGCCACCGTGTTGTCGTGGCGCGCGTTCTACCTGCGCGGCCAGCTCACGATGGTCGGCCTGTGCGCCGTCAGCGCGGCGATCGGCTGGTGGCTGGCGCGGACCAGCGGCACCGGTTCCGGCCTCGGCGGCATCACCGGCCTCCTGAAGCGCTGGAACGGCGGCGACGGCAACGGCAGCGACGGCCCGTTCGACGCGTTCGCCGACGCCTCGACCAGGCCGCTGGCGCGACAGCTCAACCAGTTCACGCAACGCGTCCAATCGACGCTGGCGGAAGTGCGCGACACCACGCACAAGCTCGCCGCCGGCACGCAGGGCGCAACCGCCAGCAGCCGCGAAGTGGCCGGCAACGCCCAGCAGCAGACCTCGTCGCTGCAGAACATCTCGGCCGCGCTCGAGGAGATGACCACGGTCGTCACCGGCAGCGCCAAGACCGCCGAGGACGCCAGCTCGATCGCCCGCACCGCCGAGAACTCGGCCACCAAGGGCACCGCCGCGATGCAGCGCATGGTCGAGGCGATGGGCGCGATCCAGACCTCGAGCACCGAGATCTCGCGCATCATCAAGGTGATCGACGACATCGCGTTCCAGACCAACCTGCTGGCGTTGAACGCCGCGGTCGAAGCGGCGCGCGCCGGTGAAGCGGGCAAGGGATTCGCCGTCGTCGCCGAGGAAGTGCGCAACCTGGCGCAGCGCAGCGCCGAAGCCGCCAAGAACACCTCGCAGCTGATCGCCGAAGCCGGCCAACGCGCCCAACGCGGCAGCCAGATCAGCCAGGAAGTCGACGGCATGCTGCGCGAGATCGTCGACGCGACCACGCGCTTCACGACGTTGATGGCGCAGATCGCGACCAGCACGAAGGAACAGTCGAGCGGCATCCAGCAGATCACCCGCGGCGTCGCCGAGATCCAGACCGTGACCCAGCGCAGCCAGGACGGCTCGCAGGCGTTGGCCGAGACCGCCGCCGCGACCGCACAGCAGGTCGAAGGCCTGAGCCAGGTGGTCGACGGCCTGCGCCTCGACTGACGGATCCGTCCGCCTCGCCGTTGCTCCGCGACGGCGGCCCTGGCACGCTCGCGGCATGGACGGCCGCGCCTCGCCACGCCCCGAAGAACGCCTGCAGCGGCGCGTGGTCCCGTATTGGATGCTCGGCGACACCCTGAGCGCCGTGGTGCTGACCGGACTGGCGTGGTTCGTCGGCCGGCCGCAGCTGGCCGCGCACTGGGACACGTGGTCGCCCGCCCTCGAACAGGTGCTGCTCGGCATCTGCCTCGGCGTGCTGCTGCTCGGGATGGTCACGCCGCCGCTGGCGTTCGCACGCTGGCGCTATGGTTTCCTCGGCGACCTGTTGCTGCTGCGCTACGGGATCCTGTTCGTGGAAGAACGCGCCGTGCCCGTGCGCCGCATGCAGCACGTGGACCTCGTGCGCGGGCCGATCGAACGGCTGTTCGGGCTGGCGACCCTGGTGGTGTTCACCGCCGGCAACGAAGGTTCGGCCTTCCGCGTGCCCGGGCTCGCCATCGCCCGCGCCCAGGAGTTGCGCGACCGCATCGTCGAGGCACGCGGTGACGGACGTCTCTGAACCGGCCGCGGCGCCGGCACCCGCCGTGCTCGCCCGCGGCCACCTGCACCCGGCGATCCTGCTGCTGCGGTTCGTCGAGGCCTTGCAACAGGCGGTGCTGCCGCTCGCGGCCGGCGTCGTGCTGATGAACCCGTGGCTGCTCGGGTTCGGCGGGCTGATGTTCCTGCTGCGCCTGGGCTACGCGCTGGCGCGCTACCTGACCCTGCAGTTCACGTTGACCGCCGACGAGCTGCGCGTGCGCGAAGGCCTGCTCGAACGCCAGGAACGGCGCATCCCGCTCGATCGCATCCAGGACCTCGGCTTCGAGTCGTCGCTGCTGCGGCGCGCCCTCGGGCTCGTCACGGTGTCGATCGAGACCGCGTCAGGGCTTGGGGTCGAAGCGCGGCTCGACGCGTTGTCGCGCGCCGACGCCGACCACCTGCGCGAAGTGCTGCTGGCCGCGCGCGCCGCGGCCACCTTGCAGCCGTCGGTTCCGCCGCCAACGGCACCGGCGGACGGTGACGCTGGTGCGGCGGCGCCTGCCGCGCCAACCGTTCTGCCGGTGCCGCCCGCGGCCGAACCGGAGTGGCTCGTGCACCGCGCCAGCACCGGTGAACTGCTGTTGCGCGGCGTCACCGACATGCGGTTGTCGGCGTTCTTCGTCACCGGCTTCGCGGCGTGGGAACTGGCCGACCAGCTCGACGTGCTGCACCGGTTCGCCGGCACCGCGAAGTCCCTGCGCGACTGGCTGCTGCAGTTTTCGCCGCTGGCCCTGGCCCTGTTCCTGGTCGGCCTCCTGTTCGTGGTGATGCTGTTCGGCGTCGTCACGTCGACGCTCGGCAACCTGGTCACGTTCCACGGCTTCGAACTGCGCCTGCGCGGCGACGTGCTGCAGCGGCGCTACGGCCTGTTGACGACCCGCCAGAAGACGCTGCCGCGGGCCCGCATCCAGCGGGTCACGGTCGAACAGACGTGGCTGCGGCGCCTGCTCGGACTCGGCGCCGTCAAGGCCGACTCGGCCGGCGGCAGCCGCACCGACGGCGCCGACGTCACCGGCGGCTGGGACGTGGTCGTGCCGCTCACCGCGATGCCGCGGGCGCAGGCGCTGCTGCCGGCCCTGCTGCCGGGGCTCGAGCGCGAGACGTTCGCGTGGTCGAAGGGCTCCCCCCGGCTGGTCGTCCGTACCGGCGCCCAGGGCCTCCTGCTGGCGGCCCTGCTGCTGCCGCCGGCGTGGCTGCGCTACGGCCCGTTCGCGCTGCTGGCGCTGCTGCTGGTGCCGGCGTTCGCGGTGCTCGGCGTCCTGGTGTGGCGCAACCTCGCCTATGCGCTGGGCCAGGACATGCTGACGCTGCAGCACGGCATCATCGGCCGCACGCTCGCGTTCGTGCCGACCACCAAGGTGCAGGCGGTCGTGGTGCGCCAGGGGCCGGTGGCGCAACTGCTGGGCCTCGCCGACCTGACCGTCTACGTCGCCGGCGGGTCGCCGACGCGGCTGCCGGACCTGACCATCGCCGATGCGCGTGGGCTCGCGCACGCAATCGCGGCGCGGGCCGGGATCGCCGCCGCCGCGAGCTGGTGAAGGAACTTCGCCCGGAACTGCACCCGAACGGTTGCGAGCGGGCCCGTTGGCGTCCGTGCAGATCCCGACCATCACCATCGGCTGTGGCCTCGTGCTCGGCGTCGACGCGATCCCCGTGCAAGTGGAGGCGACGACGCGGCACGCCGGCGACGGCACTCCACGCCTGCTGGGCCTCGTCGACGCCTGCGTGCGCGAGGCCTACCACCGCGTGCTGCAGGCGTTCTTCGCCCTCGACCTGCCGCCGCCGCGCGGCGTCACCACCGTCAACTTCGCGCCCGCTGCCCTGAAGAAGCACGGCAGCGGCTTCGACCTGCCGTTGGCCCTGGCGCTCGCCGGAGCCGCCGGACTGTTCCCGCCCGAACGCGCCGCCGGCCTGTTCGCATTCGGCGAAGTGTCGCTGCGCGGCGAGATCCTGCCGGCGCGAGGTGCGGTGAGCGTCGCCGTCGCAGCGCTGCAGCACGGCGCGCGCGCGCTCGTGTGTGGCCCGGCCGATGCGGCCGTGTGTGCGGTCGTCGACGGACTGCCGCTGCACGGCGCACCGACCCTCGCCGATGCGGTGTTCTGGCTCGCCGGCCGTCGTGCGCTGCCGCCGGTGCCGCCGTTGACGAACCGCTCGGCCGAGCCCGTGCCCGACCTCGCCGACCTGCGCGGCCACCGCACACCGAAGAAGGCGCTCACCGTCGCCGCCGCGGGCGGCCACAACCTGCTGTTCGTCGGCCCGCCCGGCACCGGCAAGAGTGCGCTGCTGCGCCGGTTGCCCGGGATCCTGCCGCCGCTGGCGCCGGCCGAACGGCTCGCCGTGCTGCAGGTGCACGCCGCCGCAGGCCTGTCGCTGCCCGGGCCGGGCCGCCCGCTGCGGGCCCCGCACCACACCAGTTCGGCGGCGAGCCTGCTCGGCGGCGGCGCCGACGTGCGGCCGGGCGAAGTGACGCTCGCCCACCACGGCGTGCTGTTCCTCGACGAGTTGCCGGAGTTCCGTCGCGACGTGCTCGAAGCCCTGCGCCAACCGCTCGAAGACGCGATCGTGACCGTCGGCCGCGCGCAGCGCACCATCACGATGCCCGCCCAGTTCCTGCTCACCGCGGCGATGAATCCGTGCCCGTGCGGCTACCGCGGCCACCGCCAACGTCCGTGCACGTGCACGCCGGCCGCCATCGCCCGCTACCGGAGCCGCCTGTCCGGCCCGCTGCTGGACCGGCTCGACCTGCAGGTCGAAGTACCCGCCCTGAGCCCGGCCGAACTGCGCGCCCCCGAAGACGCCGCCGGTTCGACCACGGCGCTGCGCGAACGGGTGCTCGCGGCGCACGCCCGCCAACAGCACCGCCAGACCCGTTCCGGCGTCCCCACGCCGAACGCGCGCCTCGCCGACCGGGCGCTGGTCGCCGCCTGCGCGGCCGACGAGGCCGCCATGCACGCCGTCGACGAAGTGCTGCGCCTGCACCACCAGAGTGGCCGCGGCCGCGTGCGCCTGCTGCGGCTGGCGCGCACGCTGGCCGATCTCGACGACCGCGCCGCGATCGGCGAGGTCGACGTGTTCGAGGCGGCCGCGCTGCGCGGCTTCGCCGCGGTGGCGAACGTGTAGCGGACGGTCTAGCGTTCTTTCGGGATGTAGACGCGCGGTCCCGCGGGCGAGGCGACCGGCTTCGCCACCGGCGACGGCGCCGGCGACACCGGCACGACGTCCTGCGGCCCGCGGTGCACGGGGACCTGGGGCCGCGCACGCTTTTCGCGCGCGGCGATCGGCCCCTGCAGTTGCGGCGCCAGCGCCTGCGCATCGAGTTCGACCGTTCGCTGCACGAACGCGAAGTCGCCGGCCAGTTCGTCCCAGGCCGCCAGCGGCGCCACGCAGGCGAGCACCAGGAAGCGGCCCTGGTGCGCGATCACGTCGAGCTGCGCCCGCGTCGGCACGCCGTCGCGTCGCCCCGTCGCGAACAAGCGCACGGCCGGCCGTTCGCGCATCGCCACGTCGGAGCGCGACTCGACGGTGAGGCCGGGCTGGAGCAGGCGGAACCAGGTCGCGACGGCGTCGGCGGCGCTCGGCAACGGCGTGCCGGGTTCGAGATGGTCCAGGCGCGACAAGCTGATGCTGGCGCCGTGCGGCTCGCACGCGAGCACGAGGGTACCGGCGGCGACGCCGTCGCGGGTGATCCACGCCGGATTCGGCAACCACAGGCCGAACGTTCCGCCGGCTTCGGCCACGATCGCCGGCGCTATCGACACCGCCCCGACGGCGGTGCGGCAGCTCGCGGCACTGCTCGGCACGGCGACCAGCGCCGGGCCCGAGAGTTCGCGACGCAGCGTGCGCGCGGTCGCGTCGACCCACTCGGCATTGCGGCCGGAAGCGCCCGACTCGGCGACCTCGGTGATCTGCATCGGCTGGCCGTCGATCGTCACGGTGCGACGCCGACTGCCGTCGTAGCTGCGCACGACCAGTTCCTGCGTCGCCGGATCGAACAACGTGCGTTCGCCGAGCGCGGCCGTGGTGATTCTGGCCAGCACGCGCGCCAGCAGCGGGAACGTGTGCGCGCGCGTCCACCGCAGCTGCCGTTCGCTGCGCCCGGACGCGTCGAGGATCTGTACCGCGAGCCGATCGCCTAGGACCTTCGCTTCGACGATGCGTTCGTCGACCACCCGTTCCTGCGCCGACGCGGCGTCGCTGCCGTCCGGCAGCAACACCGGCAGGACCGGCTCGGTGATGCGTTCGCGGAAATAGGCGGTCGTACCGTCGCCGTTCGCCGCCGCGGTCGCCTGCGAAGTGACCTGGTAGCGCCGCCGGCCGTGCTGGAACTCGTATTCCTCGGCGACGACGAAGCCGTCGGCGCGGGGCGAGACGCTGGTCGACAACCAGCCGACCGCCTGCCCCTTGGCGTCGTGCAGCACGAACCACTCGGCGCTGCGCGCGACCGTGCCCGGGGCGGCCGCGGCAGGGCCGGCCCCGCGGTGCACGGCGGCGACCTGGGCGGTCGCGATGCCGATGGTCGCGCCGGCCTCGAGTTCGATCTCGAGGTAGCCGTCGAGCGAAGTGGTGATGCGGCCTTCGAGCCGGTCGCCGTTCTTCAGTTCGACCACGTCCCGCGCGGGCCGTGCCTCGGGGGATTGGGCGGGATCCTGGCAGGCGAGCAACGACGTGAGCAGCAGGGGGATCATGCGGAGACTCCGCCGCTCGTATCGAACCGCCGATGCGAAGGGCTTTACCGCGCTGTCGGCGAATCCGACGCCGCCGGAGGCCGCGGCCGTGCGGCGAACCAGGCGAACAGCACCGCGAAGGCCACCGGGGGCAGCAGCAGCGCCCACCACGGCAGTTCGAGCACGTCGCCCCAGAACCGCCACCACAGATGGCGGCCGCTGCGGTCCTCCCACCGGACCGGAGCGACCTTCTGCCGTTCCGTTGCCGCCTCGGCCCCGAACACCGCGGCGATGGCGCGTCCGTCGCGCGCCGCGTAGCCACCGACCTCGAACCCCCCGCCGGCGCTGGCGACCGCGTAGCGCCAGTTCGCCACCAGCGGCGTGAACTCCACGCGCCAACTGACCGGATCGGCCATGTCGGTCTCGTCGGCGGCGAGACCCCGCGCCCACGCCGCCTGGTCGGCGAGCTGCTTCACGCCGCGCACCGGTGCCACCACGCTGGTCAGGCACGCGAACGCACCGAACGCGGCGAGCGCCCAGCACGCCTTCGGCCAGCGCCGCCATGGCGTCGCCTGCGGCAGCACGATCGCCAGCAGCAGCACCAGGCCGTGCGTCACGTAGCGCGCGCCCCAGCATTCGCCGCCCTGCCAGCCGCGCGCGCGGGCGAAGAACCACAGGGGGAACAGGAACACGAGCCACGCGAGCCAGCGCCAGTGCACCGGGACGCGCCGGTTCGCGGCGAGCGGCAGCGCCAGCCACACGATCGGCGATAGCCACGCGACGCCGCGTCCGGCGGCGAACAGGATCTTCACCGCACCGAGCCATGCCGGCTGGTCGAGCCAGGCGTCGACCTTCGGATAGCCGGTGTCGAACGGGTCGCCGAAGCGCGCGTGGTTGGCCAGCAGCAGCAGTGCCGCCGCCGGCAGCACGCCGAGGACGAATGCGACCACCGGCCACGGCCGGCGCGGCCGCCGACACGCGAGCAGCAGTGCTAGGCCGATCGGCACCAGCAGGGCCGCGTTCTGGTAGCGCAACGACACCGCGGCGCCGCCGCACAATCCGCCGAGCAGCGCCGTGCGCACGCCCGCCCCGGACCGCACGTTCGCGACGGCCAGCACCGTGGCGAGCAGGAGCACGAGACCGGGCCCGTCCGACAGCGTCTCGCGCCCGAACGCGAAACACTGCGTCGTCAGCAGGATCACCAGGGCCGTCGTCCACGCGTCGCGGTCGCCGGCCCCGAGGCGCCGGGCCAGCAGGAACAACAGCAGCAGGATCGACGCGGCGCATGCGGGCGGCAGCAGCACCGACACGAGGCCCTGGACCAGCACGGGGCTGCCGCGGGTGTGTTCGAGCGTGGTGCGCGCCTGCTCCGGCGTCTGCCCGGGCGCCGCGTGCGTCCGGAACGCCGTGTCGATTCCCGGCCAGGCCCGCTCGACCGAGTCGCCGACCCAGGCGAACGGCACCAACAGCAGCTGATGGCCGAACGGAAACCACGTGTAGGCGATGCCGTCGGGCCCGACCTTGCCGGCGATGCCAAGGCCGATGGCCTGCGCCGCCTGCGCTTCACCGACCGACGTCGCCCCCTGGTCGGCGCGCCGGATGCCGCTGTCGCCGCGTTCGACCAGGTTGCGCGCCGCCAACAACGTGAAGCCCGCGTCGGTGGTCTCGAAGTTGCCGTGCGCCACCGCGACGAACGCGAAGAACGTCGCCAGCCATGCGGCGAACAGGCGCCGGAACGGAGTGCGGGAGCCGTTCATCGCGGGCCTCCGAGCGCCCACGGATCGACGCCGAGCAGCGGCAACGACCACCACCACAGGAACGGCAGCAGCAGGGCCGCGGCGAGCAGGTCGATGCACAGTCCGGCCCGCACCATCTGGCCGAAGGTGACGAGGCGCGAACTGAACACGATGGTGTTCGGCGGCGTCGCGATCGGCAGCATGAAGCCGCACGACGCGGCGAGCACCGCCGGCAGCATCAGCACGAGCGGGTCGATCTTCGCGCCGACCGCGCCATCGCGCAGGATCGGCAGCAGCAGCGTCGCCACCGCGGTGTTGCTGGCGATCTCCGACAGCAACGTGATCGCGAGCACCAGCACGAGCAGCAGCACGGCCGGATGCACGCTGCCGATCAACGGCCGCAGCAGTTCGCCGAACGCCGCCGAAACGCCGGTCGGACCGAACGCGTCCGCCATCGCGATGCCACCGCCGAGCAACAGCAGCAGGTCGAACGGCATCTGCCGCGCGGTCTCCCAGTCGACCAGCGTCCGCCGATCCGGCGTGCCGGCCGGGACCAGGAACGCGAGGATCGCCACCGCGACCGCCACCGAACCGTCCGCGATCCAGCGGTCGCGCTGGCCGTGGGGCACGAGCCAATGGGCCCAGCCGTGCAGGACCTCACCGCTGCCGAGTTGCAGGTCGCCGCGTGTAGTCCACAGCAGGACGGCGAGCAGGAACAACGCGCCGATGCGGCGTTCGGCCTTGCTCCAGCGACCGAGGGCTTCGGCTTCGGCGAACAGGACGTCGGCCCGGTGCAGGCGTGCGTTCGGCAGCGGCAGGGCGAACCGGGTCACCACGAAACTCGCCGCGACCGCGAGCAGCAGGACATACGGCGCGAATGCCAGCGTCCACGACAGGAACGAAACCGGCCGCGCACCCTGCTGCACCAGCGGCTCGTAGGCCGAGAAGAAGATCGCGTTGGGTGCCGTGCCGATCGGCGTGCCCATGCCGCCGATCGACGCGCCGTACGCGATTGCACACATCACCCCGGCCCCCAGGTTGCGCACCGCCGTCGGCGACAGTTCGCCGAGGTCGCGCACCCGCTGCACCAGCACCGCGCCGATCGGCAGCAGCAGCAGCGCCACGGAGGTGTTGTTCATCCACAGCGAGAGGAACGTCGCCGCCGCGAAGAAACCGAACACCAGACGCCGCGGGAACGGGCCCACGGCCACCACGGTGCGCAGCGCCAGCCGCCGGTGCAGGCCGGCGCGTTCGATCGCCATCGCCAGTACGAAGCCGCCGCCGAACAACCACAGGATCGGATCGCCGTAGCCCTTGGTCACCTCGGCGGTCGACTGGACGCCGAGCAGCGGCAGCAGCGCCAGCGGCAGCAGCGCCGCCGCGGCGATCGGCATCGCCGCCAGCAGCCAGCACGCCGTGGTGAGGCCGGTGACGAACAGGAGCCGGCAGGCGATTTCCGGCTTCGCGTCGGCCGGGTACGGCAGCCCGTGCCCAGCCCACCAACACGCGCCGCCGACCAGCACGGCCAGCGCGAGCTTGCGGTACGACACCTGCCGCCCCGCCTCCGGTTCGGATGCGATGGTCTCGGTCATGGCCGGCTCAAGGCCCCGCCACCGCGTCGGCGAGCCAGCGCAGGTAGGCCGGCAGGCCGCCGTCGATGGCGACTTCGAGGATCTCGGGCACGTCGTACGGATGCAGCGCGGCGAGGCGCGAACGCAGGTTGGCGGCGGCCGCACGCGTGGTCTTGGCCAGCAACAGGCACTCGTCGGCGGTGTCGACCTTGCCCTGCCAACGGAACACCGAACGAACGCCCGGCAGCACGTTGACGCACGCGCACAAGCGCTCCTCGACCAGTTGCCGCGCCAACCCGTCGGCGGCCGCCAGCGGCGCCGTGCACAGCACGAGGACGGCGTCGGCCGCGGTCATTTGCCGCGCGCCAACCGTTCGGCCAGGGCCGGATGCAGGCCGGCGGCCAGGATCTTGGCCTGGGTGCGGCGGAAGTCGTACGGCACCCGATGGATCTCGACGCGGTCGTCGTGCACGACCGCGAACGACGCGCGTGGATCGCCGTCGCGCGGCTGGCCGACGCTGCCGACGTTCACGATGCACGGGCCGTCGATCTTGAACTCGCGCTGCTCGTCGGTCGCCTGCGAGAACCGGTAGTCGGGGCGATGCACCCCAGGCCAGTGCGTGTGGCCGACGAAACACGGCCGGTCGAGCATGCCGAACAGCTGCGCCATCTTGTCCGGCTCCAGGAAGCCATCGCTCTTCAGCACGTATTCCATCACCGGGTCGCGCGGCGAACCGTGGCAGAACAGGAAGCCGTGCGCTTCGCGCCGTTCGGGCAGCGTGCGCAGGAACTCCCAGGCGGCCCGGCGGCGCGGCCGCAGGAACGACGGCCGCAGCTGCGCCCGGGTGTAGAGCAGGGCCTCGCGGGCCAGCGGGTTGAAGTCGTCGAGTTCGTGGAACAGGCCCCAGTCGTGGTTGCCGAGGATCGTCCACGCGCAGCGCTGCATGACGCGCAACGTCACCGGCAGCGGATCGGCGCCGTAGCCGACCACGTCGCCGAGGCACGCGACCTCGCGCACACCGAGCTGGTCGATGCGCGCGAACACGGCGTCGACGGCCTCCAGATTGGCGTGCAGATCCGAGATCAGCGCGAACGTGCTCACGCGCGCCGCCCGTTCGCGAGCGTCGCCAGCGCTTGCTGCACCCCGGCCTCGATCGCGGCCACGGCCGCGGGCAAGCCCATCTTCATGGTCGCGCCCGCCGCCTTCTTGTGCCCACCGCCACCGAACTGGGCGACGATCGCCTGCACGTCGACGTCGGCGCGCGCGCGCAGGGAACACTTCACGGTGCCGTCGAAGCGCTCCTTCAGCAGCGCCACCACCTCGACGCCGTCGAGTGAACGCAGCGGGTCGAGCACGGCGTCGGTGTCGAACTCGCTGCGCGCGGCCCGTTCCATCAACGCCTTGTCCAGACCCACCAGCGCCAGCTTGCCGCCGAGACGCAGCTGGTGCTTCCCCAGCATCTCTGCGAGCAGGCCGGCGGAGTCGGGGTGGTTGCGGCGGTACAACGCGTCGTAGATCTTCGAGCCGTCGACGCCCGCGGCGACCAGTTCGCTGGCCATCGCGAACACCTCGGCGTCGGCATTGCTGTAGCGGAACCAGCCGGTGTCGGCGACCAGCGACAGGAACACGCCTTCGGCCGCGGCCTTGCCGAGCGGCACGGCCAGTTCGCGGTAGAGACGCCGCACCAGCGCTCCGGTCGCCGCGGCCGTCGGGTCGACATAGCAGATGCTGCCGTCGCCGCGGTCGCTGCCGACGTGGTGGTCGACCACGGCGATCGGTTGGCCGCTCTGCTGCAGTCGTTGGCCGAGCACGCCCACTCGCGCGAGCTGGCAGCAATCGAGCAGGACCACCGCGTCGAAGTCCGGCAGCGGTTCGTCGGTGCGGGCGTGCGCGAACGGCGTGTGCTGCTGCAGGAAGTCGTGGCTGCGGCCGATCGGGTCCGGGTTCACGATGTGCACCTGCTTGCCCAGCGCGCGCAGCAGGTGGAACAACGCCACCTCGGCGCCAAGGCAATCGCCGTCGGGGTTCTCGTGACCGGTGAGCAGGAAGGAGCGGCGGCTGCGCAGGAAATCGAGGAACGTGGTCACGAGCTTCCGGCAGACTGTACGGGGCGCCGTGCAGCGGCTCAACGCCGGGGCCTGGCCGAACGCACCCGTTGCGTGCCTGCCACCCACACCGCCGTGGGCATCGCCCCGCTGGCGACGACCGCATCGCGCGTGGCGGCGACCGTGGCCTGCGCAGGCAGCGTGCAGAAGTCGGCATGGCCTCCCGGCCGCAGTCGCCCGAGCCCCGGACGGCAGAGGGCGCGGGCCCCATTCGTGGTCGCCATGGCCAGCACCTGCACCGGCGTCAGTCCGGGCCAGAGTTCCAGCGCCCGCGCCATTTCCCGGCGCAGCGACAGGCCGGTGTTGCTCGCCCGGGAATCGGTGCCGAGCGCGACCGGAATGCCGGCCGCGAGCCACTTCGGCACCGGCGGCGGGGTGCGGCCGAAGTACTCGATCGTGCCCGGGCACACGACGATCGCGGCCCCCGACTGCGCGATGCGCGCGACGTCGCCGCGCTCGAGTTCCTGGCAGTGGACGAGCTGGGTGCGCGTCGTGAGCGCGCCGAGCCGTTCGAGCCAGCGCACGGCACCCATGCCGGGCGCGCGGAAGCCCGGCGGCAAACGGCCGAGTCGCGCCAGCAATTCGGCGAACGGGCCGCGGCCAGTGCGCAGGAACTGCTGCTCCAGAGGCACCTCCGCACAGTGGATCGCGAGCGGCGCCCGGGTCGCGACCGCGGCGCGGAACAGCTCGGCGGACACCGAGTACGGCGCGTGCGGCGAGTAGCCGCCGGCGGTGGCGGCGCGGGAACGCGGCAGTGTCGGCCGTTCGCGCAGCAGTGCCCGCGCGCCCGCGCGATCGAGGTGGAAGCCGGTCAACTCGCGGTAGCAGCGGCCACGCATGTCCGCGCCCGCCAGACGGGCGGTGCTGGTCCCGGTCGAATCGATGTCGCCGACGGCGAGGCACCCCTCTTCGGTCAAGGCGACGAGCGCCGCCCCGATGCGGCGCCGTTCGTCCGCCGCGGTGCTCGCGGCGCGCGCCGCCAGCACCGCGCCGATCCACGGCACGAACGACTCCGGACGCTGGGCCAGCGCCGGCAACTGCAGATGCACGTGCGCATTGACGAGGCCGGGCATCACGGCGACGTCCTCGAGCCGCGTGCCCTTCCTGGCGCGGCGCACCGAGACGATGCGGCCTTCGGCGCTCCAGACGATCTCGCCACCTTCGAGCCAGTGGTCGGCGTCGAGCGCGATCCAGCGGGCGGCCAGGCGGCCGCCCGCAGCACGCCGGCTCACGTGCGCGCGAACACGCGCAGGGCAGTGACGACCTGGTTCGGGAACGCAGCCCGGTTGTAGTTCAGCAAGAACCGGAAGCCGGTCACCGAGTCCTGCGCGATGCCGGGGCCCGCACCCGTGCCGACACCTTCGCGCCAGGCGCGGATCGTGCCTTCGAGCGGCGCGTTGCCGGCCTGGTTCATCGTCGCGCCCTGGAACAGGATCACGACCGGACCATTGGGGTCGTTGGCCTTCACCGTGCCGGCTTCGCCGGAGTCGGTGAAGAACAAGTCGGCCGTGCCATTGCCGTCCGAGTCGACTTCGAGCTCGTAGCGGAGCCACACCGGCGGGAACACCTGGTTGCTGCTGCGCCAGATCGAAAGGTCGCCCGAGAGGCTGTCGCGGTCGTTCAGGGCACCGGAGTTGTTGGCCGCATTGAACGCGGGGACCGTGGCGGCGAGGCCGTTCCACGTCACGCCTTCCGCCGCCTCGAGACGGTAGAAGCCGTGCGAGCCCGCACCCGCCTGGCAGACGATGTTGAACTGCGTCGGCTGCGTGATGGTGCCGTAGCCCTGCGCGCGGCTACCCGCCCCACCCGCGGTGTCGAGCAGGCCGTTGCAGACGATGCCGCGGCCCGACTGCAGCAGGAACGAACCACCCGAGCCACCACCACCCGGCGTCGAGATGCCGAAGTTGAAGTCGGCAGCGGTGGTCGCGGTGTCGTCGCCACTGATCACGACGCCAGCCCCGCCCTTGGCCAGGAGCCGGGCCGTGCTGGCGATCGTCATCGTGCCGCCGCAGCGCAGCATCACGGCACCACCGCCACCCGAGCCACCGTGGCCAGCCATGAAGTAGTCGTTGGCGATCACGCTGGCGAGCAGACCGAAGCAGCCCGAGCCACCACCGCCGCCACCCGAACCGCCGACCAGGAAGTGGTCGAGCGACTGGTAGCCGGCGGGCGGAGCGACCGGGAGCGGCAGCAGGGGGAACGCGACCGCAGCCGGGGGCACCGGGCCGTAGTTCGCCTGGTTGCCCGGGTTGTTGGCGTTGGTCAGCGGCGACGGCGTCGGGATCGGCGTCGTCGCGTGCTGGGCGCCGGCGAGCATGAACCCACCACCGCCACCACCGGCCGTGAAGCGCGCGCGGTAGCCGGTGCCGGGGTTGATGGTGCCGACCTGGATCGTCAGGTTGTTGGCGATCGTCGAAGTGCCTTCGAACGGGTGCATGGCCGAACCGCGGCCACCCGTGTTCGCTGCCTGGGCCGCATACGCATGGCTGGCGAGCACACGCACGCCGCCACCGGACTGGCCGTCGGTGACGACGACGCCGTTCACGGTGATGGCGCCGGCGCCGAGGCATTCGCGGCCGCCCGCACCGCCAGCAGCGCCACCGCAGCCGCCCGGACCACCGGGCTGGCCTTCCACCTGCACGGTCGAACCGTTGACGCCGTTGCCGGTTTGCGGCGTGCGGCAGTTGCGGTTGGTCGCGTGCTGGTTCGCCAACGGACCGCTGGTCGGCACGACGTGCGGCATGTCGGCCGCGCTGACGTCGATCGTACCACGCAGGTCGACCTGGCCGCGCACGAAGATCTGCGCCGGCACCGAGCCGACGAACTTCACCGTGATGCCCTCAGGCACCACGAAGTCGGTGAAGTAGAAGCGACCGTCGGTGACCGTGAAGGCGTTGCCGCTCGGCGTGTTGGCGCCGGGGATCGTGAAGTTGTCGACGTTCCACTCGTAGGTGCTGTTGCCGAGGCCGACGCCGTTCTGCGGCTTGAAGGAACCGTGGCGACCGTCGCCGCCGATCAAGCCGGGGCGCGCGCCGTTGTTCCAGACGCCGCCCGAGACCAGGGCAACCTGGCCGGCCGAGTTGGCGAACGACTCGTTGAAGTTGATTGGCGTCGACACGCCCGCGACCGTCAGCATCTCGAACTGGCGCGGAATCGCAGCGCGGCCCGAAAGGTCGCGCAGGTCCGACGTGACGTAGACCGTGAGGCACGAGGTGCCCGGCAGGGTCACCGGCGGCTGGTAGGTCACGACGGTGACGTCGCGCCCGTTCACGTTCTCGGTCGACAGGCTCGGCAGGCCTTCGAGTGCGATGCCTTCGGCGTCGCGATCACAGGAACCACCGGGCAGGGTGCCACGCAACACGACTCGCACCGGCGACGCCGCACTGAGCGGGCTCTGCAGCGCGGTCGTGTCGATGAGCTCCGAGAAGCGCAACACGATGGTCGGATCGAGCGGGATCGCGTTGGTCGACACGGGCGCCACGAGTTCGACCGTCGGCGGCTGCTGGTCGTCGTCCTGGATGCCGAGCGAAGCGCGGACCGTGCAGGTGAACTCCTGCGTCAGCGTGTCCCCGGCGAGGCTCTTGATGCCCTGCGCACCCGAGTTGCCACCAAGGACCGTGATGATGTAGCTCTCGTTGCGCAGGAAGCCGAACGTGCTGACGCCGTTCGAAGTGCTCACGCGCGGCGCGAACACAACCTCGCTGCCGTTCACCAGGTAGTCACCTTCGGGAGCGACACCGGTCGCGGTGCGGATCGAGAAACTGGCACCGTTGACCGACGCCGGCTCGACCAGGTCCGAGAACTTGAAGCGCAGCTTCTGGTTCTCGGCGATCTCCGACACCGAGCAGCCGGTCTGGGTGCAACCCAGGTCACAACTGATGATGCAGAACGACTGGCCGCCGATGCACTTGATGCGGGCCGAGGCCGTGTCGTCCGTCGAGCCGCCGGAACATCCGGCGAACAACGACAGGCCGGCAAGGAGCGAGAGGGTGTAGGCGTTGCGCATGGGAGACTGGGATACAGCGAACACTGGGCGGTCAGACGCGGTAGACGATCACGATCTGGTCGATCGTGATCACCTGACCCACGGTGTAGTCGGCGAACAACTGGAAGCGGAAGCCGTTGAGGCCATCCGACGCGATGCCGGTCTGCGTCGGACTGCTGCGCACGCTCGTGCGCCACGGAGCGATCTGCACCGGGACCTGGGTCGACAGGTCGAGCTGGGCTCCCTGGAACAACGCGCGCACCGGCGCGCCGATCGTGGCGGCCTGGGTCGACACCGCGGGGTCGTCGCTGAGCAGGAACGGCACGCCGTCGACGGTGCCGCGGATCTCGTAGCGGGCGAACTCGGGGCCGAAGATCAGGTTCGTCGAGTACCACTTCGACTGGCAGACGACGAGGTCGTCGCGTTCGTTCAGCGGGCCGATGTTGTCGGCGACCGGCGCAGGCTGCATCGTGCCGAGCTGCGACAGGGTGGCGCCTTCCCCGGTTTCGAGACGGACGAAGCCGGCCGACCCGTCACCACCGGCGATCTGCAGAACGACGCCGCTCGGCGACGCGCCACCCGCGGTGCCCGCGGTCCGGTTGAACACGCCGCCGAGGCCGCCGCGCACGTCGATCTGGCCGGTCAGGTCGACGGTGCGCCCCGCCTGCAGCACGATCGAACCACCCGAACCACCGCCACCCGGCGTCGGCTGGGCGATCGCCGCGGTGCCGGTCGAGTTGGCCGCCGAACCACCCTTCGCCAGCACGCGTCCGGCCGGGCCGATGCGGAGCAGGTCACCGGCGCGCAGGGCCACGGCACCACCACCACCACCACCGCCGCAGCCCACCGCGAACTTGTCCGCGGTGGCATTCATGGCCAGGGCCGCGTGGCTGGCGCCACCGCCACCACCCGAGCCGCCGATGAGGAAGAACTCGCTGGAACGCGTGATCGTGCCCGAGGGAGCCGGGAACGGGAACAGCTGCAAGGCCACGCCACCCGAAGCCTGCGGCCCCATCTGGTTGGTCGAGGGCTGCGCCTGCGCCGCGATCGTGAACCCGCTCGCCGTCGGCGGCGTGGTCCACGCCGGCGACACCGTCAACGTCGTCGCCGAGTTGAACAGGACCGTGCGCGACTCCCCGGTACCCGGGCCACTGGTGATCGTCACCGTG
This sequence comes from Planctomycetota bacterium, assembly GCA_016794485.1. Lineage (GTDB taxonomy): Bacteria > Planctomycetota > UBA1135 > UBA1135 > UBA2386 > UBA2386. The sequence continues at coordinate 21,361 of JAEUHV010000409.1, forward strand.
CGGCCGGTGAAGCGGTTTGCCAGCCAGGCCGGCACCGGAGCCGCGACCAGCGTGGTCGCCGTGGCTCCGACCGAGGTGCCCGTGAAGGCGAGGTCCGAGTGGTTGTTGGAGACCACGCGGCCGGGTGCGCCGGCGACGAGGAACCCACCGCCCGCACCGCCTGCCGCGGCCGAGACGCAGTACGAGGGCACCGCGGTCGAGCCGTAGTAGAGGTGCGCGCTCAGGCCCGTCGTCGGGAACACGGTCGATCCCGCACCGCCGGAGTTCAGGAGGCTGGAGGCATAGCCGTGACCCGAGATCATCCGCGCATTTTCACCGCGCACGCCCTGGTGCTGGATCTGGGCACCGGTGGTGCTCGCCTGGGTCTGCGAGATCTTGTCGCCACCCTTGCCGCCGGCCCCGGCGAAGATGCCACCGGGTGCACCGGCCTGGCCCAGCGTCGAGCCGACCGTCGGCTGCAGGGTGATTCCCGTGCCCGACACGTCGATGTCGCCCAGCACGTCGAAGCGGCCGGCAACCGTGATGACCGGCGGACGCGAGCCGATGAACTTCAGCTTCACGTTGCTCGGCACCACCATCTGCGTGAAGAAGAACCGGCCGTCCGTGATCGCGATCGGGCTGCCGGTCGACGTGTTGCTCGCCGGAATGATCGTGTTGTCGGTGTTGAACTGGTAGACCAGCTTGCCGTCCTGGGTCGTGTTCGTGTTGGTCGCCAGGGCGAGGCTGAACGGGCCGTGCCGGCCGTCACCGCCGATCCGCGCGAACGAACACTGGCCGTTGGCCCAGGTCGCTGCCGAGAACTCCGTCTCCAGCTGCGTGTTGCTGTCGAACTCCTCGACCTTGCTCTCTTCGACGAGCGGCACCACGACGGTGCGGAACGTGAACGTCTGCGGCTGCGCCGGGCGCCCCGACAGGTCGGCGACGCCGTCGGTGACGTTGATCTCGACACAGATGTTGCCGGGCAGCTCCTGCACCGGACGGAAGGTCAGGATCGAGATGCCGCGGCTGACGTCGAAGTCGAGCGCCTGCGTGCCCCCCAGCGTCTGCGGCGCAGAGTTCGGATCACACTCGTAACCGCCGCCCGTGGCGATGCGGTTGCGCCGCACGGAGAACGTGACCGGGCTCTGCGTCCCCGACAGGAACGGCGTCGCGTCGATCATCTCGTTGAACTCGAGCACGATCTCCGTGTTGCGTGGCGCACTCCCGACCTGGACCGAGGACGGCGACACCATCGTCGCGCGCGGCGCCACACCGTTGAGGTCGACGATGCCCAAGGTCGACTGCAGCGTGCAGGTCAACGTCTTGTCGAACGGCTTGCCCGACAGGCTGCGCACGACGTTCGGCTGGTCGGCGCCGCCGGGGATCGTCATCGTGTAGGTCTCGCCGGCGGAGAACCCGAAGAACGTCTGCCCCCCCGAGATCGACAACGTCGGCACGAACTCGACCTGGTTGCCGTTCACCAGCAGTTCGCCGATGGGCTGGTCACCGCTGGCGGTGCGGAACCGGATCGACGAGCTGTTCACCGAGTTCGGATCGATCGCCTCGCTGAACTGCAGGATGACGATCTGGTTCTGCGCGATGTCGGTGCGCGAGCAGCCGGTCTCGCTGCAACCCAGATTGCAGTTCTGGATGCAGATGGTCTTCGCCCCCGCGGTGCCGCAGTCGAACGACAGCTGTGCGGTGCCAGAGCTGCCTCCCGAGCAACCCGCAAGGGCGCCGAGGGCAAGGAGTAGTGCTACTGCGTGCGAACTACGGACGGACATTACGGCCTCGTATCGAGAAAGGGGGGACGGAACCTGATCGACGCCGACGAGAGGGGATCGTGAGGCGGCAGACCGGGATGCGAGGATGGGCAAGGAAACCATACCGCAGGGGAAGCTGCAAGGTCGGGCGCCGAAGGAACTGGCGATCGAACCTGCGCGGGTGCGGCCCGGCCGACAACTTCCATGCCGCTGTCCATGGTCGCGACCGCGCCGCGCAACTCCCGACGGCGCCGCAAGAATCGACAGCAGAACTGGGATCGGCCGATGCCAGCGAGGAGCACTTCGGCACCTCGATTGCGCGGTATCGAACATCTGCCCGGGCGGAGCCGGGTCGCGGTTTCGCCGTCCGACGGTCCGCCGACCGCCCTGTGCGGCCGGGCACGGCGACGTTCGCGTCCGAACATGCCGTGACGCCGCCCCGGCCGACCAATAGCTTCGCGGCATGACCGGAACCCCATCCGCACCCCGCCCCGCACCGGGTTGGATCGCCCCTGCCGTGGTCGCCCTCGCCCTCGGCGGTCTCGCCTGGCAGCAGTGGCAGGCCCGAGTGGCCCTCGACGCCCTGGGCACCGCCGCCGCCGCGAACCAGAAGGTGCTCGACGAGATGTATGCGGAAGTCACCCGCCTGCGCATCGAACAGAGTGCGGGCACCAAAGGCCCCCAGGCGCTGCTGGACAAGCTGAAGGTCTACGCGCCGCTGCTGAACAACTCGCGCATCACCGAGCCCGACTACCAGTCGGCCCGCAAGGAGATGGAAGCGATCCTGCGCGCGTTCGCGACGCTCGGCACCGACGCGTGGAAGCCGGTGAGCGACCGGCTCGACAAGTGCACCCCCGAGGTCGAGTACGACGAGATCAAGTGGCTGCTCGAGGCCACGGCGCGCATCGACCGCGACGCCGCCAAGAAGCTCGTGCAGGAAGTGCTGCTCGGCCGCAAGTTCCCGTCGCCGCGGCTGCGCTGGTTCGCGGCCGAACTGCTCACCCGGATCGACCAGACCCTGGCCCAGAACCTGCTTCGCCAGATCCTGCTGACCGAGTCGAGCCGCGGCGTCGACCCGGCCCGGATCGCGCAGTACGGCGGCGGCATCCCGGACAAGGCGGCGCTGTCGGCGACCGGTTTCAACAACTTCGTGCAGTGGTACCTGCGCACCGGCGACCCGCGCATGGACGAAGTGCTGCAGCAGGTGATCGCGCGCACCGAACACGACGCGATCACGGTGCAGGACTGCGTGAAGGCGCTCGGCGCGCGCAAGGTCGCAGCGGCGGTACCGCAGATCGAGAAGCTCTACCTGAACCCGCCGAACCAACAGGAGAACCCGATCTTCCTGAACTACTGCCTCGAAGCGCTGGCGGAGATCCAGGGCAAGGAGTGCAAGCCGTTCCTCGAGGCCGCCCTGGCGAAATCGCCGCACGAGGCGATCACGCGCCGGATCCAGGACCTGCTGCACCGCATCGACACCGGCCAGCTCGACGCGAAGAAGGTCGAGCAGAAGTGACCGGCGCAGCGGCCCCTCAGGCCGTCAGGAACTCGATCGCGCCGGCCGGCAGGAAGTAGAGGATCAGCATCTCCCCGCCCCGCACGGTCGGCACGTGCACCGAGCCCTTGCCGTAGACGACCCAGCCGGCATCGTGGCCGTCGAACTTCGGCGCGCCCTTGGTCGCCATGCACAGGTCGATCTCGCCGTTCGGATGGCGGTGCTTGGGGCCTGGCACGTCCATCAGCACCGCGTCGACCGAGAACCCGAGCAGGTCCTTCACGACGCGGCCGAAGCGGATGCCGGCGTTGCTCTTCGGCAGCATCCAGTCCGAAGCGATGTTGGCGATCGCCGCCCGCTGCACGGCGGCGACTGCGGGACTGGCGAACGGCAGTTTCGCCGCACAAAGCACCGCCGCGTCCTTGGCGTCGACGTCGAAGCCCTGCAGGGCCTGGGCCAGCGGGCGCAGCAGTTCGACGAACTGCTCCTTGGTCATCGTCTGGGTCGTCATGGTCGTTGGGTTCGCTACTTCGCCTTCGGTCGGAACACCGCCACCACCGCCGGATTGCCCTCGAGGCGCGGGCCGCCGATCAGGTCGATGCAGTACGGGATCGCGGGAAACACCGCATCGAGGCAGACGCGGATCGACGCCGGCTTGCCGGGCAACGTCACCACCAGCGTGCGGTCGAGGATCGCCGCGGTCTGCCGCGACAGGATCGCGGTCGGCACGCCGGCGCGCAGCGACGCCGCGCGCATCTGCTCGCCGAAGCCGGGCAGTTCCTTCGAACAGACCGAACGGATGACCTCGGGCGTCACGTCGCGCGGGGCAGGGCCGGTGCCGCCGGTGGTGCACACGAGGCAGCAGCCGCTCGCGGCGAGTTCGCGCAGGGCGCGTTCGATGTGCTGCGGTTCGTCCGGCACCACCCGTGTCTCGAACGCACACGGAGTCGCCAGGTAGTCGCGCAACGCCGCTTCGATCGCCGGGCCCGATTCGTCGGCATAGACGCCGGCGCTGGCGCGGTCGCTGATCGTCACGATGCCGATGCGAGGCTCGCCCATTCGCCTGGCTCAGCCCTGCTCCGGCCCGGCCGGCGGCATCGTGCCTCCGGGCGACACCGGCTCTTCGGTCGGTTGGTCCTGGCCTTGCGCCACCAGCCGCTTGATGTGGATGCGGAACTCGCCACGTTCCTCCGGCTCGGCGAGGCGCCACCGCCCCATGTGCCGGCGCCGCTCGATCGCGTGGCCCTGCATCGTCACGCTGGTGATGTGCTTGCCCTGCGGCGTGAACACGTGCACCCGGCCCTTGCCGCCGAGCACCACGACCGTGCCCTGGTCGAGGTCCCACAGGATCGAGGCGTCGTTGGCCTCGCCGGCGTCCGGGTAGGCGCGCGACGTCGGACGCTGGCCTTCTTCGCTGCGTTCGAGGCCGTGCTGCGTGCGACGGCCGGTGTTGCGCGTGCGGCTCTGCAGGCGCTGCGCGAACTCCTGCAGCATCGGCAGCACGAACGCCTCCTCGTCGACTTCGCCGTTCTGCAGCATGCCCTGCAGCCGCATCGCCTCGAGGTCGAGGTGGCGCTGGAACCGGCTCATGATCTGCACGATCGCCGGATCGGCGAGCTCCATCGGATCGACCGCGCCGACCGCGTGCAGCCGCAGCCGCACGCGCCCTTCGAGCGTGGTGCCGCGCAGCAGCTGGAAGCTGAACGCGCAGCGACCGGCGCTGCTGAGCACGCGGAACAGGCCGGCGTCGACCTGGCCGAGGATCTTGAACACCGGCGAGTTGTTGCCGAACTCGGCGAGCTGCTGCGTGCGCAGCACGCGGCCCATCGTGACGCGCGTCAGCACGATCTCCTCACCGGCGAGCAGGTGCTCGATGTTCGGATCCTTGCGTTCGATCGCCATCGTCACGAAGTCGGCGAAGTTCGGCTTGCCGGTCGAGCCGTAGCCGTCGAACACGTGCCGCGGCTCGGTCGGGCGGCAGCCCTCCGCGTGCGACGTGCCGGCGAAGTAGCTGTAGACCGCCCCGGGACGCAGGGCCTGTTCGTGCTCGCGAACTTCGCGCACACGCTTGGCGATCTGCTCGACCGCGGTGCCGGCGGCGTGGCGGATGTCGTTGCCACCGTCGAGCGGGATGCGCAGGTTGAGTTCCAGGTAGCGCGGCATCGCCAGCGGCTCGACGCCTTCGACCCGCAGCAGCGCGTGCGCCATCTCGGCGAGGGACTGCACCGCCTGCATCGCCGCGTGCTGCGAATCGGCGCGGCCGCGGCGGTCGCGGTCGCGATCGTGGCGCGGGCGGTCGTTCGGGTGGCGGCCCTGTTGGCGCGGCTTGTGCTCGTGGCGCGGACCACGCGGTTCGCGGTGCGGTTGCGCCGGCTGGCTGCCGGACTCGCCGCCTGTCGCTGCGGCCGCAGCGGCATCCCCTTCGGGGGCCGGGCCCGCATCGCCTTCCTGGCCAGGAACTGCCCCCTCGGGCGAACCCGGCGCCCCGAGCCCGCGGCCACGTCCGCGCCGACGACGGCGGCGACGCCGCCGCTCACCTCCACCTTCGCCATCGGCTCCCGGCGCTCCGTCTGCAGGTGCAGCAGCACCGGCATCGGCGCCCGCCGCATCCGGTGACGGCGACGACGGCACGGGATCGGCACCGGCATTGGTCGGCACGGGTTCGGTCGGCGGGATGGCAGGCGGTTCGGACTCGTTCACGGGGCGGAGAACGATGCGCACAACGGCAGGTGCGGACAAGGCCGCAGGCTGCATTTCCCTTCGGTCTGCCGGTCTGCTTTGATGCCGTCTCCCGCATGGCGCGCATCCACGATTCGATCCTCTCCACCGTCGGCAACACCCCGATCGTCCGCCTGGCCCGGCTCGGCCGGAAGCTCGACCAGGAACTGCTGGCCAAGTGCGAGTTCCTGAACCCGGGTGGTTCGGTGAAGGACCGCATCGGCGTGCGCATGCTGCTCGACGCCGAGAAAGCGGGCCGGATCAAGCCCGGTGACACGCTGATCGAACCGACCTCGGGCAACACCGGCATCGGCATCGCCCTGGCCGCCGCGGTGCGCGGCTACCGGGTCATCATCACGCTGCCGGAGAAGATGTCGCGCGAAAAGCAGGTGGTGCTCGAGGCGCTGGGCGCCGAGATCATCCGCACCCCCACCGAAGCCGCGTGGGACGCGCCGGAGAGCCACATCGGCGTCGCCAGGCGCCTGCGCGAGGTCATCCCGAACGCGCACATCCTCGACCAGTACGGCAATCCGTCGAACCCGATCGCCCATGAAGAGGGCACCGGCACCGAGATCTGCGATGCGCTCGACAACCAGTGCGACGCGATCGTCATGACCGCCGGCACCGGCGGCACGATCACCGGCGTCGCGCGCGCGGTGAAGAAGCGCATGCCGAACTGCCAGATCATCGGCGTCGACCCCGAGGGATCGATCCTGGCCGGCCCCGGCCCGATCAAGAGCTACAAGGTCGAAGGCATCGGCTACGACTTCATCCCCGACGTGCTCGACGTGAAGCTCGTCGACCGCTGGGTCAAGTCGAACGACAAGGACAGCTTCCGGGTCGCGCGCCAGCTGATCCGCCAGGAAGGCCTGTTGTGCGGCGGTTCGTCCGGTTCGTGCGTGTGGGCGGCGCTGCAGATCGCCAAGGACTTCAAGAAGGGCGCGCGCATCGTCACGATCCTGACCGACGGGGTGCGCAACTACATGACCAAGTTCGTCGAGGACCGCTGGATGCGCGAGAACGGCTTCCTCGAGGAGGACTGGGCGGTCGGCACGATTGCCGAACTGCTGCGCGCGATGCCGCGCCGCGAAGTCACGACCGTCGACGTCGCCGATCCACTGAGCAAGGCGGTCACGCTGTTCAAGGAGCGCGGCTTCTCGCAGGTTCCGGTCACCGACCGCGGCAAGCTCGCGGGCATCCTGACCGAGAGCGATGCGCTGCGCGTGCTCGTCGACGGCGACGCGACCCCGAAGACGTCGATCGCCGAAGTCATGGTGCGCAAGGTCTCGACCGTGGCGCCGCACGCACCGGCCAACGAGCTGCCGCGCATCTTCGAACGCGGCGAGGTGGCGCTGGTGGTCGACGACAACCGCCAGGTCGTCGGCATCGTCACCAAGCTCGACATGATCGAACACCTGACCAGGAAGCCCGCCGTATGAGCATGAACTTCGCCCGCGAGCAGTCGCTGCTGCGGCAGAAGCTGCAAGCGAAGGCCTCTCCGGACCTCGCCGCTGCACGCCTCGCCACCCTCGGCAGCGGACCGGTGACGTTCCTCGGCGCCGACGACACCGCCGTCGCCCAGGCCGCCAGCGACGTCGCCGCCGCATGGCCGGCGATGGGACGCGCGCAGATGACCGCGTTCGTGCGCACGCTGTGGAACAGCAAGATCCACGAACTGCGCGACGTCGGCGTGCGCCTGCTGGCGATGCGGGCAGCACTGCTCGAACCGGCCGACCTGCCGCTGCTCGAAGGGTTCCTGCAGGACCAGGCACTCGATGCGGTGCACGCGACCCTGGCGCGCGACGTGGTCGGTGCCGTGGTGGCCCGCAACCGGAAGCTGTGGAAGGACCTGAAGCGCTTCGCCGCCAGCACCACCGTCGCGCTGCGCCGCGCCGCGGTGCGCGCCAGCGCGGCCCCGTTGGCGGACGACCCCGACGGGTTCCCGCGGCTCGTCGACGTGTTGGCTCCGCTGCTCGCCGAGGCCGATCCGGTGCTGCAAGCGGCGATCGACGCGACGCTCGGTGCCGCCGCGGCAACGCACGGCGAGTCCGTGCGGGCGTTCGCCCAACAACACGGCCGCTCGATCGTGGTCCAGAAGCCCGCCCCGGCCCCGGTGGCCAGCACCCCGACACCCGCGGCCGCAGCGGCTCCGGCGCCGAAGTCGTCCGCACCAGCCAAGGCGGCCGAGCCGACGGCGGTCGTGCCGGCGGCGACGAAGGCCGTGGCGAAGAAGAAGCCCGTCGCCAAGCCGAAGGCGGACAAACCCGCCGCCAAACCGCCCGCACCAAAGAAGGCCGCGGCCAGGACCGCCAAGAAGCCGGGCGCGAAAGGCCGCGCGCGCTGACGGCGCGCGGGGCGCGGGTCACTTCGCCTTGTTGGCGAGTTCCTGGTTGTCCGGGTGGCGCCGTGCGCCCTTCTGCCAGATCTCCTTCGCCTTGGCCGGATCCCGGGCCTCGAGCAGATTGCCGAGGTAGAGGTAGGTCTGCGCCTCGTTCGCCTGCGGCGGCATCGACTCCTGCTGCGCGACCAGCGTCTCGAAGTGCGAGATGGCCTCCTTCTTCTTGCCGAGGAAGTCCGGCCAGAACGTGTAGCTCATCGCCTTCGTGAAGCGCGCCTCCCAGTGCTTGCCGTCGAGCTCGAGCACCTTGTCGAAGACGCCGTCGGCCTTCATCGAGTACTGCCACTTGGTCTGGTCGAGATTGACGTACGACAAGTAGGCACTCGCCAACTGCATCTGGACCTGAGGGTCGTTGGGTGACGCCTTGGCCAGTTGCTCGAACCGCGCGATCGCCTCCTCCATCTTGCCGGCGGCATGCAAACGCCGCCAAAGGTCGCCGTCCTCCCAGAAGCTCTTCGACTGGAGGTTCGCGAACTCGGCATCGAGGTCGAACGCGCCACCTCCCGCGACCTTGCCCGCGGCGTCGGCCAGCAGCGCTGCGGCGCCGGCCGGCCTTTTCTGCAAGTAGGCTTCGACGGCTGCGGCGACCTGGTCGGCCGAAACGGTCGGCACGGCGGTGCGGTCGATGGCCGCAGCCTGGTTCGCGGGAGCGGGCGCCTTCGCCATCGCATCGAGCCGTGCGAGCAGCTTCTGCTGGTCGGCCTTCAGGTCGGCGAGTTCCTGCGCGAGGCTGGGACCAGGCGTCGGCTCGGCGGCGGCGGGGCGCAGCGCGAAGGCAATGCCGGTGGCGGCAGCAGTGGCGAGGAGGGTCGAGAGAACGAGGACAGCGGATGGGTTCATCAGGGGATGGCCGCAGCCGGGCAAGGGTGGCCGGTGCAGCGTGGCGCATACAGTGGCCGCCCGCCAAGATTTCCCGTCGTGCAGGTCTACGACACCCATTGCCACCTCGGCCTCGACGGCAAGGCCACGCCCGACGACGAACACGCGCGCGCCGTCGCCAGCTCCGTCACCGCGATGCTGGTGGTCGGCATCGACGCAGCCACGACGCAGCAGGCCCGCGAACTGGCGCGACTGCCGGGCGTGCGCTGGAGTGCCGGCCTGCACCCGAACGACAGCGTGCACTTCGCCGAGCAATGGCCGGCCATCGCGGCGTTGGCGCGCACGCCCGGATGCGCCGCGATCGGCGAGACCGGAATGGACTGCTTTCGCGACCGCACGCCGCTCGACCAGCAGGAACGCTCGCTGCGGGCCCACCTGGAGCTGGCGAGCGAGCTCGGCCTGCCGGTGGTCTTCCACTGCCGCGACGCGGCCGCACCGATGTTCGCGGTGCTGCGCGAAGTGCGGCCCGAACGCGGCGTCATGCACTGCTTCTCCGGCGGCCGGGACGAGGCCCAGCAGGCCCTCGACCTCGGCCTGCACCTGTCGTTCGCCGGCCCGCTCACCTACCCGAAGAACGACGCGCTGCGCGCCGTCGCCGGGTGGGCCCCGGCCGATCGCATCCTGGTGGAGACCGACGCGCCGTTCCTGCCGCCGCAGCGTCGGCGCGGGCAGCGCAACGAACCGGCCTACGTGGTGGAGACGCTGGCGACGCTGGCGCAGGTGCGCGGCGTCACGCTCGAACAGGCGGCGGCGCAGACGTTCGCCAACGCGGTGGCCCTGTTCGGTTGACGGCGTTCAGCGACCTGGGGCCGCGAACTGCTGCACGGCCTGCATGACCGCCGGATCGAGCGGCGCTTCCCGCTGCACCCGGGCCAGCTCGGCCCGGGCTTCGTCGAGCCGGCCGAGGTCGCGCAACACCGCCGCCCGTTCGAGCCGGACACTGGTCGTGCCGAGCCCGCGGGCGATGCCGGCATCGAGATGCTGCAAGGCACCTGGCAGGTCGTCGAGCCCACGGCGCGCCTTGGCGGCGAGCCAATAGACGTAGCCCTTCGGTGCCGCCACGTCGAGGCACGACAGCGCCACGCGTTCGGCCCGTTCGAACGCCGCCGGATCCCGTCGCATGCGCCCGAGCTGGAGTTCGGCCTGCGCCAGCAGCGTGCGGGCCCACGGCTTGTCCGTCCCCTTGGCCAGGAGGTCGTGGCAGACCGCAACCGCGCGTTCCGGATCGGCCGTCGCATCGTCGTCCGGCACCGATACCAGCGCCTCGGCGAAGTTGCGGTGCGCGTCGTAGTGCAGCGGGTAGAGCGCATGCCCCTTCGCCAGCGGCGCCACCGCACCGGTGTAGTCGTGGTTGCGCAGGCGCGCGGCGCCGAGCCCCCACCACGCCCGGAACGAGTCGGGATGCTGCTCGAGTTCGGCCGCCCACAACGCGCGTTCGTCGCGGTAGAGCCATGAACGGGTGCCGGAGTGCACGGCCGCAAGTACGGCGACCACCGCCGCCACCGCGAGCCACGCACGGCGCGGCAAGAGGCGCCTGGCGAACGGCGCGACGCGTGGCAGCACCCCGACCAGCACCGCGCTGCAGCCGAGCATCGGCCCGTAGTAGCGGTGCTCGGCGAGCGGCATGTTGAGCGGCACCACGATCCACGGCGCGGCCACCAGCCACGCGAACGCGACCCCGAGCCGACGCAGGCGAGCGCCGGGCCGTGGCCACGTCGCCCACAGCGTCACGCCGAGCATCGAGCCCCAGCCGAGCCACACCAGCGGATCGCCGAACGACGTGCGGAACGTCACCGCCGGATCGAACGACAACCGCGCCGGCAGCAGGATCTGGCCGAGCACGTGCGGCAGTTCCGTGCCCATGGTCGCCAGCTGCATCGCCAGCGAACGGCCGTGCCCCGATGCCGGATCGTCCCCCGCGCGGCCGAGCAACTGCACCGTCGCCTGGCCGAGCAGCAGCTTGCGCGCGACCAGGTAGCCGAGCACCACCGCGACGACCGGTGCGAGTCCTTGCGCGAGCCGCCGACCCTGCGTCCGGTCCCACGCCCCGTGCCGCATGCACCACGTTTGCGCGACGACCAGCACCGGCAACACCACGCCGGTCTCCTTGCTGCCGCACGCCAGCACGGTGCCGAGCACCATGCCGGCCAGCGCCGCGAACCCGCCGGTGCCGCGTTGCCAGCCAACATGCGCGTGCAGCGTCACCAGGATGCCGAACGCGGCGAGCAGTTCGCTGCGCGCCGACACCAGGTTGACCGCTTCGCTGGCCAGCGGGTGCACGGCGAACCACGCCGCGGCCAGTCCGGCCACCAGCACGCGCCGCGACAACCGCCACAACCACAGGAACGCGAGCCCCGCGGTGGCGGCATGCAGCAGCACGTTGCCCGCCTTCAGCGACATCGGCCCGGCACACAGCCACCAGTTGACCGCGAACGACGTCAGCAGTGCCGGCCGGTACATCTTGCCCGAGCCGATGCTGAAGGCGTCCGGATCGACCCAGAACGTCGGCACGTTGGCGATCGCCTGCACCGCGGTGTTCGCCGCGACACTGTGCACGTCGTCGAACACGAACTCGCCGGCCAGGGCCGTGCCGTAGGCGAGGATCGCCAGCAGCAGGACGACGCCGGCGACCCGCCGCACCAGGCGTTCGACGTGGCTGCGCGCGCCGTTCACGCCGCCCCCACCGACCGCAACCGATCGAGCACGGCAGCCCATCGGCGCGCCAACGCCGAAGTGCCGAAGTGCTGCTCGTACGCGGGCCGAGCGGCCGCTGCCGCGGCGGCGACGCGATCCGGGACCGCGACCAGTTCGCGCAGGGTCGCGGCCAGGGCCATGGCGTCGCCGGCCGGCGACAGGAACACCGCCCCACTGCCGTCGAGCCAGTTGCACACCGCGGGCGTGTCGGCGGTGACGACTGGTCGCCCCGCCGCGAGCGCGTGCACGAGCTTGAACGGCACCACGCGTTGGGCCTTGCCACTCGTGCCGAACACACCGGCGACGAGATGGCTCTGGGCCAGCAGCCGCTGCAGTTGCTTCGTCGCAACGAACTCCGGTTGCAGCGACAACCGGTTGCCGAGCCGAGCCATCGCCTCGGCGCGATCGAACTCGGTGCCGCCGACCAGGGTCAGCTGCACGCCGGGAACGGCGGCGACGGCGGCGACCAGCACGTCGAGACCGTGCAGCGGCACGCCCGTGCCGAAGAACAACAGCTGCAGCGGCCCCGTCGGCGGTCGCCACGGTGCTGCGGCCCCCGCGTCGGGATCGTGCACCGGCAACCACACGAACTTCTCGGCCGGTTGTCCGGTGAGCGCCGCGACGTACGCGGCGTTCGCCGGCGTGTCGACCAGCACGAGGTCGGCGGCAGCGCAGGCCTCGGTGTCGAGATGCTGCAACCACCACGCCCCGAGCGAGCCCGGGCGCACCATCGCGCGGTCCTCGACGACGGTGTCGTAGGCCGACAGGAACAGGTCGAGCACGACCGGCACGCCGGCGGTTCGCTTGACGTGTCGCACGACGCCGTGGCCTGGGTACGGCACGACGACGCAGCGCGGTCGGCGCTCGCGCAGCGCCGCTTCGAGGCCGCGGCGCAGCCGCGCGCAATCGGAGCGGGAGCGCAGCCACAGGCCGGGCCAACGCCACGGCGAACGCAACAGCCGATGCTTGTCGCGGCCGAGCCCGGGCACGCGGCATTCGCGCACCGCCACCCCGTTCGCGACGAGCCCCTGGCGCAGCGACACCGTGCGCGGGTAGCCAGGACCTTCGTCCCAGGCGCCGCAGAACAGCACGTCGCCGTTCATCCGTTCTTCCCGTGGTCGCGCGACAGGTTCTGGAAGCGCAGCGCGGCGATCTGTTCGGCGATCAGGCCGAGCGCGAACAAGAGTCCCGCCTGCGTCAGCAGCAGCACGGCCATGTTGGTCAGGCGGCCGTCGCTGAGCCAGGTGTGCACGTACCACGCGAGGCCGAGGGCACCCGTCGCGAGCGACACCGGCAGGAAGACGCGCAACGGCGCGAACATGGTCGCGATGCGCAGGATGATCAGGAAGAAGCGCGAGCCGTCCTTGAGCAGGCGCACGTGGCTCTTGCCCTTCCTCTGCCGCACCTGGAACGGATGGAAGCCGACCGACCAGCCGCCGCGCAGCATCGACATGGTGATCGTGGTCGGGTAGCTGAACGTGTTCGGCAACAGCCAGACGAGGTCCTTGACGACGTCGGCGCGCACGAGGCGGAAGCCGCTGGTGAGGTCGGGGATCTCGCGACCCGACACGTAGCTGGCGAGGCGGTTGTAGACCTGGTTGGCGAAGTTGCGATGGGCGCTGCCGCCGCGGCCGCCGCGCGAGCCGACCACCATGTCGTAGCGTTCGGCCAACGCCAGCATCGCAGCGAGTTCGTGCGGCGGGTGCTGGCCGTCGCCGTCGAGCAGCAGGATCCAATCGCCCTTCGCTTCGCGGATGCCGCGCTTCACCGCCGCACCGTTGCCGAGGCTCTCGGCGTGCTGCACGACGCGGGCACCGCCCCTCTGGGCGAGCTGTGGGGTGTCGTCGGTGGAGCCGTCGTCGACGACGACGATCTCGTGGAACGGCAGCTTCGCCGCCGCGAGCACCGGACGCAGTTCGTCGAGCAGGGCCGGCAGGTTGAGCGACTCGTTGCGCGCCGGGATCACCACGGTGAGGCTCTGCACGCGGCGGGCGCTGCCGGACGCGGGTGCACGCACCGGGCCGTCTTCGGGGCGACGTTCAGGAACGTCGCCGACCGCCATCAAGGCGCCGAGAGTGTCCGTGCGGGTGGCCGGATCCTTCTGCTGCAGTGCTGCCGACATCGCCCTTGGTATCGGCAGGTCCGGCTCCGGACCGAAGCCCGACTGGCGGCCTGCGCGCCGGACGAGCCCTGGCGGGGCCAGACGTTCGGGTGGCCCGCCGGAAACGGACGCGTCACTGCACGACGACCCAGACCAGGCCGTCGCGTCCGACCGTGTTGGCGGCGATGGCGCAGTCCATCGTGCCCGAAGTACCCGAGCGGAATGCGTCGTCGAAGGTCGGCACCGTGGTGGTGCCGCTGTAGGCGATGGTCGCGTTGTGGTTCGCCGCCAGGATGTCGCCGGACTGGTTGATGAAGAAGGTGCGCTTGCCACTGTTGCCGTGGACGGCCGGCCACGCGTAGCAGCACCACAGGATCTCCGCCTTGCCGGCGTCGACGGCGCTGCCCGAGTAGCCACCTGCAGCGTCTTCGGCGACACCCACCCCCGTCGCCGACGGCAAGTAGATCTGGAACAGGTACCCCGAACGCATGACACGGGCGGCCGCGACGTTGCCGAACGCCGCCGACAGCACCGCCGGACGCAGCGACCGCGTACTGCCGCGGATCGCGACCTTGCCCGACAGCTCGCCGAAGAAGCCGTACTCGCCCCAGCCGTTGGTGTTGGTGTCGATGACCCCAGACGCCCGGCACTGCGCCTGGCCCGACGAGACGTTCTTGAGGGTGGCGATCGCCGCCGACTCGTTCGCGTTGAGACGCGCACTGACGAGGTTCGGGATCGCGATCGACGCGATGATGGCGATGATCGCGACGACGATCATCAGCTCGATGAGGGTGAAGCCTTCTTGCCGCTCGGCCATGAGACTCTCCGTTGAGCTCCTCTGCAAAACCGGCGACGCCCGCGCGCGGCGAAGCCGGGCGCGGGCGTCGGGGACCGACAGGGGCGGCGGAGCCGCACCGATCAGCCGAGGGGCGTCACTGCACGACGACCCAGGTCAGGCCGTCGCGGGCGACCGTGTTGGCCGCGACCGCGCAGTCGAGCGTGCCCGACGTGCCGGCGCGGAACGCGTCGTCGTACGACGGGGTCGTGGTCGTGCCGTTGTAGGCCGTGCCGCCGTTGTGGTTCGTCGACAGCACGTCACCCGACTGGTTGATGAAGAACGTGCGCTTGCCGCTGTTGCCCTGGGCGACCGGCCACGCGTAGCAGGCCCACAGCGTCTCCGCCTTGCCGGCGTCGACCGAGCTGCCGGTGTAGCCACCGGTGGCGTCTTCCGCGATGCCCGCGCCCGTCGTGGACGGCAGGTACATCTGGAACAGGTAGCCCGAGCGCGTGACGCGCGCGGCCGCGACGTTGCCGAACGCCGCCGACAGAACCGGCGGGCTGATCGTGTTGGTGCCGCCGCGGACGGCGACCTTGCCCGACAGCTCGCCGAAGTAGCCGTACTCGCCCGAGCCGTTGTTGTTGGTGTCGATGACACCCGACGCCTGGCACTGCGACTGGCCCGACGAGATGTTCTTGAGCGTGGCGATCGCCGCCGACTCGTTCGCGTTCAAGCGAGCGCTCAGCAGGTTCGGAATGGCGATCGAAGCGATGATGGCGATGATCGCGACGACGATCATCAGCTCGATGAGGGTGAAGCCCTTTTCCCGATTGGACATGATGTTCTCCGTGACAACTCTCTGTTGATGACGACCGACGCGGTCGTCGTTCCCCGTTCTCTTCCCCAGCGTTCCGGTCAGCGCGTAGGAGCGGCTGCCGGAGGGCGCTGCAGTTCTTGGAATCGTGCGTCCGCGGCGACCGTCGACCAGGCGTCTGGCTCGTTGCCGAGCAGGCGCCTCACCTCGGTCGGCTGTGCCTTGGCAGCACGCTCCAAAAGACCGAGGCAAGTATCGACGTCGTTCTGCTGCAACTTGAGGCGGGCCAACCAGTAATTGGCGATCGGAAGTTCGGTTGCAGCCCTTGCCAAGGCGCTTTCGGCGGCGCCAGATTCGCCCAACTCGAACAGTTCCTGGCCCGCTTGCAGCGCTGCCATCGACGGCGCGGCGGCGTCCTCGAGCACGACGGTCGCACGCTGTATCGCTTCGGGACGACGACCGAGTTGCCGCAGGATCGTGGCCTCCTCGAGCCGGCGCTGGTGGCCGAAACGTCGGTCCAGGCGATCGGCGTGGCGCGCGAACACCGCGAGCGCCGCCTCCTTCTGGCCAGCGGCGGCCAGCATGCGGGCCTGGTTGAACGCCAGTACGTCGCGTTGCTCGTCACCGCAGTCCTTGCACAGCTGGGCACGCGCGTAGTGCGCGGCAGCGTCGGCGTAGCGGCCCTGCAGCATGTGGGAGAAGCCGGTGAACTCGGCGGTGTCGACGAGGCCGGGCTCGATGCGTTCGACGTCGGCCAGGGAACGATCGGCCTGAGCGATCATGTCGACCCGCGCGGACAACGGCTTGCCCTGCTTGTCGGCGGCCGGCATGCCGTAGGCGAGCCGCAACTGCACGTTGACGCTGCTGAGCATCGTCATCACGTCGGCGTCCTGGACGCGGTGCTGCCACAGGTAGCCGATCGCGCCGAGGGTGACGACCGCGCTGCCGTAGAGCAGCGCCCGCTTGGTGTGTGAGTGCATGTTCCCCTTGCCTGCTTCGCCGAACGACCGCGTGTCCATCCCGATCAACCGCCCGACAGCTTCTCCTGCAGCTTGAAGATCGGCAGGAACACCGCGAGCACGATGCCGCCGACGATCACGCCCATGACCGCGATCATGATCGGCTCGATCATCGACGTGAGTCCCTTCACCTCGGCCTCGACCTGCTGGTCGTAGAACTCGGCGATCTTCTCGAGCAGCGCGTCGAGCGCGCCCGAACGCTCGCCGATCGCCATCATCTTGACGACCATCGGCGGAAACACCGTCGACTTGGTGAACGGCTCGGACAGGCTCTCGCCGTTCTTCACGCTGTCGCGCGCGCCGTTGACGATGTTGGAGATCACCAGATTGCCCGACGTGTCGGACACGATCTCCATGGCGCCGAGGATCGGCACGCCGCTCTTGACCAGGGTCGAGAACGTGCGCGCGAACCGCGACAACGCGACCTTCTTGAACAGGATGCCGAACACGGGCAGGCGCAGCATCACGTGGTCCTTCACCAGGGCACCACGCGGCGTCTTGCACACGGCACCGATGCCGAAGATCAGCGCGCCGATGCCGCCGAAGATCAGGTACCAGTAGTCCCGCATGAAGAACGCGATCTCCATGATGAACACGGTGAGTCCGGGCAGCTTGACTTCGAGCGAGTCGAACACCGGCTTGAACGACGGCACGATGCCGATCATCAGGAACGACGCGATGCCGATGACGAGCACCAGCGAGATGACCGGGTAGGTCATCGCCGACTTGATCTCGCTGCGCAGGTGCGCCGCCGCTTCGAGGTACTCGGCGAGGCGCTGCAGGATGATGTCGATCTGGCCGGAGACTTCGCCGGCGCGGATCATGCTGACGTAGATGTGCGA
>JAEUHV010000460.1 GCA_016794485.1 Planctomycetota bacterium
TGCAGCGGCTGGGGCCGGCGCATTCGCGGATGTGGCACGTGACGTTCCTGACCGAGACCGGCGACCAGCCCGAGGGAATGCACATGTACTATCTGCAAGTGCACTTCGTCGTCGCGGGCACGGATGTGCAGTTGCTGCAGATCGAACGCGGCCCCGACGAGATCACGTGAGGCCCTGGGCGGCCTTGAGCAACGAAAGGCGGGCCACGTTGCGGCCCTCCATGTGCGCTGGCAGTCGCTCTGCCCACACCGCCCGCCCTCGCCCTTCGTTCGCCGAGGTGTAGGCGCCGACGGGCCCGCGGTCGTGTCGCCCACATCCTGGGTGTGGACGCCTGGAATCAGGCAGGTCGGTTCAACCCCGCGTGGACCAGGGGAGGGAGCGTAGTTAGGCTGCGAGGAACGTGGAAGTTGTGCTGCTCTGCACAACTCCTCAAGTTGAAGTCGAACGGATTCGCGTGGATCACTTTGTAGACACTGCGACTGTGCCAAACGCCGGCGCCGAGCCGCTCGTGCTCGTAGTCGAGCCATGGGGACGCGAGTACCAGGTTCCACCGGGCGTCACCTACTTCGTGCATGCTAAGGCATTCGTTGCCGGCAAGCTTGAGAGCGAGCGTGGCCTCGGGCGCGTCACATGCTGGGCGTGGCCAGGATCCGTTGTTGAGGTGCGCCACGGCAAGCAGGTTATCGACTCGCTCGACACTGCGGTACCAGAGGTCCCACGAGGCATGTCAGTCGCAGCTTCATTCGGGGCCTTCTCGGCGGGGGCAATTCCGGCTGACAAGCCAAAGGAGGCGACCGGCCGCCAAGCCGGCCTGCGCCTCTGCGGCAAAGACGTTGGGCGGCTCAGTGACGCATGAAGGATCCTCTGAAGGAGTTCGCAACAGCTGCATCAGACTTCTGCAGCTGGTGTGAGAGCGAACCTGCGACAGCGGTGGTCGAGGCGCGTACAGCGTTGCAACACCTGCCGAGGCTCTATCTGCTTGCCCATGGCCTGCGTGAACTTCATGACGCACCCGAGGTTGATGGCGACCGCCCAACGGAGTCGGCGTGGCGCTCCGTGTTCAAACGCTTCGCAGCGCTCCCTGTCAACTACTACTACACGGTCTCGGACCCGCTCCAAATCGGAGGCGGGCCGCCGGACTGTACCATCGGCGACTTGGCGGACGACCTTGCCGACATATGGAGGGATCTGAGCGACGGTCTCTCGTTGTTTCGCCTTGGTCACCTGGAGAGCGCGGAGTGGGAGTGGGCATTTTCCTTTCGGACTCACTGGGGAAAGCATGCGGTCGATGCGATGCGGTCTCTCCACGTCTGGTTCGCAGCGAATGGTGTATCGTGACCGCCCAACCAGCCGCAGGAGGCGAGCGGCCGCCAAGCCGGCCGGCGCCTCAGCGGCCTTGACGTTGGGCGGACCGATGCGTGCGACTCTCGTGGTTCTTGTTGCGGTCACTCTGGGCTGCTCACATACCCAAATGTCGCAGCCTTCTCCTTGGCCGTTCGCGGACAAGCCCAACGTAGCGGTAATCACCACCAAGAGCGTGGCATCCGGCAAGGACCCGATCCTGTTCGTGAGCCATGACGCCGACGATGGTTCTTGGCAGTTCCTTGGGTCGGACGAGTTGACGGAGGGCATAGCCTCGGTGGTTGGATTGTCGTCGGTCGTCCGACTCGATGCCTCGATCGCGGAGCTTGCGGACCTGCCTCTTGGGTGGATCGCGCATCGCGAGACAAGACGCGATCCTTGGACGCGAGAGGCGCGTTAGGATGCCGCCCAACAAGACCTTGGAGCCGGCAAGCGCCGCAGCCGCGCTTGCGGCTCACGGTCAAAGACGTTGGACGGAGGAGCCTTTCCATGGACGAAGCGGGCGAAAGGAAGAGAAGGCAGCATGCGTTTTCCTGTGCTTGTCAGTGGGGCGTCTTCTGGCTGATCGCGGGGCTCGCCGCAGGCGCGTCCTGGCGTGACGCCGTGCTCTTCGGCGCGGTTGCTGGCGGCCTTCTGGGATGGACGGCGCGCGTTGGGATCTTCCGCTTCCTTTGGGACGTGGTCACGCTGCGCGAGTACCAGTTCTGGAAGCACCCAGATGTATGATCCCAGGCTAACAAGCCGCAGCAAGCGACGAAGCGCGCGCCTCGCGCCTGAGCGGCAGAGACGTTGAACCTACCCATGCGCACTCCCTCGAGAAGGATGCCTCCTCTACGCCGGGAAGGGACTGTTTGGCGCGGGCTCGGCTTCGTGTTCTGCGCCGTGCTGGTTGGCGGAGTGATGTGGCTGCTCACGTTGACGTGGTGGCCGTTGAGCCTCGCCTTCCTCGGGCTCGTTGCCGTGAGATTGGTCACAGGACATCGGCGAGCTCAGCACATGGCCACCGCGAGAACTGGAGAGTCGATTTGCGAGTTCTCGAGATCATTCGACCGGCGTTCCGTGGACCCGTGGGTCATCAGAGCGACCTACGAGCACTTGGTCACGACATGCGGATTCCCAATCCGGCCCGGCGATCGCTTTGAGCAAGATCTCTGGATCGGTGACGAGGACCTCGACTTCGCGGCGATGGACATCGCGAGGCGGTCTGGGCGCAACCTAGATCACACCGAGGCGAACCCGCTTTTCGGCAAGATCACGACTGTTCGCGACCTAGTCTTCTTCCTCAACCACCAGTCTGCTGTGGCTTCCTCTCGCGGTTCCGGGCAGGCCCCACTCGACGCAGGAGCCACCGAGCGCCGCAGCGGCGCGCGCGGCTGAGAGTCAATGACGTTGGGCAGCTCCGTGACCTGATGAGAGAGCCGACGCCAAGAGAGACTGGGATGGCCGTCTGCTTCGCCGTGCTCACGTTTGCGGTCGTAGTTGTGGCGCCGATCAGCCTCTGGGTCGGGTGCTGGTCCTCTCCGATTCGTCCGCCGTCGTCTGGAGCATGGCCATGGATCTGGGCGATGGGCTTGGTCGGTTCGTTGGCTTGCGGAGTCTCGCTCTTTCTCAGGTACCGAGGCCGGTAGACTGCCCACCAAGCCCTTGGAGCCGGCGAGCGTGGCAGCGGCGCTCGCCGGCTCCAAGGCGAAGACGTTGGCCGCAGCGCAAGAGATCTGGCCGCGGCTGGATCGGGTGCGTTCCAGGCCGCGCGCCGCACAGAGGCTCATTCGTCAAGTTGGCGATGTTCGACCATCACGTGTTCTTCATCCTTTGCGACTTCCATGGCGACCTGTGGTCACTCTCGCGCGGAGCGCACGTGTGGCTCGTCCACTCTCCGAGCAATGACGAGGCTGCGCGCCGCGTCTGGGATCGGGAACCTGTCGGCCACTCGCCGCTCTCTGGCGTCACCACGTTCGACTCGTCAGGGGACCTCCTCGCCGACTTCTACCAGTTCCTGGTGACGATCGACGAGCATCACAACCAGTACTCAGCATCGCCACACTGGAGCTCCATCCACGTTCGCGGGGTCGGCGTCGAGCAGATCGACGCGGACCGCATCGGGGCTGCATTGGAATGCAGTCACGTCCGGATCATGCCGGAGTCGGATGGCTTCACGATCATCCGCGCAGTCCAACACGGCTGAGGAGCCGGCGAGAGGAGAACCCCAGCATGATCGAAATCCACGAAGCCGACCTGATCGAGTTCTTCGGCGTCGCTCCAGAGCCGGAGCCCCCGGAGGAACGTGAGTTCTTCGACGCACCACTGTTCATCAAGCGTGTCGACGGCATCGAGCTGCGCGTGCGCATCCCGTGCTACTTCCGCCTCCTGTGGCTCGACCTGCGGAAGGCGAACGACAGCGCTCCGGCACTCGATCTCGTCATTCCCGGAATCGTCGCGATCCGCATCGATCGATCGCAACGCCACCCCATTCTGACGGTCACCTCGTCGACCCATGGCGTCGTCACGATCGCCGTCGAGCCGGCGATCCAGGTGCACATCGACGGTAGCGCCGTGGCCGGACGATGATCGGCTGGGTCCTGTTCGGCTTGGGGGCCTTGGTCTGCCTCACCAACCTCTACCTGAACTGCCTCCGCTACCACCGGTACGAGCCAATGCGGCAAGCCAATTGCTCGCGGCGCCATTCCGCGCTGCAATGCCCAAGCCCGCTTCATCGCGGCTTTTTCCACTCGTCCAAGGACAGGTCATGACCGCCGCCGCCCTGATTCCGACCCTGCTGCCGATGTTCATGGTGATCGCGATGCGACGAGCCGAGGCGCGGATCCATCGACAACTCACGGACGCCCAGGCGACGGATGCGGAGACCGCGATCGAACTCACTCTTCACCGCTCGATGGACAAGAGGCGCCTGCGCGGCCTGGTCGAAGGAGGAGCCGTGCGTCTCGCGGCGGACAGCCGCCATTACCTCGACGCTACCGGTTGGCAAGACTATCAACGCAGGCGACGCCATCGCGTGATCCTCGCGATGACCATCGTCTTGGCGCTCGTGGGAAGCACCTTGGCAGTGGTGTTCGCCATGCAATGAAGCTCGCAAGCTTGCGGATCGACCCCGTACGAAAGAGCGCGCGACTGCCCGATCGCCCCCGCCCTTACCGCCGTTCCTCGTGACGAACGCATCAGCGAACGGACGACTTCGCCGGAGGCACCGGCGCCCCCTCCGACTTCACCGCGAACGAGAACACCGAAGTCCGCGCCGTCACGAACAGCGTGCGCAGGTCCTCGCCCCCGAACGCGCAGTTCGACGGTTGTTCCGGCAGCTTCACCGTCGCCAGGTGCACGCCGTCCGCGCCGTACACCCGCACCCCGTCGCGCGCCGTCGTCCACAGGTTGCCGGCCGCATCGCAGCGCATCCCGTCGGCGCCGCCTTCGAGCCAGAACGCGGCCTCGCCGAGCCCATCCCCCACCACCGGGAACGCTCCCACCCGCTGCTTCGTACCGCTGTCGGCGACGTACAACCGCGACTGGTCCGGCGAGAAACACAATCCGTTCGGCATGTCGAAGTCATGCTGCACACACTTCACTTCCTTCGTCTTCGGGTCGAAGCGATAGACGAAGTTCCCCGCCTGCGCCTTCTCCCGCTTGCCGAGCCCATACGTCGGGTCGGTGAACCACAGCGTCCCGTCGGAGCGCACCACCAGATCGTTCGGCGAGTTCAGCGGCTTGCCGTCGTGGGCCGACACCACCACCTCCGTCGTCCCGTCCACCCGGTGCCGCACCACATTGCGCGCCTCGTGCTGGCAGCTCAGCAGGCTCCCGTCGAGGTCGAGCGTGTTGCCGTTCGCCGCGGCACTCGGCTTCCACCGAATGAGCCGTTCGGCCTCCTTCGCCGCCGGGTCCCAACGCAGCCAGACGTTGGCCGGGATGTCGCTGAAGACCAGGACCTTCTCCGCGGCGAGCCAGATCGGCCCTTCGGTGAACTGCAGCCCGGTCGCGACCCGTTCGATCCTGGCATCGGCGGCGAGCAGTTCCTTGCCCTTGTCGTGATGGAACGTCACCTGGGCGGACAGCGGCAGGCTGGCGAGGGCGAACGTGACGACGGTGAGCCGAGCGCGGGGCATCCCGACAGCTTGGCCCGTGTCCGGCAGCCGAACCAGCCCGAGCCAGCCGCAGCCGTCCGTGAAGAAGTCCCGGAGCCCGGAACTTCCGCGTGCCGAACGCATTGCTGCGCCCCCGCACCGCCACCCAGCCGGGTGCCGGATCGCTTCCGGCCGCGGAATCCGGCAGGATCCCCGAGCCGAATCGCGCGAACGTCCGTTGGCACAGGCCCGTCCGAACATGTCGATCCAGAACCGCCGCGTCGTCTCCCTGCTCGCCCTCGCCGCCCTCACCGCCGCGCTGCACGCCCAGACCCCGATCGGGTTCGAGGAGACGTATGCCTTGTCGGCCGACCGGGCCAAGGCCGTCGCCACCCTGATCCCGGGCTCCGACGACTTCTACTACTGGCACTGCCGCGAACGGCTCGACGCCCGCGACTTCGCCACGGTGCGCAAGGTGCTGCCGGCGTGGATCCAGCAGCACGGCCGCAACACCCGCGTGGTCGAGATCGAACACCGCGAAGTGCTGCTGTCGCACGACGGCGACTCGGACCGTGCGTTCGCCTGGCTGAGGGACAAGCTCGGCGTCGCCTTCAGCCACACGCCGCAGATCCCGGGCGCCAAGTCGGACCTGCCGACGCGCCTCGACCCCGCCACGATCGCAGCCGGCAAGCTGACGGCGCAACTGCTCGCCAGCCACCCGAACGACCTCGACGCATTCACCGAAGACGCCCTGCCGGCCCTCGCCAGCCAGACCCTTACCGAGCGCCAGCTGCGCGTGCTGCTCAATCGGCTCACTCGCCCCGACGTCGCCAACCTGCCGGCGCTGGTCGTGCGCGAACTCGAACAGAAGGACAGCCGCGGCTTCGGCCAACTCAAGGCGCACGGCACCCTGCGGCTCGAGCAGCTCGAGGAATGCGCGCGCCTGCGCCCCGCCCTGCTGCAGGACAGCCGCTTCATCGCGGCGTTCCTGACCCGGCTGCAGCCGGCCGACGACGTCACGTGGCAGGACGATCCGACGCGCCGCGCTGCGCAGCTGCAGGTGCTGTGGACGTTCGCGCAACGCCTGGCGCCGACGTTCAACTCGCTGAAGGCGCACGTGCTGTTGCACTGGCTTCAGCACGACCTGAGCCAGGGTGCACCGGACAAGGAGCGTTTCCTCGCCTACCTCCGCCTGCCGCGCCGGACCGGCCCGGTCGCCGAAGAGCACACGCGGCGGTTCGCGCGCAACGAGGAGTTCGTCGACCTGCGCACCGGCTATGCGACCGAGTTGCCGGCGATGAACGACGACACGGCGCTGGTGCGCGCCTGCCTCGAACACTTCTTCGCCAGCGAGGACTCGGTCGACGCCTACGCCGAATGGCTCGACGCGAACTGGATGAAGGGCGTGCTCGCCGAGACCAAGCTGCTGCTCGGCCAGGGCGATCCCGAACGGTGGTACGCGCTGCTCGCCGACCCGGCCCGGCTCGAAGCGATCAAGCAGCGCGTCGAGCTGACGTTCCCGCCGACGATGCCGACGATCGTCGGCGCCGACGACGCGGTGACCCTGCAGCTCGACGTCAAGAACGTGCCGACGCTGCTGCTCAAGGTGTTCACGATCGACGCGTGGCGCTTCCACCAGGAGAAGCAGAAGCCGGTCGACGCGTCGATCGAACTCGACGGCGTCGTCGCCAACCACGAACAGACGTTCACCTATGGTGACGCCCCGGTGCGCCGCGTGCGGCGCACGTTCGACCTGCCGATGCTGAAGGAGCCGGGCACCTACGTGGTCGAGTTCGTCGGCAACGGCATCTCGAGCCGCGCGGTCGTCCACAAGGGGGCGCTGCGCATCGCCGAGCGCACCACCGCCGCCGGGCAGGCGTTCACGGTGTTCACCGAGGCGGGCGAGCCGGCGCAGGATCCGGTCGCGTGGTTCGGAGGGCGTGAGTACCGGGCGGATGCTCGCGGCGAGATCGTGCTGCCGTTCTCGACCGAACCCGGCGACAAGCAACTGGTGTTGCGCGCCGGGCGGCGCTCGAGCGTGGTCCCGTTCACGCACCGCAACGAGCAGTACACCTTGACTGGGGGCATCCACGTCGAGCGCGAGTCGCTCGTCGCCGGCAAGCAGGCCGCCGTCGTCGTGCGCCCGCGGCTGCGCCTGCACGACCGCGACCTGGCGCTGTCGCTGCTGCAGCAACCCGTGCTGACGATCGTCGCGACCGACCGCGACGGCCTCGCCACGACCCAGGAAGTGCGCGACGTGAAGCTCGTCGACGAACGCGAGTTCGTGCACGAGATCGCCGTGCCCGAACGGTTGGCGGCGGTGCAGGTTTCGCTGCGCGGCGTCGTCAAGGACCTCGCCGGCAACGACGTGCCGGTCCAGCTCGGCGCGGCTTCGTTCCCGGTGAACGGCATCGACGCCACCAGCGAGACGGGAGCGGTGCAGATGCTCGCCACGCCGGACGGCTTCGTGCTCGAGGTGCGCGGCAAGAACGGTGAAGTGCTCGCCGGCCGGCCGTGCCAGCTCCAGTTCACGCATCGCGACCTGCGCGAACCGATCCGCGCGACGTTGCAGACCGACGCTTCGGGCCGGGTGACCCTCGGCACCTTGTCCGGCATCGACCAGGTGCGGGTGCAGCGCGCCGGCAGCCCGGAAGTCTCGTTCGGCATGCGCGCCCGCGCCCTGCGGCTCCCGGCGGCCCTGCACGGGCGCGAAGGCGATGTTCTGCGCGTGCCGTACCAGGGCACCGCGGCGAGCCCGAACCAGGCCGAGTTCTCGCTGCTCGGCCACGCCCACGACCACTTCTCGGCGCTGGCGATCGCCGACGGCTTCCTAGAATTGCGCGGGCTCACTGCCGGGGACTACACGCTGCGCGACCACCGCACCGGCGAGACCGTGCGCGTGCGCATCACCGCCGGTGCTGCGCAGGGCCGCTGGGTCGTGGGTCGCGAACGTCTGCTCGCCACCACGCCGACCCAGCCGTTGCACGTGCGCTCCACGGCCATCGCCGGCGACGAGCTGCGGGTGACGCTGGCGAACGCAACCCCGACGACGCGCGTGCACGTGGTCGCGACGCGCCACCTGCCGACGTTCGATCCGTGGACGCTCGCCGGCCACGGCGGCCGCGGGCCGGCGGTGTTCGGCAGCGTCGTCAACGAGAGCAGCTACCACGCCGGACGCACCCTGGGCGACGAGTACCGCTACGTGCTCGAACGGCGCTACGCGCCGAAGTACGCCGGCAACATGCTGGCGCGCCCGAGCCTGCTGCTGAACCCCTGGGCACTCGAGGACACCACCAGCGATCCGAACTTGCAGGGCGGCGGGGGCTCGCAGTTCGGTGGCCGCCGCGGCCGCGGCGCCGCTGGAGGAGGCCCCGGTTCGGCGGGTCCCGGCGGGCGACCAGGTGCCACGGGCGGTTCCGATGCCGGCTCGTTCGCGTCGTTCGACTGGCTGCCCGCGGGTGCGGTGTGGCACGGCAACCTCGTGCCCGGAACGGACGGCATCGTGCGCGTTCCGGTCGCGGCGCTCGGTGACGGGCAGCACGTGCACGTGCTGGCGCTCGACGGCGACCAGGCGATCCTCGAGTCGCTCGTGCGCCCCGAGACGGCGGTCGCGCCGCGCACGCGAACCCTGGCGCAGGCCCTCGACGGCAAGGCCCATTTCATCGAACAGAAGCGCATCGAGTTCGTCGCCGCGGGAGCCACGACGCAGCTCGCCGACGCACGCTCGGCGCAGGTCGAGATCCACGACTCGCTGGCCAGCGTGTTCCGGCTGTTCACGACGATCTCGCAGAACCAGGACCTGGCGAAGTTCGCGTTCGTGCTGGAATGGCCGAACAAGAAGCCCGAGGAGAAGGCCGAGCTGTACCGCCAGCACGCGTGCCACGAGCTGCATTTCTTCCTGTTGAAGAAGGACCCGCAGTTCTTTGCGGCCGTGGTGCAGCCGTTCCTGCAGCAGAAGCTCGACAAGACGTTCCTCGACCAGTGGCTGCTCGGCTTTGACCTGACGGCGTTCACCGAACCGTGGGCGTTCGCGCAGCTGAACCTGGTCGAACGCATCCTGCTGGCCCAGCGGCTCGACGAGGCCGGGCGCGGAGCGGTGGCGCGGTCGGTGCGCGAAGCCCTCGAGCTGCGGCCCACCGATGTCGAGCGGATGGGGCAGTTGTTCGATCTCGCGCTGAAGAGCGACGAACTCCAGAACAAGACCGGATCGACGGACTTCTATCTCGGTTCCCTGAGTGGCCCGGGCGACAAGGTGCCGCCGGCACCGACCACGGCCGCTCCTTCGGCGAAGCCCAACGCTCCCGCCGGCCCGACGACCGGCGGGCCCGGTGGCGGTGGCGGCCGAGCGAAGGGCGCGGAACGCGGCGAGAGCAAGAACGACCTGGCCGAAGCCGAGAAGGCTCCCGCCGAAGAGCGGGCCAAGCTGAAGGACTCCGACGCCAAGGAACTGACCGAAGAACTGCGCAAGAGCCTCGACGATCGCGAGGAGGAAGCGGGCCGCCGGCAACAGGCCCAGCAGCTCTACCGCGCCGTCGCGAAGACAAAGCTGCTGGTCGAGCACAACTGGTTCCACCGCACGATGCAGGCGTCGACCGCCGAGGTCGTCACCCCGAACCGTTTCTGGGCCGACTACGCGACGGCCCCCGCGGGCCAGCCGTTCGTGTCGAGCGCCCTGGTCGAAGCGACCGGCAGCTGCCTCGAGATGATGCTGGCGCTCGCGGTGCTCGACCTGCCCTTCACGCCCGGCAAGCACGAGATCACCGCGGACGGCGACACTCGCACGCTCAAGGCCGCGACCCCGCTGCTGCTGGTGCGCAAGGAAGTGACGCCGGCCGAACGCGCCGAAGGCGGCGCACCGATGCTGCTCGGGCAGAACTTCTTCCGGCTCGACGACCGCTTCGAAACCGTGAACGGCGAACGGCGCGACCGCTTCGTCACCGGCGAGTTCGTCGTCGACGTGCCGTACGGCTGCCAGGTCGTCGTCACCAACCCGACGTCGACACCGCGCACGGCC
>JAEUHV010000495.1 GCA_016794485.1 Planctomycetota bacterium
GCACCTCGGCCTCGTGCCGGCGAACGTGCACGTCGCCGCGCCGGCGGCCGCGCAGGCGCCGGTGCGCTGGCAGTTCGGCGTGCGGCTCGGTGGGCTCGGCAGCGCCCTGCCGGTGGTGCTGCCGGGCGGCGTCGCGGGCACCGGCTTCCACCTCGGCGCGTTCTACGAGCCCGGCCCCGACGTGCGCGACGATGCGAAGAACCAGCCGTTCCTGCCGATGGGCCTGCGGCCGGGCGGCGAGCCGCCGACGACGGTGCCGGTGGCCTGCTGGCGCACCGGCAGTCCAGACGGCCTCTTGAAGTTCGTGGTCGAGGTGCAGGCGCCGGTCGGGCGTGCGTGCCGGATCGGCGACCTCGTGGTGGTGCGGCCCGCCGGTGCGGGACCGGCCCTCGTCGCGCGCATCGACGAGGTTCGGCCACGTGGGCTGCTCGCGTCGGCGATGCTCGGCCCGAACGATCCGTGCCTGCAATGGGACGGCCGAACGCTCGACGCGACCCTCGTGTTCCATCGCCGGTTCGGCCCTGCCGCCGACCTCGCACCGCTCGGTGCGCTGCTGGTGCGGGCGGTACTGGTCGACGACCGCCAATCGCTCGGCGACGCACTGGCGGCGCTCGCCAAGGTGCTGCGTGCGTTCGTCGACGAACCGACCGGTGTGCGCGCCGACGTGCGCAGCGCCGCGGCCTGCATGCAAGCGCTGCTGCAGCACAAGGACGTGCGCGCGCGGCTGGATTCCGCCCACGTGCTGCATCGCGCCACCGACCGCAGCGAGCACGAGCAGCGGGTCGCGACCGGGACGCCGGTCGTGCCGCCGCGGCTGTGGCTGCCGGTGCTCACGATCGTGGCGCGCCTGCTGTCGACCGAGGCGCCGTTCGCCTACGCCGGCGACCTCGCCGACTCGGCGACCGTGGCGCTGCAGAACCTGCAGGCGGACCTCGACGCGGTGCTGCAGGCGCTGGATGTCGAGTTGTTCTTCGCCGAAGCCCGCGACGTGGCGATCGCCGCGGCGTGTGCCGAGGCCCGCGAGGAACTGGCCGATTCGGGTGGGTCGGTGGAGTCGGGGCCGCAGCGCGAGGTGGGGTTCCGCCTCGTGCTCGCCCGCGACGGCGACACGCGTACCCAGGAACTGGTCTACCACGTGGCGCGGGTCACCATCGGCCGGCGCGAAGGCGACAACCTGCTGCGGCTGCAGGACCCGATGGTGTCCAGCAACCACGCGGTGATCGAAGCCGATGGCGACGGCTTCTCGGTGTCGGATCGCAACAGCACGAACGGCACCGAGGTGGACGGCATCCGCCTGCCGGTCGACGTGCCGCAGCCACTGGTCGACGGCAGCGTGGTCCGGATCCGGCCGTTCCGGCTGACGTTCCATCTGCTGACGCCGGGCTCCGACCCGACCCTCGGCGCGGTTCCGCTCGATGCCGAAGCGCTGCACGACCGTCTGTCCGCGGCCCACGCCCGGGCGCACGGCAGGCCGGCGGTGGCGGTGCACGAGGCGCTGCGCGACCTGCTGCGGCAGGTGCGGCTCGTCGTCGGCGGCAAGCCGCTGTTGGCGGTGTTG
The DNA here is from genome assembly GCA_016794485.1 of Planctomycetota bacterium. GTDB lineage: Bacteria > Planctomycetota > UBA1135 > UBA1135 > UBA2386 > UBA2386. The sequence continues at coordinate 1,559 of JAEUHV010000495.1, forward strand.
CAGGACGCGCGTTTTGCGCCCGGCGCGACGGCGTCCGTCGGCACTCGCAGCACCGTCGGCGCCGAACTGCTGGCTGCCGCCCAGGCCCGGGCGCTGCAGCAGCTCGCACGCAGCCTCGTGCCGGGCAGCGAACCCACGACCCCCGAGCTGGTGCAGCAGTTCGCCAGCCGGCTGGCGAAGTTCGTCGAGGCGACGTCGCAGTGGATCGAACGCACGCTCGAACTGAAGAAGGTGCTCGGCAAGCACCTGGAGTTCGGGCTGCAGTCGACGGCGGGCGGGCGCACGCCGGTGCGCTCCGCCGCCGAGGTCCGCTCGGCGACGCTCGGCCCGTCGCCCGACGCCGATCCGGCCAACGTGGCGCGGTTCCTCGACGGCATCACCGACGTTCTGGCCGGGTTGCTGCGCGGCAACCGCCGGGTGCGCGCCGCGGTGCGCGAGCGACTCGATCCGGCGCAGCTGGTGCAGGCGACCGGCGGCAATGCGGCTGCCACTTCGGCCCTGTGGCAGGCCTACGAGCGGGCGTTCCGCGAAGTCACCGGCGACGGCGTCGCCGACGCCGAACTCGACGCGCTGCTTCAGCGGGTGCTGCCCGAGAAGTGACCGGCCGTTGGCATGGCCGGCGGCGGCTGGCGATTCTCGCAGCCGAAAGGATCCGCCGGATGAGGTAGGCTTCCGGGCCCTGGCATGAACCCGAAGCAGCCCGATCCGAACCCCGGCCCCGATCCGCAGGACCCGTCGACGGTCGGCGGCACGGAGTTCCTCGTGCGCGAGGTGCAGGAGACGGAAGGGCAGCAGGCGTGGTCCTTGCTGTCCGAGAAGATCCTCTACTACCTGCGCACGCGCTTCGGCCATGCGTCGTTTCCGCAGGGCGTCGAGTTCGGCGACTTCGTCAGCGACGCGATGATCAAGATCCTGACCTCGATCGACTCGTTCGAGTACCGGGGCAAGGAGTCGTTCTGGAAGTGGGTGCAGACGCTCGCGGGCAACCTGTGGCGCGACTTCTGGCGCAAGCACGAACGCGACCGCAAGCTCGGGCTGCTCGGGCGCGGTGACGCGGACCGCGACGACAGCGATTCGCGGCCGCCGTCGCTGACCGAGGGGGCGAAGGCGCCGGGCGAGACGCCGACGCAGATCGTGCGGTTCCGTGAGCTCGAGCGGGCCGAACGCGACTGCGTAGCCAAGCTGCCGAAGCACATGCACGACGTGTACGTCGCGCGGCGGCAGCAGGACCTGTCGTTCGCCGAGATCTCGGCACAGCAGGGTGGGGTCAACGAGGCGACGCTGCGCAGCCACTACATGCGGGCGCGCGAGAAGATCCGCGAGTGCCTCGGCAGCAAGCTCGACGAGCTCGGCACGAAGATCCAGGGCTGGTAGAGCCCCGGCGCGGGTGGGGGCTACCGACCCAAGCCGTCATGCCCGGGCGATGACGCTGGCAAGGCATCTTCCCGCATGAAGTCGAAGTCGGCCGTACCCATGGGAAACTGCCGCTACATGTTCCGGCGGTACTGCCCGCCGACCTGGTAGAGCGCGCCCGACATCTGCCCGAGCGTGCACACCTTCGCTGCATCCATCAAGCTCGCGAACACGTTGCCGCCGGCCATCGCGTCCTGCTGCAGCTGCTGCAGCGCCGCCGCCGCGCGCTCCCCGGCGACCGCCTGGAACGTCTGCAGCCCGTCGATCTGCGCCTGCTTCTCGTCGTCCGTGCTGCGCATCACCTCGCGCACGATTTGGATCGGCGACCCGTCCTTGCCGAGGAACGTGTTCACGCCCACGATCGGCAGCTCGCCGGACGCCTTCTGCCCCTCGTAGAGCATCGATTCGTCCTGGATCTTGCCGCGCTGGTACATCGTCTCCATCGCGCCGAGCACGCCGCCGCGTTCGGACAGCCGCAGGAACTCGGCGTAGACCGCTTCCTCGACGAGATCCGTCAGCTCCTCGATCAGGAACGAGCCCTGCAGCGGGTTCTCGTTCTTCGCCTGGCCCAGCTCCTTGTTGATGATCAGCTGGATCGCCATCGCGCGCCGCACCGACTCCTCGGTCGGCGTCGTGATCGCTTCGTCGTAGGCGTTCGTGTGCAGCGAGTTGCAGTTGTCGTAGATCGCGTAGAGCGCCTGCAGCGTCGTCCGGATGTCGTTGAAGTCGATCTCCTGCGCGTGCAGTGACCGGCCCGACGTCTGGATGTGGTACTTCAGCATCTGGCTGCGCTCGTTGCCGCCGTAGCGGTGCTTGATCGCCTTGGCCCAGATGCGCCGCGCGACGCGCCCGATCACCGCGTACTCGGGATCGGTGCCGTTGCTGAAGAAGAAGCTGAGGTTCGGCGCGAAGTCGTCGATGCCGAGTCCGCGCGACAGGTAGTACTCGACGTAGGTGAAGCCGTTCGCCAGCGTGAAGGCGAGCTGCGTGATCGGGTTCGCACCGGCTTCGGCGATGTGGTAGCCCGAGATCGAGACCGAATAGAAGTTCCGCACCTTGTTGGCGGTGAAGAACTGCTGCACGTCGCCCATCATGCGCAGGGCGAACTCGGTGCTGAAGATGCAGGTGTTCTGCGCCTGGTCTTCCTTGAGGATGTCGGCCTGCACCGTGCCGCGCACCGTCGACAGGGTCTCGGCGCGGATCTTCCGGTAGACGTCCGGCGGCACGACCTGGTCGCCGGTGACGCCGAGCAGCAGCGTGCCGAGCCCGTTGTGGCCCTGCGGGATCTCGGCGCGGTAGCGCGGCCGCGGCAGCTTCTTCTGCGCGAAGATGCGGTCGATGGTCGCGTTCGCTTCGGCGGTCTTGCCGTTCTGCTGCAGCCAGCGTTCGCACTGCTGGTCGATCGCCGCGTTGAGGAAGAACGCGAGCAGCATCGGGGCCGGCCCGTTGATCGTCATCGACACCGACGTCACCGGGTCGCACAGGTCGAAGCCCGAATAGAGCCGTTTGCAGTCGTCGAGCGAACAGATCGACACGCCGGCGTTGCCGACCTTGCCGAGGATGTCGGGCCGCAGCGCCGGGTCCTCGCCGTAGAGCGTCACGCTGTCGAACGCGGTCGACAGCCGCTTGTAGGGTTGGCCGAACGACAGGTAGTGGAAGCGGCGGTTGGTGCGTTCCGGGCCGCCTTCGCCCGCGAACATGCGGGTCGGGTCCTCGCCGGCGCGCTTGAACGGGTAGACGCCCGCGGCGAACGGGAAGCGGCCGGGCACGTTCTCGTGCAGCAGCCAGCGCAGCCGTTCGCCGAACGAGCGGTGCTTCGGCAACGCGACCTTGGGGATCTGCAGGCCGGCCAGCGAGCGCGTGTGGTTCTGGACCTTGACGTCCTTGTCGCGCACGCGGAACACGAAGTGCTCGCCGGTGAAGCTCTGCTGCAGCGCGTCCCAGCCGGCCAGCGCCTTGGCGCATTCGGGGGCGAGGCGCTGCCATGCGGCGGCGAGTTCCTGCTCGACCACGGTGCGGGCGAGGCTGTCGGTCGGCAGCGCGTCCTTGGCTCCGTCGAGCACGTAGCAGCGTTCGGCCAGAACGCTCTGTTCGTCGGCCCACCGGTTGTAGCGGCGGTTGTTCTCGACGATCTCGGCGAGGTAGCGCACGCGTTCGTTCGGGATCACGTGCGAGCTTTCCGGATCGCCCTCGCGCAGCGCCAGCTTGCTGGCGAAGCGGCCGGGTCGGCGAGCGTCGAGCGCCTGGACCACGGCGCGGTAGAAACGGTTCGTGCCCGGGTCGGCGAAGGTCGCCGCCATCGTGCCGAACACGGGCATCTCGGCCGGGTCGCGGTCGAACGCCTTCTTGTTGCGCTGGTACTGCTTCTGCACGTCGCGCAGCGCGTCGCGGGCACCGCGGCGATCGAACTTGTTGATCGCGACGAGGTCCGCGTAGTCGAGCATGTCGATCTTCTCGAGCTGGCTCGCGGCGCCGAACTCGGGCGTCATCACGTAGAGCGACACGTCGGCGTGTTCGACGATCTCGGTGTCGGATTGGCCGATGCCGCTCGACTCGAGCACGATCAGGTCGAAGCCGGCGACCTTCAGCGCGTGCAAGGCGTCGCGCACCGACTCGGACAGGGCCAGGTTGGCTCGCCGCGTGGCCATCGAGCGCACGAAGACGCGCGGGTTGCTGGCGGCGTTCATCCGGATGCGGTCGCCGAGCAGGGCGCCGCCGGTCTTCTTGCGGGTCGGGTCGACGCACAGGACCGCGATGCGCAGTTCTGGGAAGTCGAGCAGGAAGCGGCGCAGCAGTTCGTCGATCAGCGAGCTCTTGCCCGCACCGCCGGTGCCGGTGACGCCGAGCACGGGGGCAACGTGGGGCAGGGCGGCGACGCGCGCCTTCAGGTCGTCGCGGTGCCGTTCTGGATACGACTCGACCAGGGTGATCGCCTTGGCCAGCGCCCGGTTGTCGGCGTGGTCGAACTTCGGCAGCGGTTCGTCGGCGTGCGCGGTCGCGAAGTCGCAGCGGCCGAGCATGTCGTCGATCATGCCCTGCAGGCCGACGGCGCGGCCGTCGTCGGGCGAGTAGATGCGGGCGATGCCATAGGCCTGCAGCGCCTGGATCTCTTCGGGGAGGATGACGCCACCGCCACCGCCGAAGATGCGTACGTGGCCGGCTCCCCGTTCCCGCAGCATGTCGTGCATGTAGCGGAAGAACTCGTTGTGGCCGCCCTGGTAGCTGGTGATCGCGATGCCCTGCGCGTCTTCCTGGATCGCGGCGTCGACGATCTCCTGCACCGACCGGTTGTGCCCGAGGTGGACCACCTCTGCGCCAGTCGCCTGGGCGATGCGGCGGAAGATGTGGATCGAGGCGTCGTGCCCGTCGAACAGGCTGGTCGCGGTGACCAGGCGGATCTTGTGCTTCGGGACGAACGGGGTGGGCACGGGGCGTGGCGACGAAAGGGCGTTCGCCGGAGACGTTGCGGAGGCCGCTGGAGTCACGGGGAGGGCTGGTTCCTGGTCGGGGCCCACAATGGTACCGGTCGGCTGCCGCCGTGCCGAGCACTTGCCCGCGGCTTCTCGCGCCGTCACCCGGAGGTGCGGCGGATCACTCGGTGGCGGCGTTCTCTTCCGCCATCTGCGAGTAGTGCTGCGCCACGATCTTCCAGTCGTCGCTCATGCGGCACAGGCTGAACGTGCAGCGGCCGGTCTGCTCGTGGTTGCGGCCTTCCGGATCGACCTGCGACAGCTTCCAGCCGCCGACTACGGTGGCGAACTCGTCCTCGAAGACCTGGAAGTCCATGTCCTTGAGCTCGAGCTTCACCGAGTCGAGGTAACGGAACTCCTGGTCGAGGACCTCCTCGAAGGCGCCCCAGCCGCGGTCGCGGCGCCCCGACGCATCGAGGTTCTGGAACCGTTTGTCGGTCCAGAAATGCGAGCGGAAGGTCTTCAGGTCTCGGCTGTTGAACGCCTGCCGCATGCTGCGGAAGAAGTCGTCCAGTTCCTTCAGGCTTTCGACGCTCATGAGCTGCATTCGTCTAGGGCGCGGTGCTGGGAGGGCTGTCCGGTTGGACCCGGAAGGCGCTCGCGGCGAGGCGAGCGGCCAGTATCCCGTTACCGCGCGAGGTGTCTGTAGAGGGGCTCTTTGGCCAACTCGTAAACGACTTTGCCGTTCACCAGCGCCGTCGTCACGAAGGTCGCATAGTGCAGCGGGTCGCCGTCGAGAATCAAGACGTCGGCGTCCTTGCCGGGTTCGAGCGAGCCAATCCGGCGGTCGGCGCCGATCATCTTGGCCGCATCCAAGGTCAGTGTCCTAAGTGCTTTACGGTTGTCCATGCCCCCGCGGATGGCGAACGCCGCGTCGAGGTGCGGGGTGTTGAGGTCCTGCCCCATGATGCCGCCGGTGCCGACGCCAGCGCCGCCGAACATGCCAACCGGACAGGTCACCGCGACCGGCACCCCATGCTGCGCCAGGATTGCCGCCGAGGCGATGTTGCTGCCGGTGGTGTCGGGGCTCTGCGGGTCGGCCGGGACCCGGTCGCGCGGGCTCAGGTACACCATCGAGCCGGTCGCCGCGATTTCGTCGGGCACGAGCCAGGCACTGGTCGGCTTCTGCAGCACGACGCCCTTGCCGATCAGCTTGGCGACGTCGAGTGCGGCGCGGATGGTGTCGACGTCATTGGTCCTTGGGCCGCTGCGGCGGCCGCCTCCGAACGGGTTGAAGCCGAGGCCGCCGCTGTTGATCCACAGCACCGCCTGGCCGCGCATCACCGCGACCAGCTTCTCGGCGCCCTGCGGCACTTGCGGCTCCTTCGCGTTCGGATCGGCCGCCTTCTTCGCCGGGAACGCGTCCATCTCGGCGAGGTACTCGCGGACCTTCTTGACCGTCTCGACGAGCTTGTCGCGATCGGCGGGGCTCAGCGGCACCGACATGCCGACGACGGAATCCTCCTGCAGCACCATGCCTTTGACATCGCCCCACGCGAGCTTGATCACCGCGTTGCCGCCGGCCGTCGGCAGCGGGCCGCTGCCGGCACCGCCGGCCAGGAACGACGTCACGCCGGAGGCGAGGCCCTGCTTGATCTCCGGATCGAACGGATTGACCGTGTCGGCGAACGGGCCGTTGCGGCCAGCGCCCATGCCGTTGCCGACGACGCAGACGAAGCCCGGGCTGACCGTGCGGCCCTTCGCGTCGATGACCGTGGTGCCTTCGGGCAGCGTGAGGTTGTGCCCGACTTCGGCGATCTTGTCGTCGGCAATCAGCACGGTGGCGCCGGTGAGGCGCTGGCCGGTGCCGAGGTAGACGTCGCCGCCGACGATCGCGGTGTGCTTCTTCGGCTTCTTGTCGTCCGCTGGCTTGGCCTCGGGCGTCGCCGGAGCGGTCGGGTTCGGCGCGCCTTCGGGCCGGGGGCGGCGGCCTCGGCCCTGCGCGGCGAGGTCGGTGGTGGCCACGAGGGCTGCGGCGAGAGTGAGCAGGATGGGCAGACGCATGGGGGAACTCCGCGGGAACGAGACGCTCACGGTTGCTTCTCCACTTCGCGGCCGGCGAGCCAGACGGTTTCGAGTCGACCGTTCGCGGCGAGCGGATCGCCGGCGAACACGAGCAGGTTGGCGTCCTTGCCGACTTCGAGCGACCCGACCTGCTTGTCGATGCCGAGCATCTTCGCCGGGACCAGGGTCACGGCGCGCAGTGCGACGTCGGCGGGCAGGCCGTGGCGCACCAGCTCCGCGAGTCGGAACCAGACGGCGCGCACCGTCTGCGGGTTGTCGCCGAACGCGAAGCCGACCTCGATGCCGGCGTCGTGCAGTTGTTTGCTCGGGTGCACCAGGATGCGCGAGCGGGCCTGGGTGGTGAGGTCGGGCGACAGCAGCACGGGGCACTGCATCGCCTTCACCTGGTCGAGCACGACGTCGATCGATCCGGCCAACGGATCGTGGCGCGGCACCAGCAGCGCGCGCGGGAACTTCACGCCGTCGGCGACCGCCTGCTGCCAGTGCAGCATGTCGGCGGCGCTGTCGATCTGCACGATCGCGCGGCGCTTGCCTTCGAGCAGGTCGGCGACCACTTCGAGGTTGGGGTCCTTGGGCTGGGCCTGTGGCTGCGGCCGCGCCTGCGGCTGGCCCTGCGGGTTCTGGCCCGGCGGCGGCCCGTCCTTCTTCTCCTCGGGCTTGGGCTCCGGCTTTGGTTCCGGCTTGGGCGGTTCGCCGGTCTTCGTCTCCGCCGGCTTCGCCTCGGGCGGCTTCTCGGCGGGCTTCGCCTCGGCGGGCGGTGTCGGCGGCTTCTTGCGGTCGTCGACGATCTTCTGCGCCTTCTCGAACGTCTCCTTCAGCAGCTTCTTGGTCTGGCCGTCGCGCACCATCGTGACCTGCACGAACGCGTCGTCGTCCTGCGTCAGGGTTTCTAGGGTCTTGCCGTCCGGGCGCAGCACCGCGCCGAGGCCCGGGAAGCCGCCGCCGACCGGCGTCAACGCCAGCGACGTGACACCGGCGCGCAACAGGTCGCCGAACACCGCCTGCTTGGCGTAGAGCCCGTCGACGGCCTTGGTCGCCGCCTTGTTCGCGGTGCCGCCGCCGCCACCGCCCGAAGGCATCGGCATCGGCGAGCCGCGCCCGCGGCGTCCGCCGGGCATGGGCTCCTCCGCGCGCGGCTGCGCTTGCAGCCCGGCCCGCGAGAACGCGCTGACGAGGCCGGGCAGCAGCGTCTTGCCGCTGGCGTCGACCACGCGCGCCCCGGCCGGCACGGTGACGTTGTCGCCGAGCGCTTCGATCTTGCCGTTGCGCACCACCAGCGTGCCGCGTTCGACGACGGCGCCGGAAACGGTGACGAGCCGGGCGTTGGTGAACGCGAGCGGACGGGCGTCCTGGGCAAGGGCGACGGTTGCCGATGCCAGGGCGAGCAGCAGGGCGAGAGACTTCGTGCGAGCAGTCATCGGGTGTCTCCGTGACGGTGGACCAAGTTGCCTTCGATGTAGACCGCGCGCGGTGCGTGGCGCGGGTCGAGCGGATCGCCGACGGTGACCTGGAAATCGGCGTCCTTGCCGACGGCCAGCGAACCGACCCGATCGGCGATGCCGATCTGGCGCGCCGGCGCGATCGTCAGCGCCTGCAGTGCGGCCTGGTACGGCAGCCCGAGGCGGACCGCGATCGCGGCCTGCAGCTGCAGTTCCTCGGCGGCGACGACCGGCGCGTCGGTGTTGATCGACATGTTCGTGCAGCCGGCGTCCCAGTAGGCCTGGCAGGTGCCCTGGAAGCGGCCGTAGCGGTCGAACTCGTACATGCGCGGGCCGAGGTTGAGCGGCGTCTGCCGTTTGGCCAGCGACGCGGCGGCGAGCCAGCCGTCGAAGCAGCCATGGCTCAGCACCATGCGCACCTTGAACACGTCCTGGAACATGCGCGCCGTCGCGATGCAGTCGCGCAGGCCGGCGGTGTGGATCAGCACCGGGACGTCGCCGTCGAACACCGCGCGCAATTGTTCGAGTTCGGGCGCGAACTCCGGCTTTGGCCCCTTGCCGGCCGCGTGCGCACGCCACGCCTCGGCGTAGGCCTTGCCGCGTTCGAGCGCCTTCGTCAGCAATGCACTGCTGCCCATGCGCGAAGCGCCGAGGTCGCCGCTGCCGCGTTCCGGGTTGAAGCCCTGCGCGACCTTCATCGCGCCGAGTTCGCGCACGACCATCGTGTCGAGCGACTTGCCGCGCCGCATCTTCAGCAGCACGCCGAAGCCCGAGATGTTGGTGCCCGAGCCCGGGATGAACAGCGTCGTCGTGACGCCGCCGCCGACCGTGCGCGCGATCGCGTCGTCGCTCGGCTTGACCACGTCGAGCGTGCGCAGCTCGGCGTTGATCGGCAGCGTCATGTCGTTGATGTCGCCGCCGCCGCCGCTGACGTGGTGGTGCAGGTCGACGAAGCCCGGGCTGAGCCAGAGGTCGCCGTGGTCTTCGACCTTGGCCCCGGGCGGGATCGCCGTCGTCGCCCGCGGCCCCAGCGCCGTGATCTTGCCCTTCTCCTCGACCAGCACGCCCCGCTCGAACGGCGGTGCGTCGGCCGGCACGATGCGCGCGGCGAGGTGCGCCGTCGCCTGCGCCGGGACGGCGGCGGCGAACGTCAGCACGGCGGCAGCGCGTAGCGTGGGGGCCGGGTTCACGGGCGGGGTCCGTTCACCAGACCGGCCGCGACGGATCGCGGCGGTAGCAGATCGTGCCGTTGATCACCATGACGTCGACGTGCGAGCGCGGGTCGATCGGGTCGCCGCTCCAGATGCCGAGGTCGGCGTCCTTGCCGACTTCCAGCGAACCCACGCGGTGCTCGATGCCGGCGAAGTGTGCGGCGTTGATCGTCAGGCCACGCAGCGCCCATTCGTGCGGCCAGCCGAGGCGCACGCCCATGGCCGCCTGCAGCGGCAGCTGTTCCTGGGCGACCACCGGGCTGTCGGTGTTGACGCCGACGCCGTGCATGCCGAGGCCGGCCACGTCCTCGCGCCAGCCGTGGCGGCCGCCCCGCGACCAGTTCGAAAGCAGTCCTTCGAACGACCCCGTGCGCGGATTGAAGTAGTACTGGCGAGGTCCGCCGGCGATCGGCACTCCGCTTTCGAGCATGTCGGCGCTGAGCCGGTAGCCGTCGAAGGTGCCGTGCACGACGACGGTCCACAGACCCAGTTCGCGGCGCAGCTCCTGCAGCGTCTGCAGCACGACCTGGTAGATCTGCGTGTGCACCGACACGGGGTACTCGTGGTTGAACAACCCGCGCAACAACTCGAGGGTCGGGTCGAACTTGGGCTTGGGTCCCTTGCCCGCCTGCCAGGCCGCGTGCTGTTCCTGGTAGCGCTTGCCGTCGAGCAAGGTCATGCGGATGCCCTCGCTCATGCCCATCATGTCGGTGCCGAGGTCGCCGCTGCCACGTTCGGGATTGCCGGCCTGGGCGATCTTGAGGCTGCCCGGAAACCGCACCAGGGCTTCCTCCGGCGAGCGCGCCCAGGTCTTGGTCAGCGTGCCGAAGCCACCCATGTTCGACCCCGAGCCGGGGATGTAGAGCACCGTCGAGATGCCGCCGGCGCGCGCCGTGCGGATCTGGTCGTGCTCCATGCCGATCAGGTCGAGCGTGCGGAACTCGGGATTGGTCGGGTGCACCGTGTCGTTCAGGTCGAACGTCTCCGACGCCACGTGGCAGTGCATCTCGACGAAGCCCGGCACGATCACCGCGTCGCCACAGTCGACCAGTTCGTAGCCGGGCGGGATCGCGGTCGTCTTGGCCGGGCCGACCGCTTCGATCAGCCCGTTCCTGGTGAGCACGATGCCGTCGACGATCGGCGCCGCGGTGATCGGCAGCACCTTCGCGGCGCGGAACGCGTAGCCGGGGCTCGGCAGGCCGCGCGGGCCCCACTTCGCCACCTGGTAGTCCTTCTCGTTCTTCGGGCGCCGCGGGTGCCAGACCTCGAAAGGCTTCGGCGGCGGGGTCGCCGTGCCGGTGGTCGGCACCGCGATCGGTGCAGCCGGAACGGCGGCGGGAGTCGGCGTCGGCTTCGGTTCCTGCTGGGCGTGCAGGCAGGTGGCCAGGAGCCCGAACGACGGCAGCACGAACGGCAGCACTCGCATCATGGCTTGTCCCTCTGGTCGACGACGACCCGGCCGTTGCAGACGACCAGCAGCACGCGGCTCTGCGGCTCGAACGGGTTGCCGGAGAACACGACGAGGTCGGCGTCCTTGCCCTTCTGCAGCGTGCCGATGCGGTCGCCGAGCTGGAATGCGGCGGCGGTCCACGACGTCAGGCCCATCAGTGCGTCGGCCGGGCTGAGCCCGTAGCGCACCGCGTAGGCGGCGTGCAGCGGCAGGTGGCGGGCGCCGGCGCACTCGCCGCTGCTGAACACCACCGGCAGGTCCATGTCGGTGAGGGCGGCCGGCGCGTTGCGCAGTTCGCCCTTGTTCTCGGTCACCGTGACCGGGCCGACCAGCACCGGCGGCTTCCTGCCCTGCAGCACCTTCGGGTCGTCGAACAGGTCCTCGACACCCTGCAGCACGTAGGGCACCTGTTCCTTCTCGAGCAGTTCGACGACGTCCTTGATCGCCGTCAGGCGATTGACGCGCACGACCAGTGCGGCGCGCTTTTCGATCGCGGCGCGCATCGGCTCGAGCGCTTCGTCGACCTTCGGTTCCTTCGGCTTGCCCGCTTCGTCGGGCTTGGCCACGGGCGCGCTGCGCCGCGGCGCCGGAGCCCCGCCGCCGGCACCCGGCGTCTTGCTGGTGCGCTTCGCGGTGACGTCCTGGTCGCCCATGCGACCGAGCGACATCTTGCCGGTCATTGTCTCGCCGTTCGGCTTGCCTTCGAACGTCGCCTCGCCGCCCATGCCGCGGAACGTCAGCTTGACGGTGCCGTCGGTGAACGTGCCGTCGGCGATCGGCTGTGCCGGCAGGTCGCGGCCGCTGAACGAGATCTTGATCGTGCCCGTGACCTTCGCGCCGTCGAGCTTCAGGTCGAGCACCACCTTGATGCGGATCTGGCCCTGGATGTCGATCTCCGCTTCCCACACGCCGCTGACCGCATCCTCGGCGGGCTTCGCATCGGCCGGCTTGGCGTCGGCCGGGGCCGGGGCTGCGGCGGGGGCCGGGGCCGGGGCGGCCGTGGTCTTGCCCTGCTGCCACTCGGCGAGGTCCTTCTCGTACTTGCGGAACGTCTCGACGTACTGCTTGCCGCGCGCGACCTGTTCGGCGAGGGGGCGGATCGCGTCGGGGCCGATCGCGTCGTGGCTCAGGCGCAGGCCGGCGATCGGCCGCACGGTCATCGTCGCCTGGTCGGCGGCGCCGGACTTGATCGCGGCGACACGGCTCGGGCCGCCGTCCTTGCCGGCGACCAGCAAGGTCGTGATGCCCTCGCGCAAGGCTGCCTGGAACATCGGATCGTCGAACGCGATCGCTTCGTGCAGCTTCACGTTCGGCGAGCCCGGCGGCACCGGCGTGCCTTCGCCGGCGAGGCCGAGGTGCGAGAACGCGTCGATCAGGCCGGGCGTCGCCTGGCCGGTCGGCAGGTCGATGACCTCGGCGCCGTACGGGATCGCGAGGTCTTCGCCGACGCCCTTGATGCGGCCGTCCTGGATCAGCACGACGCCAGAGCGGAGCACGTGGCCGAGGCCATCGTGCAAGGCACCCACGCGGATCGCCAAGGCCTGGCTCGTCGTCTTGCGCGCGAAGACGCGCGTGCCGTCGATCCAGGTCTGTTCGACCATCGTGCCGACCGCGAGCGGCTCGCCGCTGAGCACGACGAAGTCCGCGTCCTTGCCGGCCGTGAGGCTGCCGACGCGGTCCTGCACGCCGAGGATCACGGCGGCGTCCTGGCCGATCGCGCGCAGCGCCTTGTCCGGCGGCAGGCCGTGCCGCACCGCGATCGCGACCGCCATCAGGTAGTCGCGCAGCGGCACGTCGTTGGCGGGGGCGAGGCCGACCAGCATGCCGGCGGCGGCAGCGCGCGCCGCGGCTTCCGGATGCGGTTCCGGGGTCTTCGCCAGGCGGTCTTCGCCACCCGGGTTGGGGCGGCCGAAACGCACCGGCACGCGGAACGTCGCCGCGACCTTCTGCGTCGCCGCCTGGGTCGCCAGGGCGGCGATCTCC
>JAEUHV010000561.1 GCA_016794485.1 Planctomycetota bacterium
GCCTGCGTTACCCGCGCTACGAGGGCGGCTTCTTCGTCGCGGTGTTCGCCGACGATCCCGAAGCGGCGGCGGCGCAGATGCGCGCCGACGGGGTCTACGTGGTGCCGATCGGCGAGAAGGGCCCTGGGACCGGGGCGGTGCGGGTGGCGTTGTGTTCGACGCCGGTGGACGCGGTGCCGCGCGTGGTCGCCTCGCTGCAGCGGGCGACGCGGCAGGGCTGAGCCGAATGCCGAACCGCACGACGTTCTGGACGATCGCGGCGGTCGCGGTGGTGGCCGCCGTTGCGCAGTCGTGGGTGCTGCGCTGGACGTGCGACGACGCGTTCATCTCGATCCGCTACGCGCTGCACTTCGTCGAGGGGCACGGGCTCGTGTTCAATCTCGATCCGGACGAAGCGCCGGTCGAGGGCTACACCAACTTCCTGTGGACGTTGTGGCTGGCGCTCGGGCTGTGGCTCGGCTGCACCGGCGATGCGATCGAATCGTGGGGCAGCGTCTGGGGAACGTTGGCGCACGGTGGCGTCGTGTGGCTGCTGGCGGCGATCGCGTGGCGGCAGAGCGGTGGGACGGCGCGGGTGCCAATCGCGGCGTGCGGCTACGCGGCGATCCACCACGCGGCGTCGCTGGCGCCGGCGGGGCTCGAGACCGCGCTGTTCGTGCTGCTGGTGACGGCGATGGTGCGCCTGTGCCTCCGCCCCGGAACTGCGGCTACCGCTTGCCACCTCGGCCTGCTCGGTGTGGCCGCGGCGACGACGCGGCCCGACGGCGCGATCCCGGTGGCGATGGCGGGTCTGTTCGTGCTGGCCGATGCGCGCGCCGCACGCTCGTTCCGGCCGGTGCTCGCGTACGCGCTGCCGTTCCTCGTGCTGTTCGTGCCGTACCTGCTGTGGCGGCACGCGTACTACGGCTACTGGGTGCCGAACACGTTCTTCGCCAAGTCGGGCAGCGACCCGTTCTGGTCGGCGGGCTGGCGCTACGTCGTCGACTTCCTGCTGTGCTACTGGCCGTTGCTGTTGGCGATGGCGGCGTTGCCGGTGGGGTTCGTGCGGGCCATGCGGGCGGACGGTGCGCCGCGGCCGTGGCTCGGACTCGGCACGTTCGTCGGCAGCTACCTCGCCTTCGTGCTGTGGGTCGGCGGCGACTTCATGTTCGGCCGCTTCCTGCTGCCGATCCTGCCGGCACTCTTGCTCGGGCTCGACTTCCTGGTCGCGCGTGCATCGGCCGCGTGGTTGTCGCCGGTGGTGGCCGGCGTGGTGGTGCTCGGCTGCGTGTTCCGCATCGAGCCGCCCGGGCTCGGCGACCCGAAGCTCGACGTGTCCGACAACCGCCGCATCACGTTCGCCGAGTTCGTGCCCGGCATTTCGTGGAACCAGGCGCTGCACGTCGTCGGCGACTACCTGCGGCCGTTGTTCGCCGGCCTCGACGTTCGCATCGCGATCGGCGGAGGCCACGCCAACATCGCCACCCGCGCACACGTGCCGGTGGCGGTCGAGGTCGCAGCCGGCCTCACCGATGCGCACATCGCCCGGCTGCCGGTGCCGGTGCGCGGCAAGCGCGGTCACGACAAGCCGCGCGACGTCGCCTACCTGGTGCGACGCCGCGTGCAGTTCCACTCCGAGCTCGACCACGAAGGCCAGTTCGGCGTCGTCGACACCTGGCGGGACGTGATGTTCACCCCGGTCGGCTGGCCGATGCGGCTCGTGACGTGGGACCGCGAGCTGATGCGCGAGCTGAAGCGCCGCGACCCGAGCATCCAGTTCACCGACTTCGAGCAGTTCCTCGACGGCTACCTCGCCGACCTGCCGAACAAGACCAAGGACCAGGTGCGCGCCGACTTCGCCAAGTTCGAGCCGTTCTACTTCGCGCGCAATGCCGATCCGGCCCGGCGCGCGCAGTTCGACGCGTTCCTGCGGTGAACGGCGCGCGGCCGCCGCTCACTTGCCGAGCGGCTTCTCGAGGCGGTCGACGAAGGCCTGGTCGAAGATCTTGAGCAGGCCGTCGCCGTCGAGGCCCTCGGCGGTGATCTTGATCAGGTGCTGCTCGTGCATCAGCAGCGACAACTCGACGCCGCTGTCGCCGGTCTTCTTCAGGATCGCCTTGTGTGGTCCGTACTTCACCAGCTCGCCGCCGTCGGCCTCGATCAGGGCCGGGTTGTTGAACAACATCGTCATCATCTGCATCAGCGGCGAGTTCGCGGTGATCTCGACGTTGATCGACGCGTCGCCCTTGCTGTAGCGGCGGGTCGTCTGGTGGCCGACACCGAGCAGGCCGGCCGCGACCTGTTCGGCCTGTTCGTCGGCTTCCTGGTCACGGAACGTCCAACCTTCCGGCTTCGGCAAGGCGGCGAGCACCGCGGCGCGCTGCTTCTTCTGCAGGTCCTTGATCGCCGCCTGCAGTGCGGCGATCGCGGCGCCGAGCTTCTCCTGCTCGACGTTCTTCTTGGCCAGTT
>JAEUHV010000576.1 GCA_016794485.1 Planctomycetota bacterium
CCACGGCAGGTCCTTCGCCTTGCGTTCGAGTTCGCCGAGCGCCCGGCACGGGAACGACGCGAGCCGCACCAGCAGGTGGCTGGCGGTGCCGAGCCACAGTGCGGCGCGCAGCAGCAACGCCTGGTCGCCGTCGAACGCGACGCCGCCGCGCAGCGCGCGCGGCGTGGCCCCGAGGGCCTGCAGTTCGCCGGCCAGCAGGGGTTCCAGGCCGGGCTGGCAGGCGGCGAACGCGGGCAACGGTGCGGACATCGGCGAGACCGTAGCGGTGTCGGCGACGAATCGCACCGACTCGCCGGGCGCGGCGCCCGGGGCGAACCGCGCGGTTCCGGGTTACGGCTTCGCGAGGGTGGGCTAGATCGCCCGGAGTCGACATGAAGACCTGTTCCTTGCTGCTCGTTCTGGGGATCGCGAATCTGGCGACGGCCCAAGTCCAATTCTCCGTGGTCCGGAACACGCCGGGCCTGCTGACCGCCGGTGCCGGTACGGCGGTGCAGACGCTGGCCTTGCCCGTCGCGGCCGTGGCCGGGACCGACTCGCGCGCCGTCAACGCCGCGGGCGGCTACGCGTACCACCACTGGAGCGTGGCCGGACTCGCCAACCCGGCGGACGGAGTGCGCCTGGTCGCCGCCACCACCGGGACCGCGAGCGTCGCGTCGGGCACGTATCGGGTCGACATCAGCCAGCCCACCGCGGGGTATGTCGCGTTCCGTTTGTCCTCGTCGACCAACAACACGCCCGGTGCCGCGACCCTGGTGTCGATCGACGTCGGCGCCGACGGGATCGCCGAGGTCGACAACGCCAACCCCGTGCGGGTGATCGGCCTGCAGGTCGGGCCGGTGCCCACGCCGGTGCTGATCCGCGTCGATGCCAGCGCGACCGGCACGGCCCAGGGGTGGGTCGATGCCTGGCTGCAGATCGTCCCGCCGCTGCAGACCGTGGCCACGAAGGTCCACACGTCCTGCCAGGCGGGGTCGTTCTTCGCCACCCTCTCGGCCACGAACGACGTGCTGGGTCTCTGGCACTCGACGTGCCAGTTCGGTTGCCACCCGAGCCTGCTGGTGGCCGGCTTCTCGGCGCAGTCACAGCTGCTGCAGCCCGATCCGTTCTGCAGCCTGCTGGTGCCGTCGCCGGACGTGGTGCTGCTGGCCCCGCTCGGGTCGACACAGGTCACCTGGGTCGTGCCGGTGCCGGCGGCGGTGCGCCCGTTCGTGCTGTGGGCGCAGGCCGTGCAGCTGCAGGGCAGCTACCTGCGCACGTCGGACGCCTGGTTGGTCGTCGGGCAGCCCTGACGAACGGACCCGCGCGGCTCAGCCGCGCAGCGCGTGGATGCGCTGCATCATCTCGGTGACCGAGACGAGCTTCTCGCGCAGCTTGCCGGCCTTCTGGCCCTGCGCCGTCTCGAACGCATCGAGGCGTTGCCAGTCGGCCCAGCTCACCGCGTCGATGCCGCGGCCCTGCATGACGGACGCGATGTCGCCGTTGGCAGGCGCCAACACCTTGCCGCCGGCGCGATCGGCCTTCATCGCGTCGACCGTCGACTTCGCGCACAGGCTGTTGGTGCCGATCAGGCCGGTCGGTCCGCGCTTGCACCAGCCGGCGGTGTAGTGGCCGGTGCGCACCGGCCCGCCGACGTTCTCGACGACGCGCCCTTCGACGTTGGGCACGATGCCCTTCTTGTCGTCGAACGGCACGCCGGGGCACGGCACGCCGCGGTAGCCGATCGCCTTGAACAGCAGGTCGACCTCGATGTCCTCGAACTTGCCGGTCGCCTTGGGCCGCGGCGTGCCGTCGGCGTCGGCGACCAGTTCCATGTGCTGCACGCGCACGCTGCGCAGGCGGCCGCTCTCGCCGTGCAGTTCGGTCGGGCCGACCAGGAAGCGGCAGCGCAGCTTCTTCGGCTTGTTGCCCTCGCCGTGGGCGACCTGGCCCTGCAGGAACTCGGCGTTGCGCTGCTGGCTGCGCGCCCCTTCCTTCTCGAGCCAGGCCTTGCTGAGCGCGTCGACGTGGCCGTCGGCGGCGCCGACGACGACGTCGACGTCGGGCAGCTCGGCGATCTCTTCGATCTCCTTCGGCGAGAACGCGGCCTGGGCCGGGCCGCGGCGGCCGAGCAGGCTCACTTCCTTCACCTGGCTCGTGCGCAGCGTCGCCAGCGCGTGGCCGGCGATGTCGGTGGGGGCCAGGTGGTCGGGCGACGCGAGCAGGATGCGCGCGACGTCCATCGCCACGTTGCCGTTGCCGACCAGCGCCACGGTGCGCGCTTCCTGCAGGTCGAAGCGGTGCTCGCGGTGGTCGGGGTGGCCGTTGTACCAGCCGACGAAGTCGGTGGCGGCGTAGACACCGGCGAGGTCCTCGCCAGGGATGCCGAGCTTGGTGTCGCTCTCGCAGCCGAACGCGTAGACGATCTGGTGGTAGTGCGCGGCGAGGTCCGCGACCGTCAGGTCGCGGCCGATGCGGACGTTGCCGAAGAAGCGGAAGCCCGGGTTGGCGGCGATCTTGTTGTAGACCTTCACCACGCCCTTGATGTTCTGGTGGTCGGGGGCGACGCCGCCGCGCACGAGACCGAACGGCACGGGCAGGCGGTCGAACAGGTCGACGGTGGCGGCCGGATCGGCCTTGAACACGGCTTCGGCGGTGTAGAACGCAGACGGACCGGAGCCGACGACCGCCACGCGCCAAGGACTGCTGCTGACTTGCATGGGCAAGCAGGATAGCGATCCGATCCCGCCGTGCAGCGGGCAGGACGGCCCCCCGGCGGAATTCGTAGGCCGTCCACCCGGCCGGGGTGCGGCCGGGACCGGCGCACGGTTCGCGAGCGGGGCTGCGGTGCCATGGCCAAGAACGCGCAGTGGTGTGGCCAAGAACGGCGGCGGCCGACGGAGCACCGTGGCCGAACCCGGATGGTCTCGCTACAACGCTCCCCCTGCTCCGCGCCAAGGAGCCTTGCAGGCGGCGTTTCCGGACGCTCGTTCGTCCGGGCACATTCCGGCTCGCCTGGAGCCGCCTGCACTGCCGATGCACGCCGGACGTGGTTGCCGCGCGTGTGACCAAAGAACAGCTCGTCACGTCATGAAGATCGCAGTCGTCGGAACCGGATACGTGGGCCTCGTCACCGGCTCGTGCCTCGCGGACGTGGGCATGACCGTCACTTGCGTCGACGTCAACGCCCAGAAGATCCAGAACCTGCAGAAGGGCATCCTGCCCATCTACGAGCCGGGTCTCGAGGCCATCGTCGAACGCAACACGCAGTCCGGCCGGTTGAAGTTCACCACGACGCTGAAGGACGCCGTCGTCGGGGCCGAGGCTGCGTTCATCGCCGTGGGCACGCCGCCCGGCGAGGACGGCAGCGCCGACCTGCGCTACGTGCTCGCGGTCGCGCGCGAGATCGGCGAGACGATGACCGACTACCTGGTCGTCATCACCAAGAGCACGGTGCCGGTGGGCACCGCCGAGAAGGTGAAGAAGGAGCTGGCCGCGGCGCTGCAGAAGCGCGGCGCCAAGATCCCGTTCGACGTCGCCAGCAACCCCGAGTTCTTGAAGGAGGGCGCGGCGATCGAGGACTTCATGAAGCCCGACCGCATCGTCTGTGGCATCGAGAGCGATCGCGCGCAGGAGGTCATGGCGCGGCTCTACAAGCCGTTCACGCTGAACGGGCACCCGGTGCTGTTCATGGACGTGCCGTCGGCCGAGATGACCAAGTACGCGGCCAACGCGATGCTGGCGACCAAGATCTCGTTCATGAACGACATCGCCAACCTGTGCGAGCTGCTCGGCGCCGACGTCAACCAGGTGCGC
>JAEUHV010000004.1 GCA_016794485.1 Planctomycetota bacterium
TGCAGCGCATGCTGCCGTTCTTCAGCGACACGTTCGGCAACGCCGCCAGCCGCAGCCACGCGTTCGGCTGGACCGCGGAAGCCGCCGTCGAAGAGGCGCGCTCGCAGACAGCCCAGCTGATCGGCGCGCACCCCAAGGAGGTCCTGTGGACCAGCGGCTCGACCGAGGCCAACAACCTCGCGATCAAGGGCGTGGCCGCGATGTACCGGCAGAAGGGCAACCACCTGATCACCGCGAAGACCGAGCACAAGGCGGTGCTCGATCCGATGAAGTGGCTGGAGACGCAGGGCTTCGAGGTGACGTTCCTGCCGGTCGATCGCCAGGGCCACGTCGACCTGACGCAGCTCGAGGCGGCGATCACCGAGCGCACGATCCTGGTGTCGCTGATGGCGGCGAACAACGAGATCGGCACGCTGCACCCGCTCGCCGAGATCGGCGCGATCTGCAAGCGCAAAGGCACCCTGTTCCACACCGACGCGACCCAGGCCGCCGGCAAGGTCGCGCTCGACGTCGAGACCCAGAACATCGACCTGCTGTCGCTGTCGGCACACAAGATGTACGGCCCGAAGGGCGTCGGCTGCCTCTACGTGCGGCGCAAGAACCCGCGCGTGCGGCTGGTCGCCCAGATGGACGGCGGCGGCCACGAACGCGGCATGCGTTCGGGCACGCTGAACGTCACCGGCATCGTCGGCATGGGCGAAGCCGCGCGCATCTGCCGCGAGGAGATGGCGACCGAGATCCCGAAGATCCAGGCGCTGCGCGACCGGCTCGAACAGCGCATCTTCGCGGCGCTGCCCGACGCGGTGCGCAACGGCGATCCGGGCAACCGGCTGCCGACGCTGGCGAACGTCTCGTTCCCGTACGTCGAAGGCGAGTCGCTGATCATGGGCATCAAGGAGATCGCGGTGTCGTCGGGTTCGGCCTGCACGTCCGCGAGCCTCGAGCCCAGCTACGTGCTGAAGGGACTCGGCCTGAACGACGAACTCGCGCACAGCTCGATCCGCTTCTCGCTCGGCCGCTTCACCACGGCCGAAGAGGTCGACTTCGCCGCCGACCGCGTGATCGCCGAAGTCAAACGCCTGCGCGAGATGTCGCCGCTCTGGGAGATGGTCCAGGAGGGCGTCGACCTCGCACAGGTCAAATGGACGGTGCACTGAGACGATCGCACCACGACCCAGAACCACGAACCACCGATCGAACGACACCCATGGCCTACAGCGACAAGGTCCTCGACCACTACCAGAACCCGCGCAACGTCGGCTCGCTCGACAAGAACGACCCGAACGTCGGCACCGGCGTCGTCGGCGCGCCGGAGTGCGGCGACGTGATGAAGCTGCAGATCAAGGTCGACGACAGCGGCAAGATCGTCGACGCCAAGTTCAAGACCTACGGCTGCGGCTCGGCGATCGCATCGTCGTCCCTGGCGACCGAGTGGCTGAAGGGCACCAGCGTCGACGCCGCCGCACAGATCAAGAACACCCAGATCGTCGAAGAGCTGTCGCTGCCGCCGGTCAAGATCCACTGCTCGGTGCTCGCCGAGGACGCGATCAAGGCGGCGATCGAGGACTGGAAGAAGAAGCAGGACGTCGCCAAGGCGAGCGGAGCGAAGGCATGAGCAGCAACGAGACGAAGACGCCGACCGCGGCGGCCCCCTCGGCCGCCGTCAAACCCGCGCGCGGCGTGGTCCTCACCGAACGTGCCGCCAAGGAAATCCTGCGCGTGATCGCGGAGCAGAACTTCCCGGCCACGACCTGGGTGCGCGTCGGCGCCAAGGGCGGCGGCTGCTCGGGCTTCACCTACGTGCTCGACTTCGACCAGAACGGCCCCACCGAGTTCGACCTCGCCTACCCTCGGCTCGGCGTCAACGTCGTCGTCGACAAGAAGAGCGAGTTCTTCATCGGCGGCACGATCCTCGACTTCAACGACGGCCTGCTCGACCGCGGCTTCCAGTTCAAGAACCCGCAAGCCACGGGCTCCTGCGGCTGCGGCACCTCGTTCTCGGCGTGATCCACGTCCCGGCCCCCGACCCGTTCACCGTGTTCGGCGTCCCGCGTTCGCTGGACCTCGACGCCCGCACCCTGGAACGACGCTACCTCGCACTGTCGCGCGAGTGCCATCCCGACCAACTGCGGTCGCAGGAGACCGGCGACTGCCTCGCGGTCCTGGCCCGCGCCGCCGAGGTGAACGACGCCTGGCGGATCCTGCGCGACCCGTGGCAGCGGGCGAAGGCGCTGCTCGAGTCGGCGAGCCCCGGCGTGCTCGATCGCAACAAGAAGCTCGACCCCGGCTTCCTCGCCGAAGCCCTCGAACTGGCCGAAGAAGTCGCATTCGCCCGCGGTGACACGATCGCGCCGCTGCGCGCGCGCCTGCAACAGGCGCTCGACGAAGACCTGGTCGCCCTGCGCGACCACGTCGGGCGCGGCGACCTGGACGCCGCGGCGCGTCGTTTCCACGCGTCGCATTACCACAAGAAGGCCCTGCAGGACCTGGACCAGAAGGCGTGACGTCTCCAACCACAAGGCCTCAGCGCCTCGTCGTGGGCATCGACCTCGGCACCACCAACAGCCTCGCGGCAGTGCGCGCGGGCAAGGGCGCGCGTGTGCTGCGCGACCTCGCCGGCGAAGCGCTGCTCCCGTCGGTCGTTTGCTTCCATCCCGACGGCAGGACCATCGTCGGCCGCGACGCCAAGGCGATGCGGCTGCAGGTCCCCGACCGGACCGTGTTCTCGGTCAAGCGCCTGGTCGGCCGTTCGGCCCGGGAGCTCGAGGCCGAAGCCAAGGGACTGCCGTACCGCGTGGTCGCCGGCGAACGCGACCTGCCGCGCGTGCAGATCGGCGACCATCAGCATTCGCCCGAATCGATCAGTGCCCTGATCCTGCACCAGGTGAAGGCCAACGCGGAGCAGGCGCTCGGCCAGTCCGTGCGCGAAGCGGTCGTCACGGTGCCGGCGTGGTTCGACGATGCCCAACGCCAGGCGACCAAGGACGCCGCGGCGCTCGCCGGACTCGACTGCCTGCGCATCCTCAACGAGCCGACCGCGGCGGCCCTGGCCTACGGCATCGACGGCACGAAGGACGGCACCGCCCTGGTCTACGACCTCGGCGGCGGCACGTTCGACGTCTCGATCCTGCGCATCGAAGACGGCGTGTTCCGCGTGCTGTCGACCGCGGGCGACACCCACCTCGGCGGTGACGACTTCGACGAGTTGCTGGCCCAACGCATCCACAAGACGTTGCCGAAGACCAGCGACCCCTACGTGCTCCAGGCGGTGCGCGCTGCGGCCGAAGGCCTGAAGATCCAGCTGAGCAGCGCCGAGTCGGCGGCACTCGACCTCGACCTCGGCAGCCACGGCACCACGCGCTTCACGGTGACGCGGGCCGAGTTCGAGGCTGCGATCGCGCCGTTGGTACAGCGCACGCTCGATTGCGTGCAGCGGGCCGTGAAGGACGCCGGGCTGCGGCTCGACGAGATCGACGACGTCGTGCTGGTCGGCGGCAGCACCCGCGTGCCGCTGGTCCGCGCGCGGCTGCAGGCGCTCACCGGCAAGGTGCCGCACACCGGCGTCGATCCCGACCTCGCCGTGGCGCTCGGCGCCTCGATCCAGGCCGACGTGCTCGCCGGCAACGACCGTTCGCTGCTGTTGCTCGACGTGATCCCGCTGTCGCTCGGCCTGGAGACGCTCGGCGGCGCCGTGCAGAAGCTGATCCTGCGCAACAGCACGATCCCGACGTCGGTGACCGAAGAGTTCTCGACCGGCGTCGACAACCAGACCGCGGTCGACCTCGCGATCTACCAGGGCGAACGTGAACTCGCCAAGGACTGCCGCCTGCTCGGCCACTTCAAGCTGCGTGGACTGCCGGCCCTGCCGGCCGGGCTGCCGCGCATCGCAGTGACGTTCCTGGTCGACGCCGACGGTGTCCTGCGCGTGACCGCCCGCGAGCAGCGCACCGGCGTGCAGGCGAGCATCCAGATCGTGCCGTCGTTCGGGCTCACCCGCGACGAAGTGCGCCGCATGATGCTCGACTCGATCGAACACGCGCAGACCGACTACGTCGCCCGCGAAGCGATCGACGTGCGCAACAAGGCCGAAGCGATGGTGCGCGGCACGCAGAAGGCGCTGGCGCTGTCCGACCTGCCGCCCGACCAGACCTACGCCGTGCAGAAGGCGGTGAAGGCGCTGGCGAAGCATCTGGTCGCCGGTGCCGACACCGCCACGCTGAAGGCCGCGTGCGACGAACTCGGCAAGCTGACCGCGACGATCGCCGACGACGTGATCAGTTCGGCGGTGACCAAGGCCCTGCGCGAGGAACACAAGCCGTGAGCGAGACCCGCCTATGCGTGCGCGGCGATGCCCGCACGTTCCGACTGTCCTTGGGCGAATCGATCCTGGACGCGGCGATGGCGCAGGGCCTGGCACTCGACCACGCCTGCGGCGGCGTGTGCGCCTGCTCGACCTGCCACGTGAAAATCACCGCGGGCCGGCAGTGCTTCTCGGAGCCGAGCGAAGACGAACTCGACCAGCTCGACGAAGCGCGCGACGTGTCGCTCGACTCACGGCTGGGCTGCCAGGCGAAGCTGGAACGGCTGCCGCCAGGCGGCTCCATCGAGATCACGATCCCGAACTGGAACGTGAACGCGGTGCGCGAAGGCGGCCACTGACCACGGCGCGGCACCGGCTCACTGCAGTGTGACCACGAACGGTCCGGTCGCGTCCGGACCGACCACGATCTCGGCGACTCCGCGCCCACCGCGGTCGGCGATCGCTTCGACGTGGCAGCGCCCCGGCCGCAGGTGCACGGCAAGCTGCCATGTGCGCCGTTCGCCCGGCAGGCGCGGCCCCATCACCAACGTGCGTTCGCCATCGCCATCCCGCAACCGCCACTGCATCCACGTGCATGCGTCGCCGCCGGGAAACCGCGCCTGCAGCGTGCAGCGCTGGCCAGTCGGCAGCGGCACGCCGACTTCGACTTGGCCGGCCGGCGGCAGAGCCACGCGTTCCTGGTGCACCGAGGCGCCGTTCGCCGTGACCTCGAGCACGTATTCTCCGGCCGGGGCCGGCATCGTCACCACCAACGACGGACCGAGCCAGCGCGCCACCGCCACCATAGTGCTCGGCGCGCCGGGAGTGAGCAGCGTGACCTCGAGTCCCTCGCGCGGCATCGCGGGATCGATGCGCACTCGGCAACGTGCGGCGGCCGGCGCCACGACCGTACCGAGGTCGAGTGCTGCACCGACGGCGAGTTCGAACGGCTGCACGATCGAGTACGGGTAGCCACCGCCGAGCAGCAGCAGCGTGCCGGCGGGCAGTCCGTCGACCGTGAACCGTCCTTCGGCATCGCACGGCACCGTGCGCACCGGGAACGCGCGCGGGTAGGCGACCACCTGGACTTCCGCCACGGGCTGCAACGCTGCGTCGAGGACGCGTCCGCGAACGCGGCCGCCGGGCAGATCACCATCGGGCACCTCGACCGCGAGCGCCTCTCCCGCGCGCACACCGACCCGGCGCAGCAGGAAGCCGTCGCCGTCCGCCGGCTCGTGCACGACCAACTCGTAGTCGAGGTCGCCGAGTCCTTCACAGGTGAACGTGCCGTCGTCGCCCAGGATCGCTTCGTGGCGATGGCCGGCCGCACACAGCGCCACACGCAGGCCGACGATCGGCGCGCCCGACCCGGTGTGCACCCGGCCGGTGACGCTGCGCCCAGGCGCCAAGGCCGCGTTCCACGCCACCGGGTCGCCGGCCCCGGCTTCCCGTTCGGTGAGCGCGAACCCGGCCGCCCCGCGGGCTTCGGCGACGAACGGCCCACGCGTGACGCCGCGCAACGTGAACGAGCCGTCGATGGCCACGCGCGCGTTCGGCACGAACCACTGCGGCGCGATCACGGCCGTGCGGTCGGTAGCCGCCGCCCGCGCCGACACCACGGCGGTCGCATCGGCCTCTGCCACACGGCCGCGGAACTCGCGCGTCGGCGGCAAGACCATCCGCAACGACGTTCGCCCCGAATCCGCGCGCCACCACTGGCCGGCCCCGCCGGCTCCCGCGGCGCGGGCGAACACCGGAACGGTCCCACCGGGCGGCGCCTGCGCGCACACCACC
>JAEUHV010000017.1 GCA_016794485.1 Planctomycetota bacterium
TCCTGAACGCCGGCGTCGAGAGCTGGAACCCGGTGCAGGAGGTCGCGGGCTACTTCCGCAGCCAGCAGGCGCTGGCCGCCGACCACGTGGTGCTGTCGCTGCACAACAACGATCTCACCGAGTCGACGGTGATGTGCCTGCGCGACAGCGTGCCGACCCTGTGCAACCCCGGATCGTTCGTCGCGGTCGATCCAGACTGGTACCGCTGCAGCGTGCTCTACCAGCTTTGGGTGCACAGCCGGCACACCGACCGCCTGCGGCCGGAGCACTGGCTGTTCCGCGCCGACGAGGTCGAACGCGCGCTGGCGCGGCTGCGCGACGAGGTGCACGGCCGCGGCGCGAAGTTGACGATCCTGCACCTGCCGATCTTCGCGGCCGAACGCGACTGGCAACCGCACGAACGCGCCGCCCGTGAACGTGGCCGCGCGATCGTCGACAGGCTCGGTCTCGACTGCGTCGACCTGCAGCCGGCGTGCGACGAGCTCGTCGCGGCCGGTGTGCCGGTGCGCGTGCTGCCGACCGATCCGTACCACCCGAACGACGCCTGCAGTGCGGTGCTCGCCGCCGCTGCGGCAACCGCCGTGCTCGGCCCCGACCGGATGCGCGTGGTCGTGGACCGCCACGTGGTCGCCGCGGGCCAAGGCCAGCAGTGGACCTTCGATCTGGGCAAGGCTGCCGCGGGTGCGCCGTTCGCGGTGCTGGCCCTCGGCGATGGGGCTGTGCCTCTGGTTGCAACGGCCGACGCGCGTGCAGTGGCCACCGGCACGCTCGACGCGAACGGCTGCGGCCGCGTCCTCGTGCCGGCCGCGACCACCGGCGCCCTCGCCTGGCACGGCCTCACCGTGCAGCTCCAGCGCGGACGCCCGGTGCCGATGGTCGTCGCGCGTTAGTCCGCCGTCACTGGATGCTGACGAACGACGAGAGGCCGTTGCTGGTCACGATTCCCAACGGGTTCTGGCCGTTGGCGAGGGCGCCGGGCGGAAACAGCGCGATCGACTGCGAATACACGGTCGTTCCGATCGGCACGCCCGGGGGAATGTACACGGTCTCCGTCTGCGACGGTGTGGCGCCGAACAGCAGGAAAGTCACGTCGAGCGAACCGACGAAAGCCGCGCAACCGGGCGCGCCGATGGTGCCCAGGTCGAAGCCAGGAGCCGTCACCTGGCTGCCGCTGAAGGCCAGCATGCCGAGGTAGACCCCCGGCGCGAACTCCGGCATGTCGTCGGTAGTGTAGAGCACTCCACTGCCGGCACTCGGCGTCGAGATCGGCGCCTGCAGGGCGCGCAACGTCAACCGCCGCACTTCCGTCGCCGGGACGTGGAACGTCGCCGGAATCGCCACCGACAGGTCGGTGACGCCAGGATCCGCGAGCGGCCCCGCCGGGGCGTAGCCCATCAGGTAGCTGTTGCCGAACCCGGCCAAGGTGATCCACACCACGTGCACGTCGCCGGTGGCGAGATCGAACTGCATTTGGAACGAGTCGCGCGGCACGAACACCGGTGCGCCGAAGCTGAAGACGTCGGCCCAGGTGAAGCAGACCAGACTGCCCGTCTGGTGGAACGTCACGCTGCCGCCGGCCGCAGGCAGGTAGTCGTGCCAGGATCCGCACCACATCGCCGCCGGGCGCGACAAGAACTCGGCGATGCGAGGCTGATGTCCGACGCCGTTGCCGAATCCCGACGACACGAAGCCGTTCGAGCAAACCACGAGCGTCGTCGTCGAACCACCCGGATGGACGAAGGTGCCACCGAGCGGCACCGCCACCTCGTCGTCGTCGACGAACGGCAGCACCGTCGCCGTCGGCGGCACCGCCTGGTAGCTCGTCGTCGCGGGCACCACGTCGTATCCCGAAGGCGTGAACTGCAGCGTCATTCCGCTTCCCCCGAGGTCGCTCAGGTAGCCGGAGTACTCGTAGAAGGACGCCGTGACCTGGTAGCAGCCAGCGCCGTAGGGCGCGTGATGCGCGACCGGCGCGCCGACGCACGTCGTCGACACCGCGTATCCGCCGCCGTTCGGAGAAAAGGTGGTCGTCCGGTTGTCGAGGTCGAACGGCGTCGAATAGCTGAAGGACTGGTGGAGATACGGAGTCGTCGAAGTGGGGCCGGTCGAGAGGTCCGCCGCCCCGCCGGTGACGCCATTGCCCGCCGACACCCCGACGACATGGGAATGGGTCACCATCTGCAAGCCCGGCGGCATCGCCAGAGCGACCTCGCCGGTAGTTCGCAGCACGACCTGGAACGTGAACCCCGAGGTCTGCCCGTACTCGTTGACGTCGTACCACGTGACCTTGCATTCCCCAGGCACCGAGCTGTCCATCAGGATGGTCGAGTTCGGATTCACCCCGTCGAGGTCGGACCAACAAACGGCGATGCGCGGCGAGCCGCCCGGCCCACCGTCCATCGACTGGGTGCCGGCGATGGTGGCGCCGACCGGAGCCCCGCCGTTGGTCAGGTAGACCACACCATTGGTCTCGATGGACACGTGCGAATACGTGTTGCCACCGATGGGGAACGCGAAGCCGAGCGGCAACGGCGCGGTTCGGCCTTCGTCGGCCAGCGTCCAGATCGGCGACAGTGGGAACAGCACGACCGGCACGCCGGACGGTTGCACGCATTGGGCGGAGAGCTGCAGCGCTGAACTCGACAAGGCGAGCGCGGCCGGTGCGAGGGCGAACGCCGCCTTCGACCAGAACGACAGGGTAGGGATCATGGAACCTCGGATGGCCGGCAATCGCCGGGGCGACGGACAAGGACCCGTCCGCCCCGATTCGTCACACCCGAGCAGGCGGATTCCTCGGCCCTCCCCGGCCACGGCCGCGGGGATGGTGCTTTGCGCTTTGGCGACGGATCAGCGGATCGGCCGCATCGCCCGGCAACCGAGTTCTTTCAGGCGCTGGTCGGCGCCGATGCCATTGCGCCATGCGGACCGCGCGAACTCGGCCCGCTGCAGCCAGCTGCCCCCGCGCACGGCGATCGCGCGGCGCGGATCCGTGCCGGCGGCACCGGCCGGAACGGTCGGCGGTCGGCGCAGTCCTTCGCGGCCGTCGCAGGGCAGGCGGTAATCGCCGAACTCGTCGCGGCACCACTCGAACACGTTGCCCGCGGTGTCGAACAGGCCGAACGCGTTCGCGCGCAGGCTGCCGACCGGTGCGTGCACCGCGAACCCGTCGCTCCACGGTTCGCACTCCATGTTGGGGCCCGCGTCCTGCAGGCACTTCTGGTCGGCGACGTTGGCTGCCTGCGGCAGTTCGGCCGCCGGCACCCAGAACGGCGTCGACGTGCCCGCGCGCGCCGCGTACTCCCATTGGGCCTCGGTCGGCAACGCCATGCCGTGTCGCGACAGCAAGGCGCTCGCATCGGTCCAGTCGACGTTTTCGACGGGATGCGCCGCGGTGATTGCGCAGCCGTGGTGCGTCTGGCCGGCCGCGAACAGGCTCGGATCAGGCAACGAGGCGCCGATGCGGGCGAGGCGCCGCCACTGGCCCTGCGTCAATTCGTGCCGCGCCATCAGGAACGGCGCCAAGGTGACCTGATGCAGCGGCGCGTCGACGTCCACCGCCGCGTCGTACTGCGACCCGTTCGGATCGGCGTTCTGCGCCCCCATGCCGAACGTTCCGCCGGGCAGGAGCACGAACACGATGCCGGTGCCGCCGTCGACGTCGATGCCACCGTCGACGCGATGGCGCGGCAGGGCGATCGCGCCGAGATCGCCGTCGCCGTCCCAAGCACTCGCGAGGTCGTAGAACTCCCACAGGCCGGTGGCCGGGTTGGGCCCGAGCGGCACGAGGCCGCACCCGTCGGCCTCGGCGAGCCCGAGATCGACTCCGGCGTAGCGCGGGGAGGCCCGCACCGCCGCCCTGGCTTCGGCCCAGGAGAACCGTGCCAGCGGATGCCGTTCGGTGGCCGCGGCGACCTGCTCGGCCCAGCGCAGCCGACGTCGCACGTCCTCGCGCAACTCGATCACCGGGCCATCGAGCCGCTGCAGCAGCGAAGCGAGCGCATCGTGCAGGAACCGCTCCGCGGTGCCGGAGCCGCCGTCGACCTGCTGCGCGAGACGGGCGACGGTCGCGCCCAGATGCTCGCGTCTTGCCAGCATCGAGTCGGCGTCGGCCAGCCACTGCACCAAGGCCACGCGGCGTTGCGGCGTCACCGGCAGTAGCGCAGCCGCCGCGGCGACCAGATCCTGGCAACGCAGCACGTCCGCCAACAGCTCGAACTCCTGCACCGTCGCGTCGGCGCGCGCCTTCTCGGTACGCACCTGCTCGCCGAGTTCCCGCTCGCGCCAGAGCATCGCCGCCAGCACGAACGGCACCAAGACCACGAGTCCGAGTCCTGCCCCGGCCGCAACGCGATGCCGTGCCACCCGCCGGCGCCAACGGACCCGCCAGGGCAAGCCCGGCACGGGCGGCGTGCGCCCGGCCAACACTTCGGCGAGGTCCGCGGCGAACTCCTCCGCCCCAGGATGCCGGTGCCCTCGATCGCGGTCGATGGCGCGCCGCAGCACCGCGGCGAGCGCCGGTGGCACGAGGGCGCGCGGCAACCGTTCCGATTCCCCGGCCGCGATTCGATACGCGACCTCGGCCAGTTCGCCATCGCCGAACGGTGGCCGCAGGGCAAGGAAATGCCACAACGTCGCCGCCAACCCGTACACGTCGGTGCGTTCGTCGGCGGGTTCGCCGCGCAACTGCTCGGGCGCCATGTAGGCCGGCGATCCGGGCTCGTGGCCGGTCCGCGTCACCCGCGTGCTGTTGCGCACCTGGGCCAGGCCGAAGTCGAACACCAACGCGCGACCATCGGCCGCCAGCAGCACGTTCGCCGGCTTCACGTCGCGATGCACGACGCCATGGAGGTGCGCATGCGCGATGCCCTGCGCCACCATCGCCACGAGGCGCACGCCGACCTGCCACCATTCGCCTTGGAACATCGCGGGCGATGCGCCCAAGCCGCCGATCGCGCGGAACAAGCGCTCGCCGTTCGCGGAGCCGCCTTCCGCAACGAGGCGCGCCAGCGCGTCGGCCATCGTCGCCCCAGGCACCCGCGGCATCGTGTACCACGGCAGGCCGTCGGCGTGGCCGGACGCCAGCACCGGCACGATCGCTGGATGGTGCAGCCGGCCGACGGCGTCGACTTCACGCCGGAACCGCACCTGCGTCGTCTGGCTCGCGAGCAGTTCGGGCCGGATCACCTTCAAGGCGACCACCTGCTGCGTGCGCACATCGGTTGCTTCATAGACCACACCCATGCCGCCACGGCCGAGTTCGCGGCGCGGCACGAAATCGCCAAAGCGCGCCGGCAACGCCACGCCGCCCACCTCGCCGACGAGCCCCAGGTGCACGACGCGTGCGACGATCGTCCGCAGCCGTTCGGCCCGATCGCCGACTTGCGCCAACATGCGGTCCAGCCCTTCGGCACCGCCGTCCTCGAACGCCTCGATCGCGCGGGCGACCAACGCCTCGAGGTCGGCGTCGTCAGCAGATGCGACGGGCTCGCTCATCGGCATGAGATCCTAACGCGTCCACTGCAGGCGGAAGTCGACGGTGTCGGCCACCCGATCGAGGAGTCTGGCACGCAACCGACGAGGACCCGGTCGCGGCGTTTCGTCACACATGCCTTCGCGATTCTGCCGACGGCGTGCCCTTCCTCGGCCCGCACTCGCCGAACGCGGCTGTTCGCCCGCGCGGAATCCGCGTAGCCTGTCGCCGTGACTTCGTCGTCCCCTACCGGCGAACGCCCCGACCTCGAGGCCTTGCTCGTGCGTACCCTGCCGGCGGTGGAGGGATACCTGCGGCTGCGCATGGGCCCACTGCTGCGCGCGAAGGAATCGGCGGCCGACCTCGTGCAGTCGGTGGCGCGCGGCGCCCTCGCGGCGCTGGCCGGGTTCGACTACCGCGGCGAGGGTGCGTTCAGGCAATGGCTGTTCGAACGCGCGCGCCACAAGCTGCAGGAACACGTTCGCCACTTCCAGCAGGCATGCCGGGACGCACGCCGCGAAGTAGCGCACGACGCGGCGCCGGACTCGGTGTTGCCCGCCTACCGCACCCTCGGCACCCCGAGCCAAGAACTGTCGTCGGCCGAGGCGATCGCAGCCATCGAACGCGCCTTCGACCAGTTGCCAGAGGAATGGCAGGAAGCGGTCACCCTGCACCGACTGGCCGGCCTGTCGCACGCGCAGATCGCGGCGCACATGCAGAAGTCCGAAGGTGCGGTGCGAAACCTCGTCTACCGCGGATTGTCGCGACTGGCGATCGCCCTCGACCGCACCACTGGCTGAGGCATCGGCCGCGGCTCGGCGCGACCGAGCCTGACAACGAACGGCACCGCCGGCATGATCGCCGCCATGCGTTCGCCCACGCGCACCCTCGTCCTGTCCATCCTCCCGCTGCTCGCCGCGGCACTGCCCGCCCAGAAGGGCCTGGCAGAACCCAGGGTCGGGTTGTCGTTCCAGCCGCCGAAGGGCTGGGGCGAAGTGCCGGCCGGCACCGACCGGTTCGCCACCGTGCGGCTGTTCGCCGGGCCGCAGTCGCTCACCAACAAGGACATCGTGCACACTCCGGTGCTGCGCGTGATGTTCTTCAAGAAGGGCGGCGACGACAGCTTGGACATCGTCGACGGATTGCCGCGCACGACGCCGTTCCGCAGCCTCGAAGACTTCGCGAAGCGTGGGCTCGGTGCCCAGAGCGTGGCCAAGGACGCGCAGAAGGTCTCCGGGATCGAAGGGCAACGCATCGTCGGCAAGGACCTGCCGCTCGGCCGCGTGCTGCTCGGCCAGACGCTGCCGCTCGCCGACGGCGAAGCCGCGGTGTGCATCGACGTGCTGGCCAACCAGGCCGAGAAGATGAAGAAGGAGATCGACGCCGTGTTCGCGTCGCTCGAAACCGTGCCCCCTGCAGAAGGCCTGCACCCGCAGCCGCCGTGGGTCACCAACCCGGACTGGACCAAGCAGGACGCCGCCGCCCGCACCGCCGCACATCGGCAGTGGGCCGAGGCGATCGTCGCCGCGACCACCAAGAGCCCGGAAGCGGGCTACAAGGTGAGCAAGTCGAAGTACTGGACCGTGCTGAGCGCGGCCGACCCCGCCTTCACCAAGAAGGTCGTCACCGCGGCCGAGATGGCGCGCGAGTGGTTCGCCAAGAAGCTGCCCGAACTCACCAAGGACGCGCCGCTGCCGGCGGTGCTGCGCATCGTCGACAACACGAACCAGTACAACGCCTGGCTGCTCGCCCGCGGCAGCCTGCGCGAGTTCGACGCCAACCGGCGCGAGCTCGTGGTCGTCAACGACCGCGACAACGGCGGCGCGACCGGCTACGGCGCCACGCTGCGCGCGGTGCTGTGGCATCTGTTCGACGACGTCGACCCCGGCGTCCTGCCGGGCATGCCGCGCTGGTTCGACAACGGCCTGTGGGAGTTCCTGCGCAGCTCCAAGTTCGACGGCAAGAAGTTCGAGTTCTTCGCCGGCGACGTCGAGAAGGGCCGCATCGACTACTACCGCCAGAAAGGCGAGCCGGTGACTCCGGTGTGGAAGCTGATGCAGGAGGCGATCCAGCCGAGCCCCGAAGCCGGCAAGGCGGAGGACGCCTGGGGCTACACGCCGGATTGCGCGCGCCTGATGCGCTGGTTCTGGATGGGCGACGGGCTGAAGGCGTTCGACAAACCGACCCTCGTCGCCGACTACGTGAAGGCGATCGGCACCGCCTACTGGGCCAACGGCCGCGACCCGAAGTCGGAGATCTTCGGCGTCTTGACCGAAGCCCAGCAGAAGGACCTCAACAGCCGTTACTACAAGTGGCGCGACGCGGTGCTGGTCGGGACCAACAACGTCGCGGTGCCGCTGCAGCCGGCGGCCTGGACGGCGCTGGACCCGAAGTGGCACGAGTACAACAAGAACTTCAAGTGACCGCCACGGCGGCCACCCGTTGGGCCCGCAGCCAGGGGAGGATCGAGGCCATGGTGGCACGATCGGCAGGAGCCCCGAATCCCGTGCCCTCGGTTCGACTCGCCACCGCTCCTGGACTGCACTCCCGGCACCGGCATGGTCGATGACGTCGCGAGCCCCATGCCGAGCCAGACTTCGCCACTCGCCCGTCGCCTGTCCGTTCTGTTCGGCTGCCTGTTCGCCACCGCATGCGTGTCGTCGTTCGATCCCGACGACGACGGCCTCGTGGTCGGGTCCGAGATCTACGCGACGCCGTTCGTCGTCACCGGCAAGGGGCCAGTGCAGATCCAGGAACGCCGCGGCCAGGTCGGTGAGCACCGCGGTGGCGTGTATCGCGCCTGGCGCATCCAGACCCTGGGCGAGGAATCGTTGTCGCCATGGCTCACGACGACCCCGCTCGTCGACGAACGGCAGCAACCGCGGCTGCGCGTGACGGCGTCCGGCGAACTGTTCGCGTTCGATCCGGGCGCACCGCTCGACAGCCGCGACCAGCAGTCACACGGCGCGCGCGGCTGGTATCGCATCGGGGCCAGCGGGCCGATCGGAGCCGCGTTCGACAGCGTCGAGTTGCGGATCGACGGCGGCTACGAGACCAGCCACGCCGACGGCGAGGCCACGCACCTGCGTCGGCACGACGCCGCCGGAGCGTTGCGCCACGAACTCGCGATCCGCACCGGCAGTGCCCGCCCCACCGGCAAGGCTGGCTGGCAGCTGGTCCAGCGCGCGGCCGACGGCGTCGCCGTGGTGGTCGACGACACGCTGCGCGAACGCGGCCGCATCGCCGACCGCGCGACCGCACCCGGCGAATGGATCGAGCACGGCGGCCGGGCGATGGGCCTCGACGAGGCACGTGGGCTGGTGACGTCCGACGGCGAGTCGCTGGCCGGGCCGTGGCAGTCGCTGTCCATCCTGGTCGACCGCGACCTCGCCGTTCCGATGCTGGTGCAACCCGATGGCGGCCTGACGCTGGTCGACCCCGGCGACGGTCTGCGTGTGCTGATGCGCGACGCGACGTTCGCACTGGCGCAGTCGCGGCAGATGCCGGCCGAGTACTCGGATGTCGGCTGGGGAGCGCAGGCGTCCGTGCTGCTGGC
The DNA here is from genome assembly GCA_016794485.1 of Planctomycetota bacterium. Lineage (GTDB taxonomy): Bacteria > Planctomycetota > UBA1135 > UBA1135 > UBA2386 > UBA2386. The sequence goes on from JAEUHV010000017.1 coordinate 9,027, forward strand.
CGGCACGAAGTCGGCCGCGGGCGACGGCTACGTGCTGTTCGCGCTCGTCGACGGCCAGGTACGGGGACCATTCGCCGCAGCGACGTCGGAGGCGACGACGGCGGCGATGTGGAGCGCGGTGGCGCCACTCGCGGCCGCCCGTCGCGACGCACTGGCGCGCGCGCGGGCCGACGCGGCAGCAGCGACCGCGGCGGCCGCCGCGGAACTGCAGCGCTCCGTCGACCGCAACCAGGCGAAGCTCGACGCGGTGGACCGCGAACAAATCGCCTACTTCGACGCCGTGAAGGTCGGCGACCTCACGACGGCCGGCGGCGCGATCGCGCGCATGGAGCGACAGCTGGAGGAGTTCTTCGTGCCGCAGGGCCACGCCCGCACCGAGGCGATGCGGCAGCAGTTCGACACCGGCGGCATCTACTTCCTCGACTGGGAACTGCGCCGCACCGACCGTTCGCTGCCGCGGCTCGCCGAGCGCGCCGCGGAGTACTTCCGGCGCGGCGGCGGGATCTACCGACGCTTCTGCGTCGAAGCGAGCCGCCTGTTGGTGGTGCACGACGGCATGATCGCGCGCGCGCACTACGACGCGCTGTACCGACATTCGTACGGCTTCCCCAAGGAGGGCAAGGACGCGCTCGCCTGGCACTACGACCGCCTCGAGCGCGTGGCTGCCGAAGCCCGCTACCGCGCCCACCTCGCCGCCGGCCGGTTCACCGATGCGCACGGCATGGCCTACCAGCTCGGCTTCGAAGGCTGGGTCGAGCACCTGCTGACGCAGGCGAAGGGCAAGATCGCCGACGGCGAACTCGAAGCCCTGCTGCGCATCGCGGTCGATCGGGCGCCGACGCCAGCGCTGCAAGAGAAGCTGCGGACCGCGCACCATGCGCAATGGCTCGACACGCTCGCCGCGGCGCAACGTGAACAACGCGAACGGTTCCGCCGCATCGACGAGGAGCTGCGGCGCGCGCAGGTCGGCGAGGAACTGGCCCGGCGGCAGCGCTGGGCGGACTTCAAGCTCGAGGCGCAGAAGCGCGGCTTCCTGTGGACGGACAACTGACGCCGACCGACACGTCCCGCCCGATCTGTTCGAGGACGCGAGGATTGTCGGGCGATCGGCCGCTGCGCGCCCGATCATCGGGAAAGGCATGCCGACCCGGAAATTCCAGACGATCGCGAAGCTGCTGCGCGACGACCCCGACACTGCGCGCGACTTCGCCGCGAGCCTGGCCGACGAGGCCCTGACCGAACTCGCGGCGGCGATCCGCGACGAGGTCGCGCGGCGGGCCCGTGCCGGCGGCGACCAGGACGCGATCCTCGAGGCGGCGTTCAGCCGCGGCTTCGCGCGCGACGGCCTCGGCGTGCTGCCGTGGATCGAGGCGCCGTTCGTGGTCTGCCCGGGCGGCCTCGTCGCGAAGAACCGCGCCAACCATCGCTGCCAGTTCGTGTCGGTCGACGACACCTGGGTGTGGGAGTCCGCCGACCTGATCCGCGAAGACAAACGTTCGTTCGCCGGCCCCGACGAGGGCTTCCGCGCGATCGCGCTGCTGCCCGTGGTCGAAGGCATGCAGCTCGACGTCGTGCGCGCACGCCTGCGCCAGGGCCAACACGCCGTCGAACGGGTGACCAGCCTCATCGTGCAGAAGGCCCGCCTCGTCGAGGTCGAACGACGCGACGTCTCGGCCCGCGGCACGCGCTGACGGCGGCAGGGCCGGCCCGACGCCACTTTCCACGAACCTCCACCGCCGCGCCCGGTAGATTGCGCGACGCCACTCTCGTCCCGCCACACGGCGGCGCCACGCCATGACCCAGCACAAGCACGCGTTCCCGAAGATCCACAACGCGACCTGGCCCGGCCTCGTCGGCAAGGAACCCGGCACCGACCATCCGCCGATCGACCTCGACACCATGCTCGACTTCACGGCGAAGGCCGAGGTCGGCGGGCGCAAATTCGACGGCGTCGACATCTTCCTGTCGCTGCCGCACACCAGCATCGATGCCAGTGACGACGACCTGAAGGCGCTCGCCGGCAAGGTCGGCTCGCGCGGCCTCGTCATCGGGTCACTGGTGGCGCCGGTGTGGGGTGCCACCGGCGGCGGCGCGGCGATGGGCGGCGAGAAGGACCGCGCGTCGTTCCTCAGCCAGGTCAAGAAGGCCTGCCGCATCGGCCAGAAGCTGCGCGAACTCGGCATCCGCAAGTACGGCGTCGTGCGCATCGACTCGGCGAGCGGCGTCGCGGACTGGGCGAAGGACCCCGCCGGCAACCAGAAGAAGATCGCCGCGACGTTCCGCGCCGCGGCCGACATCGCCAAGGACCACGGCGAACGACTCGCCGCCGAAGGCGAGATCTGCTGGGGCGGCATGCACAGCTGGAAGCGCATGGTCGAGCTGCTCGAAGCCACCGACCGGAAGGGTGTGGTCGGCTTCCAGGCCGACATGGCGCACACCTTGCTGTACACGCTCGGCTACAACGCGCCCGAGGATCGCCTGCTGCCCGCGGGCTACGACTGGACGGATCGCAGCGTGCTCGACGCCGCCTACACGAAGCTGACCGCGGCGCTGCGGCCGTGGACGTTCGACTTCCACATCGCCCAGAACGACGCGACGGTGTTCGGCTCCGGCTCGCACGACAAGACCGGGCGCCACTGCCTGCCGAAGGATCCGAACGGCAAGCTCGACATCACCCACCACGCCGGCTTCTGGCTGAAGGACGCGAACGGCAGGCCGAACCGCACGATCCAGCACATGTGCTGGGACGGCTGCATGTTCCCCAACAAGGTGATGGAGACGCAGCAGACCTGGAACGACATCCTGGCGGCGATGCTGGCGGTGCGCGACGCGCACGGCTGGTCGTAGCCCACCTCCCCGCCCCCCCGACCCGAGGCCCCATCGTGAGCAAGAAACCCTGGAACGTCGGCGTGATCGGTTGCGGCTTCATGGGCCGCGCCCACAGCAACGCGTACCGCAAGGCCGCGAACTTCTTCGACCTGCCCATGCAGCCGGTGCTGCAGGCCTGCTGCGCGCGCACCGCCACCGATGCGGCCGCATTCGCCGAACGCTGGGGCTACGCGTCGTTCGAGACCGACTGGCGCCGCCTGGTCGAACGCAAGGACATCGACGCGATCGACATCTGCACGCCGAACGACACCCACCGCGAGATCGCGCTCGCCGCGGCCGCGGCCGGCAAGGCGATCCTGTGCGAAAAGCCGCTCGCGCGCGACGCCGCCGAGGGTGCGGTGATGGTCGAAGCCGTCGAGCGTGCCAAGGTCGCCAACACCGTCTGGTACAACTACCGCCGCATTCCGGCGGTCACGCTCGCCAAGCAGCTGATCGACCAGGGGCGCCTGGGCAAGGTGTTCCACTACCGCGCCCAGTTCCTGCAGGACTGGACGATCTCGGCCGAACTGCCGCAGGGCGGCACCGGCCTGTGGCGGCTCGACAAGGCGGTCGCCGGCAGCGGCGTCACCGGCGACCTGCTGGCGCACTGCATCGACACCGCGATGTGGCTGAACGGCGGCATCGACACGGTCACCGCGATGACCGAGACGTTCGTCAAGGAGCGCAAGCACAACCTGACCGGCAAGGTCGAGAAGGTCACCATCGACGACGCCTGCGCGTTCCTGGCCCGCTTCCAGAACGGCTCGCTCGGGCTGTTCGAGAGCACGCGGTATGCGCGCGGCCACAAGGCGCTCTACACGTTCGAGATCAACGGCGAACACGCGTCGATCCGCTGGGACCTGCACGACCTGCACCGGCTCGAGTGGTTCGACCACAAGGACGAGTCGGTCGTGCGCGGCTGGCGCTCGATCCACGTCACCGACCGCGAGATGCCGTACATGAGCCGCTGGTGGGTGCCGGGGCTGCAGATCGGCTACGAGCACTCGTTCGTGCACCAGGTCGCCGACTTCGTCGACGGCCTCGCCGCGGGCAAGGCGACGGCCCCGACGTTCCGCGACGCGCAGCACACCCAGCACGTGTGCGACGCCGTGCTGAAGTCGGCCGGCGATCGGCAGTGGGCCACGGTGAAGCGCGGGTGATCGCATGACCGCCAAGGTGCCCGCCCTGCGGCTGATCGGTTCGGCCGCGATCGATCCCCAAGCCGCGTCGTCGACGCAGAACCTCGCCATCGAAGACGTGCCGGTCGGCGAGCCCGGTCCCGGCGAAGTGCTGGTCGAGCCGCTGTTCGTCGGCGTCTGCGGCTCCGACAACAGCGCCTCGCTGGGCAAGGCGAACTTCGCGTGGGTGCAGCGCCCGCGCACGCTGGGCCACGAGTTCTCGGCCCGCATCCTCGCCTTCGGCCAAGGTGCCGAAGGCCACGCCGGCCTTGCGGTCGGCGACGTCGTCTGCGTGCTGGCGATGCGCGGCTGCCAGGATCCGCGCTGCCGCGGCTGCAAACGCGGCCGGTGGAACTACTGCCGGCGCAAGCGCATCATCGGCTTCCACCGCGACGGTGGGCTGGCGCGCCGTGCCATCCTCGAGGTCGACCGCTGCGTGCCGCTGCGGCCCGGCATCACGCCGCTGCAGGCGGCCCTGATCGAACCGCTGTCGGTCGTCGCCCAGGGCGTGCTGCGCAAATGCGGCATCCAGCCCGGCATGGACGTGGTCGTGTCGGGCTGCGGCATCATGGGCCTGATGGCGGCCGAACTGGCGCGCGCCGCCGGCGGCCGCGTCGCGATCACCGGCATCGAACGCGACCGCGACGTGCGCCTGGCGTTGGCCGAACGCCGCGGCTTCCTGCCGATCGTCGTGTCCGCCACGGAACCGCTGCACGAACGCCTGAAGGCCGGCATCGACGGCCGCGACGGCAGACGCTTCGGCGACCCGTTCGACGACGGCCTCGTCGACGTGCTGATCGAGTGCTCGGGCGCGCCGGCGTCGCTGGCGACCGCCGGCCTCGCCGTGCAGCCGGAGGGCACGATCTGCACGATCGCCACCTACCCGTGCGACGTCGCGTTCGGCGCCACCGCGTTCACGCGTTCGGGCCAGGCGATGCAGGGCGTCATGGGCAGCAGCCACGAGGACTACGACAACGCGCAGATCCTGCTGCAGCGCGGCGTGCTGCCGGTCGAGGCCTACGCGACGACCTACCCGTTCCCGCACGCGATCGAGGCGCTGGCCGACTCGATCGCCGCGCGCACGCCGAAGGCCGTGATCCAGGTGCAAGGAACGTGAACGACGCCGTCGTGCTCGTCACCGGCGGCACCGGCTGCATCGGCGCGGTCACCGTGCGCGACCTGCTCGCTGCGGGCTGCGGCCGCGTGCTGGTCGCCTCGCGCAGCGGCACGCCCGGCCAGCTCGGCCTGTGGTTGCCGCCGCCGTTCGACCGGCGCCTGCACTTCGTCGCCGCCGACCTCGGCGACGGCGCGGCCCTGCAACGCCTCGTCGCCGAGCAGCGCCCCACCCACGTCGTGCACCTCGGCGGCCTGCAGAGCCCCGACTGCGACGCCGATCCGGCCCAGGGCCTCGCGGTGAACGTCGGCGGCACCCAGGTGCTGCTCGAAGCCTGCGAACGCCTGTCCAGCCCGCTGCGGCGCTTCGTGTTCGCCAGCTCGGCCGCGGTCTACGGCCCACGGTCGCTCTACCCGGGACCCACCGTGCGCACAAACGACGCGCTGCAGCCGCCGAACCGCTACGGCACCTGGAAGCTCGCCGGCGAGCACCTGTGCCGCCTGTTCGCAGAGCGCTCCGGTGTCGCCACGGTCTGCCTGCGCCTCAACACGACCTATGGCCTCGGCCGCGACCGCGGCCGCACCGCCGCGCCGACCACCGCGATGAAGTGCGTCGTGCAAGGCGCGCGCCGTGGCGCCGTGGTGCCGTTCGCGATGCCGTACCGCGGCCGCGAGAACTACCACTACGTCGAAGACGTCGGCGCCCACTTCGCGACCGCGGCGCAAGCTCCGGCCGCTGGATTCCAGGCGTGCAACATCCGCGGCCGCACCGTCGACATCGCCGAGTTCCTCGCCTTGATCGCCGATGTCGCCGGCGAACTCGGCCTGTCGCGCCACTGTGCCCTGTCGATCGCCGCCGACGCGACCCCGAACCTGTTCGTCAGCGATCTCGACGACTCGACGGTGCAACGCCTGTTCCCAGGCGTGCCGTGCACGCCGCTGCGCGACGGCGTGCGGCGCGCCTTGCGCCACTTCCTCGACCTGGCCTGAACGGCCGCCGCGCGAACCTCGCATCGCCGCGCGGCGCACCTATGCTGCCGGCATCGAGAGGCTGGACGTTCGTCCACCTCGCAAACCACGGAGCAATTCGAACATGGCGAAGAAGCAGACGAGCGGCGGCGGCGGCGGTGTGTACCGCGTGACGGAGATCATCGGCAGCAGCCCGACCTCGTGGGAGGACGCGGCGCGGACCGCGATCGAGACCGCGGCGAAGACGTTGCGCGACCTGCGCGTGGCCGAGATCGACAAGCTCGACATGAAGATCGAGAACGGCAAGGTCGTCGCCTACCGCGCGCGCGTCAGCCTGTCGTTCAAGTACGAAGGCTGAACGCGCCGCCGCGCGGTTCACTTGCCGGCATCGGCCGCCGGCTGCAGCGCGCGGTCGTAGAACGCGAACACGTCGGGCAACGCGAACTGCACGACGGCCAGGTGCTCGACCGCCTCGTACTCGCGCCATTCGGCGGCGGCTCCGGCCTTCGCCAAGGCGCGGTGCAGCCCCAGGGCACCCGCGCGGCCGAAGTCGCGTTCGCCGGCCCCGACGAAGAACGGACGGCCCGCGAGCCCGCGCCCCTTGCCGACTCCGCCGCCGCCACCGAGCAACGCCACCGCCGCGAAACGTCCGGGCGCGCGCACGACCGCCGCGGTGGCCTGCGCCGCGCCCATCGAATGGCCGACCAGCAGCACCTTGCCGAGGTCGATCGGCCAACGCCGCGCCAGGGCCTCGACCAGTTCCACCGCGTCGTAGCCGCCCAGCAGTTCACTGCGCGGTGCCACCAGGTACCACCCGCGCGACCGGCACAGGTCGACGATCGCTCCGGCGCCGTAGCTGTCGAAGAACATGTTCTCGGAGCCACCGGCACCGTGCATCGCGACGACCACCGGCCGCAGCACCGCCGCATCGCCGCCGGCCGGAACCGCGATCCGCACGGTCGCGGCGCCGCGACGCAACGGCACGCGCACCCAGTGTTCTCCGGGGCGCGCCGGACCGAAGAACGGCGCACCGGCGTCGGCCGCGAGCATCGCTTCGGCGTCGCCGAGCAGGCGCGCGCCGGGCAGCACGGTCTCCTCGGTCGGGCTACCGGTCATCGACGCGAGCAGACGCGCCAGCATCGCCGCGCTGGCGTCTTCGAGCGTTCCGTTCGCCTCGCGCTCCTCCACCTTCGCCGCCAACGCCGCGAGACGCGGCGCCAACTCGGCCGCGAGCGACAGACCCTGCCGCCGCTGCAAAACCACCCGATCACCCAGGCGCAGCGACCACTTCAGCACCCGGTCGCCGACCGCCGCCTCGGCCAACGGCAGCACGCCGCTCGTCGGCAGCGCCGACACCGGCACTACGACCCTAGGCTGCGCGTCGCCGTCGAGCGCGACCTCGAGGAGCAGCCCTTCGGGGCACGGCCCCGCCGCGGCGAACGCCGCCCCCAGCGTGAACGCCACCGCACCGGCCTTCGGATCGCACAAGCGCGCCGCCAACGCCAACTGCGTGCTGCGCGCGAACCGCTCCGCCGCTTCGGGGGGCGCCGCGTCCAGTCGCACGTCGGCCGCATCGATCGCGCGTGCGACGGCGGCGAGGTCGAACCGGAAGAACGCCTGCACGGCGCGATCCAGTTCGCGCAGCGCGGCCACTTGACGCCCGCGGTCGGCGCAAGCTCCGAGTCGCTGCTCGAAGGTCCGCAGCCGCAGGCCGAGTTCGTGCCGGTCGACCTGCGCCGTTGCGGCCGCCCCGACGACTAGAGCAATGACCAATGGTCTCGAAATGGCACGCAGCATTGGCCCAACCTCCGCGAACCCGGCGCCGACGTCAATCGCGATGCCGTCGCATCGCGCCTCCCGTGGAATCCGGCCCATCAACGCGGTCGACCGCAACCCTCGCACGCCGTGGCCTTCTTGGACGACTTGGGTTTCATCGCCCTGCCTGATGCCTGGTTTGCCACGGCAGAAGTGCGGGCATGGACAGACCGCCATGGCGAGATAGTGTGGTCTGGTCATCGCGCATGCATCACCTCCGCATGCGCGCGTCCACAGTCAGGCCATCTCCATGCACAAGCTTCTCTCCCTCTCCAGCATCCTCGCGCTGGCCGCCGCCAGCGTCGCGCAGACCGTCCAGGTCCCACCGGCCGCCACCATCAGCGGCTACGGCACCAGCGCGAACTACTTCCGCGCCGGCACCAACAAGTTCCAGATGGTGTACGACACCTCGCACTTCACCGGCCAGGGCGTGCTCGCGCCGATCAGCATCTCGCAGATCGACTTCATGTTCGCGCCGGGCGCCGTGTTCACGGCCGTGAACTTCCCGACGGTGAACGCGTACGTCGACACCTCGCTGAACGACTGGACGGCGCAGAGCCTGACCTACGCCAGCAACCGGGCGAACCCGACCGCACTGCCGAACTTCAGCGGCACGGTCAACACGGTCGCGGGCACCTGGTACGTCAGCCTGCCGCTGACGACGCCGTTCTCGTACGACCCGACCGCCGGTGTCGACCTCGTGGTCGAAATCGAGATCACGGTCGCGCCGACCCCGCTGACCGGCAACACGCAGTACTGCGCCTACGCCGGCAACGCCGCCGGTGTGCCGCCCGCAAACTCGTGCTCCGTCGTGCGCAGCGTCGGCGCCCCGGCCGCGGTGTCGGGTGCCTCGTCGGGCTTCGTGCCGATCGTGCAGTTCACCTACACGCCGGACCCGAACGCCGGCGTCGCCACGCCGATCGGCGCTGGCTGCTACGAGAAGTACGCCTCGTTCCACGAGTTCTTCGCGACGACGGCCAACTTCGACCTGCAGAACTCGGCGCTGACGTTCATCAACGCCGGCAGCACCTACCTGGTCTCGCGCTCGGGCGCGTGGCTCCCGGCCGGTAGCGTCCAGACGACGCCGACGGTGCTCACGCTCGGCGACGACGCCGAAGTGAACTACCCGTTCACGACCGGTTCGTTCCCGGGCTGGACGGGCATCCAGGTGTGCTCGAACGGCTACGTCGCGGCCGCCGCCGGCAACACGCTGGTCGCCGCGCCGAACATCACCACCACGATGAACGCGCCGCAGCAGGGCTTCTACTGCCAGCGCGACCTCGACCCGAGCACGGCCACCGGTGGCGGCGTCGTCCAGGTCGAAGAGAGCGCGGCCGTGACGACCGTGTCCTGGATCGGCGTGCCGAACTGGACCGACCCGGCCAGCGTTCCGCCGGTCACCCAGCCCTGCGACTTCCAGTTCCAGCTGTACGCCAATGGTGACGTGGTCATCGCGTTCGGCCCGAACATGTCGACCAACCAGGACAACGGCGGCATCCTCGTCGGCTACTCGCCGGCCGGCCCGAACCTGAACCCGACGAGCACGGACATCTCGGCGATGACGGGCGCGGTGCTGCTGGAGAGCGTCGACACCAACGCGCTGAAGCTGTCGTCGGTCAACCGCCCGGTCATCAACACGACCTGGAACCTGGACGTCTCCAACATCCCGCCGCTGGTCCAGCTCGGTGTCGAGATCTACGGGTTCACGGATCCGGGTCTCAACGACCTGTTCTTCATCGGCGCGCCCGGTTGCGGCCTGCGGGCGAACCTGGACGTCCTGAACCCCTGGGTCAGCCCCGGCGCGACGACGCACTCGTACTCGCTGCCGGTCCCGAACGCGCCCGGCCTGCTCGGCGTGACGTTCTTCCTGCAGTCGGCGATGCTCGATGCGTCGTACAACGCGTTCGGCGTGATCACGTCGAACGGCATCTCGGGCCTGATCGGCAGCATCTGATCGCCGCCATCGGTTCGTGACCGGCGGCTACCGCCGGTCCTGCGCAGCCGCCGTGGTCGCAAGGCCACTGCGGCTGCGTTCGTTTCCAACGGGACCATGCGTGGCACGCGCAAACGGTGGCCCGCCGCAAGAACGTCCAAGCGGCGCCGCCCACCGCCGCTATCGTCGCGCCCCATGACCACCCGCCCCCTTCTTGCAGCGGCCGTCACGTTGGCGAGTTGTGCCGGACTGCCAAACCGCACCGACGACACCGCGGGCCTGCTCGAGGTTCGGGAACGCGTCTGGCGCGCGTGGTTCGGCAACGACCAGGCTGCGCTGCTCGAGCTGTTGCCCGCGGACTTCGTCGCCATCGACCCGAGCGGCAGCATCCACGAAGGTCGGCAGCACCAGCTCGACGAAGCCGCCGCGTTCGCCAAGGCCGGGGGCAAGCTGCTCGACGTGCGTTTCCCGGCCACGTCGGTGCAGTGGTTGCGCGACGCGGCGATCGTCTACACGACGTTCGAGGTCGACTACGAAGCCGGCGGGGAGAGGCAGTCGATGCGCGGGCGCGCCAGCGAAGTGTTCGAACGCCGCGACGGCCGCTGGATCCATCCCGGTTGGCACATGGACACCGTGCAGTGAGCTCGCCGTGGCACGCAGCAGGACGACCCTGATCCACGAAACCGACGGCATCGAGGTGTTCGACTTCGCCTGCGCGGCGCGGCGCGGCGAGTGCGGCGGCGACGAAGCGATCGGCGCCGACCAGATCGTGCTGCCGTACCACGGCCACTTCACCTGGCGCAGTGGCACACGCGAACACGTCGGCAGCCCCGTCGACGGATTGTGGTGCCGACGCGGGCACGGCTATCGCGTGGCCCATCCTGTGTGCGGCGGCGACCGCTGCACCGTCGTCGCTCGCCGTGCCGACAGTAGCCGCCGTGGCGAGGACGGACGCGACCTGGCCGCCTTCACCGTCGACGCCGCGCTGCACCTCGCCCATCGACGCCTGCGCCACACACTGGCGTCGGCCCACGACACCCTGGCCAAGGACGAAGCGGTGGCGGCCTTCGCCACCCGGCTGCCATGTTCGCCCTCGCACACACTGCCGCCGGCGACGCGCGCCGTGACGGCAGCGCGCGAACTGCTGCACGCGACGGTCTGCGAGCCCTTGGACCTCGCTGCGATCGCCGCTGCTGCGGGAGCTTCGCCGCACCACCTCGCCCGCTCGTTCCACGCCGCCGTCGGCATGCCGATGCATCGCTACCGGCTCGCCCTCCGCGTCCGCGCCGCCCTCGAGGCGGTTCTCGCCGGCCAGCACGACCTGACGGCCCTGGCCCTGCAGCTCGGGTTCTGCGACCACGCCCACCTCACCCGGGTGTTCAAGCGACACTTCGGCAGCCCGCCTTCGGCGTTGCGAGGCCGTCCGTGACCCGCCCACGCTGCACCGTGCGCCCGCTCGATCCCGCTCGCTGGAACGACTTCGCCGAACTGTTCGGCGAACGCGGCGCCTGCGGCGGCTGCTGGTGCATGCTGTGGCGACTGCCGAAGAAGACCTTCGACGCGCAGAAGGGCGACGCCAATCGCGACGCGATGCGAGCCCTGGTCGATGCAGGCATCGAACCCGGCTTGCTCGCCTACCGAGGCACGACGCCGATCGGCTGGGTGTCGCTCGGCCCGCGGCCGGATTTCCCGGGCCTGCAACGTTCCCGACTGCTGCAGCCACTCGACGAACGGCCGACCTGGTCGATCACGTGCCTGTTCGTCGCCAAGGACCATCGCCGCAGCGGCGTGTCGATCGCCCTGCTCGAAGCCGCGGCAAGGCACGCGAAGAAGCGTGGCGCGAGGCTGCTCGAGGGCTACCCGCAGGAGCCCCGTCGAGCCGCCATCGCCGACGTGTTCGCTTGGACCGGCATCGCCAAGGCGTTTCGCGCCGCCGGGTTCGTCGAAGTGGCGCGGCCGTCGCCGACCCGCCCCATCATGCGTCGCGACCTGTGACGTCCAGCGCGACGCGGCCGGGCTGGCGAGATTTCCTGGCTGCTAGCATGGGCCATGCCTCCCTCGTCGGGGCGTCCATGCCGTCCCACCACCACGCCATCGCCATCGCCGTCCTCGGCACACTGTCCGCAGCCGCGTTGGCCCAGGTGGCGCCAACGGAAGTGTTCCGTGGCGTTCCCGCCGAACAGTGGATCGAGCGCGTGCGCGCGGCGACCGCCGACGAACCCCTGCGGCAAGCCGGCGTCGCCCTGTACGGACTGACGTCCGAATCGGCGACCGTCGCCGAGAAGTGCCTGCCGCTGCTGGCCCACGAGTCGGCCCTGGTGCGGCGTTCGGCCACGTGGTTCCTCGGCCATCCCGTCGTCGTGCCTGCCCTGGTCGAAGCACTCGGCGACCCCGACGTCGAGGTGCGCGAGAACGCGACCCGGACCCTCGGCCGGCTCGGCCGTGACGCCGCACCCGCCACGCCTCGTTTGCTGCGCCGCGTCGCCGCCGTCGACGGCGAGTTCGATTGGCAGCTCGCGGTCGACGCCTTGCTGGCGATCGGCGACGCCCATCCGGATGCCCTACCCGCGGTCCTGGCTCTCGTGCGCGACGACCGCGAGTCGATGGAGGTGCGCACGGGGCTCGGCAATCTCGGCGCCCCCGCCGTGCCGTTGCTGATGCCGCTGCTGCAGCAACCCGGCCGGGCCCGCGCCGCAGCCGCCATCCTGCTCGACCTCGCCGCAGACCAGAAGGTCGACGTCGACGCCGTCGCTCGGGCGGTTGGCGATGCCGACGACCGGTTGCAGCTTCGCATCGCCAAATTGCGGGCGGAACGCGATCCGCGCGCGATTCCGGCCTACGTGCGGTCGTTCGCGCGCCACGGCGACAAGTTCGAGCATCGCATGGGCATCGACCTGCGCGTCGGCGCGGCGGCGACCGAGCCGCTGCTGGCGTTGTTGCGCGACTCCGACGACGAAGTGCTCGTCTGGACCTGTGACGTCGCCGGCGCGGCGCACGAGCGCCTGCCGAAGGTCGTCCCAGCACTGGCCTCGCTGCTCACGCACGAACAGCCTCGGGTGCGCGCCGCCGCGGCCGAGGCTTTGCAGACCAGGGCCGTCGATGCGCCCGCGCTGTGCTTGCAGCCGCTCATCGTCGCCACCCGAACCGAGGCCCCCGACGCGGAGCCGGACTGGGTCGCCCGCCGGGCCTGCACGGCGCTGGGCAAGCTTGCCGCCGCGTTTCCTGGGGCCGTCGAGCCGCTGCGATCGCTGTGCGCCGGCGAGGCGGAGGTCGGCGCGTTCGCGGCCTTGGCGCTGGCCAGTGCCTTGCCAGAGCATGCGGAACGCGAGTCGTGGCTGCGACGCGCGATGGCGTCGACCAACCCTTGGATCGGCCAAGAGGTGCGGGCCCTGAGCTTCGCCGACACGGCGCCGGTCGCCAGCACGGCCCTGGCCGACGCGACCAAGGTGCTGGCCGCACCCGCGACGCCGGACGACACGCGCGAACGACTGGCGGCGTTGCGGTTGCTCGACCGCATCGACGCGCACGCCAAGCCGGCCGCGGCACTGGTCCGCGCACACTTCGACCACGCCGACCTCGAGGTGCGGAGCGCGGCGCGGTGGACCGTGCGCGACCTGGCACCGCACTGCCCAGAACTGTTCGCGCCGGTGTTCGCGCTGGCCAGGGCCGGCAGCGACGACACGATCGCGATCGCATCCCTCGGCAGGTTCGGCGACGTGGCGAAGCCCGCGCTGCCGTTCCTGCGGTCGCTGTTGTCGCACGACTCGCAGGACGTCCAGCGGTCGGCCAGCGTCGCACTGGGTGACCTCGGCCGGATCGCCGACGATGCGCTGTGTGCGTTGCTCGCCGACGACGATCCCGGCAGCGATGCGGTCGGTGCGGCACACTTCGCCGCGGAAGCGCTGCTGCAACGCGGCACCGCGGCATTCCCGGTGCTGCAACGAGCCGCCGGCGACGAACGCCCGACGCTGCGCGGTTGGGCCATCGACGTGCTCGGCCGTATCGAGCCGCTACGGGAACGGGCGGCCCCGTTGTTGCGGACGGCCCTGCAGGACCGCCACTGGTTCGTGCGCGGCCGCGCCGTGCAGTTCCTGGACTTGCTGGGCAAGGACGCGCCGGCGCTGGAACTCTTCGGCGCCGATCCCGACGGCTATGTGAGGGCTGCGGCCCGCCACCTCGCCGAACGGCGCCGGCACGAACTTCGGCCGCGCTGAACCGCGGTCGTGCCGACGGCGACACCGTCGGCTGGAGTCGACGTCACGCGCGACCGAAGTACAACGCGTTGGCCTCGGGCTCCTCGAGCAACGGATTGTCGAACGACACCGTCTCGCAATCCGCCGTCGCGAACGCGGCCGCGAACCGCGCTTGCACCTCCGGCTCGGCCGGCAGACTGGTCCACAACGCGAACACCCCGCCCGCACGCAGCCGGCGCCGCGCTTTCTTCAGCCCGGCGATCGCATAGAACGGCGCGTGGCCTTCGTCGAGCAGATGGATCGGCGAGTCGTCGATGTCCACCAGGATCGCGTCGTAGGTGTCGCCGGGTTCCTGCAGTTGCTGCAGACAGTCGCCGAGCACGAACCGACAGCGCGCGTCCGCACACAGGGCGGCACCGAGCGGCACGAGACCCCGGCGATGCCACGCCACGACCTGCGGCAGCCGTTCGACGACGTCGACGCACGCGACCCGCGGATCCTGCAACGCCGCGGCCGCGGTGTAGCCGAGCCCGAGCCCACCGACGAGCACCCGCAGGCCGTCACCCGACAGCCTGGCCAGCGCCCGGGTCGCGAGCTCACGCTCACTCGCCGTGTTGAGGCTCGACATCAGGAAGCGGTCGGCGAGCTTGACCTCGTAGACCCAGTCGTCGCCCGTGGCCACGGTGCGGCGGCGGCGCAGCACCAGTTCGCCGAGTTCGGTCGCGGCCCAATCGAGTTCCTGGAAGCGTTCGCTGGCCATGACGATCACACGCGCAGCGACCCGCGGAACCCTCGCACCGCGTAGTACGACTGCGCCCCGTTGTGGCCGATGAACACGCGGCCGTAGCGGCGTTCGCCGTACAGCGCCCCGCCGAGTTCGCGGATCGCCGACGGCGTGCGCAGCCAACTCGACGTCTTGGTGTCGAACCCGAACCGTTCCTGGAGCGCCAGGTACTCGTCCTCGGCCAGCAGTTCGATGCCCATCGTTGCCGCACCTTCCACGGCGGCCCCCTGCGGCTTGTGCTCCTTGCGTTCGGCCAGCGCACGCCGGTCGTAGCAGAGGCTCCGGCGGCCCTTGGGCGTCTCGGGCGCACAATCGGCGAACACGACCTCGCCGGTCTTCTCGTCGCACCCGACCACGTCGGGCTCACCGCCGGTGCGCTCCATCTCGCCGAGCGACCACAGCTTCTTCGGTGGCGCCGCCGCGAGCCGTTCGGCGACCGTCTCCCAAGCGATGCCCTCGTGCTTGCTGACGTTCTGCGTGAATCGCGTCTGCAACGCGCCGAGCAGTTCCTTGCGTTGCTTTGCGGCGAGCTCGTGCTTCATGTCGACCAGCGTCGCCGGCATCGGCGGCCGGAACACTACCCGAACACGAACTTCGAACGCCCGCGCCATCCGCGGCGTCCATGCGCGGCGACGCCACCCCGGTGCGGCCCGTTCAGTAGACGACCCCGCCGACCACGGGCGACACCCTCAGCGACGTGGTGCCGAAGTGCAGCGCCTGGGCGTACAGCCGCGCACCGACGAACACACTCGAGTTCGGGATCGCAATCGACCAGGACCAGACGGCGCCACTGCCCATGGGGACCCAACCGTCGAGGACGGTCCACATGGGATCGCCCCACACGGTTTCCGTCACGACCGGTACCAGGTTCGGCGCCAGGTCGGGCCAGAGCGCCATGCCGAACGGCCAGGGCGAGTTGCCAGCGGTGCCGTTCGCGGTCCACGTCGTACCGAGACGCAAGGCGCCGCTCGACGTGATGCCGACCAGTTCCGGATCGGTCGACGCGTTGCCGGTGGTCGGCGCGCCCGGCGGCGTGCCAATGCCCGGCTGCAGCGTGCAGCGCGCGTGGTAGGCGACGCCGCCCACGACGCGGATCGAAGCACCGCCGGGGTTGGGCGCGGGGTTCGACGCGCCGGTCGGCCAATCGGCCCCGGACACGGTGCACTCGACCACCCGGGTCACACCTCCTTGCACCTGCAGGCCTGCGGCCGGTCCGAGCGCGTATCCCTGAGGGTCGACCGCCGACAAGCCCGGCACAAACGTCGAGTGCGACGCCGCGAACGTTCCGCCCAGCACGACGACTCCCGGCCGTGGATGGGAAGGGCTGCTGCCCAGCGGGCCATGGCCATCGGAGCCACGGAACGTGCAGTCGACGGCGCTGCAATCACCGGCGGCTACTTCCAGCGGGTTGCAATCGGCCAAGCCGGTCACCGTGCAGCGCTGCAGCGCCGTCGCGCCGCTGTTGGCGCGGATCGCATAAGGACCACGCGACTGGAACGTGCAGTCCTCGAAGCTCGCGACGCCGTCGACCAGCACCGGATGACCGCCGTTCCACCAAGGCGTCCAGCCACCATTGGTGAAATCGAGTCGCTGCAGGTTCGCCTTCTGGCCAGTGGGGATCTGCAGCTGCGAATCCATGCCGACCGGGATGGCGAAGTTCGCGATCGTCGTGCGCCCGGTGGCGGGCCGCAGGGTCAGGCCCTTCGTCAGCACGAAGCCAGGATGGGTGGCGCCGAGAATCAGGGTGTCGCCTGCTGCTGCCTGGGTGATGTAGGGCGACAGATCGACTCCGTTCGGCACGACCCAAGTGGTCTGTGCCGGCAGCACGGCGGCGAACACTGCGAAGAGCACGATCCCGACGGGTACGGCACGGGCGATGTCTTCCTTCATGGTGCGGCAGTATCCAAAGCAGGAGCCCACGGCGAAAGCCCCCCAACCCCATCCAGCGACCGATACGGGAAGCTCGTGCCGAGCTACCGGCGTCATCGCCCATCCGGCAAGCTGCGCCGATGCGCATCGTCACCGCCACCAGCGCGGCCACGTTCGCCCTCGGCGCGCTCGTTCCGGCGCAGGACCCGCCGCGTGCGATCTCCGGCATCCACCCGCAGCTCGCGATGTGGAACGACGAAGGCGAATGCGGCGTCGGCGCCGTCGTGCCTTGGGCCGGGCAGCTTTGGGTCGTGACCTACGCGCCGCATCGGCCGCAGGGTTCTTCCGACAAGCTCTACGCGATCACGCCCGGACTGCGCCAGGTCGTGCGCCCGGAGAGCATCGGCGGCACCGTCGCCAACCGGTTCGTGCACGCGGCGTCGCAGCAGCTGTTCCTCGGTCCGTACGCGATCGCCGCCGACGGCACCGTGCGCACGATCCCGTACGCGCGCATGTTCGGCCGGCTCACCGGCACCACGCGCCACCTCGCCGAACCCGAACGCAAGGTCGTGGTGGCGACGATGGAGGAAGGTCTCTACGCGGTCGACGTCGCGACGCTCGCGGTCGAAGAACTGTGGACCGACGAACAGCGCCCAGCCGGACGGCACGCGGCGCTGCCGGGCTACCACGGCAAGGGGCTGCACGCCGGCCAGGGCCGCTACGTCTACGCCAACAACGGCGACCATGCGCACGCGGCGCTGAGCGACCCGACGGTGCCGAGCGGCGTGCTCGCCGAGTGGGACGGCAAGGCGCCGGCGTGGACGATCGTGCGCCGCAACCAGTTCACCGACGTGACCGGCCCCGATGGGCTCACGGGCAGCGGCGCGGCGGCGCCGATCTGGAGCATCGGCTGGGACCATCGTTCGCTGCTGCTCATGGTGCGCGACGACGACCTCTGGCACGCCTTCCGGCTGCCGAAGAGTTCGCACTCGTACGACGGTGCGCACGGCTGGAACACCGAATGGCCGCGCATCCGCGACATCGGCGAAACCGATCTGCTGATGACGATGCACGGCGCGTTCTGGGCGTTCCCGCGCGACTTCGCGCCAGGGCGCACCGCGGGGCTGCGGCCGCGTTCCAACCACCTGAAGGTCGTCGGCGACTTCTGCCGCTGGCAGGCGCACGTCGTGCTCGGCTGCGACGACACCGCGCGCAGCGAGTTCCTCAACAAGCATCCCCTGAAGGGCGAACTCGCGGGGCCGGGACAGTCGCACAGCAACCTGGTGTTCCTGCGGCCCGAACAGCTCGACGGCTTCGGCCCGGTGCTCGCGCGCGGCGCCTTGTGGCTCGACGACGACATCCCCGCCGGCGTCGCCAGCGATGCGTTCCTGGCGACCGACCTGCCGCACCGCAGCCTGCTGCTCGCGCACGTTCCCGACGGTGGTCCGGCACCCGTCGTGACGCTCGAAGTCGATGCCGGTGGCGACGGCCGCTGGCAACCGGTCCGGCGCGTCGAACTGCCGGACCGCACCCACTGGCTCGATCTCGCCGGCGTGCGCGGCGTGTGGATCCGGCTCGTCGCCGACCGGCCCCTGCGCGGAGCGACCGCCGTGCTGCACGCACGCGCCGCCGATGCGCGCGCGGCGGCGCCCGCGGCGATGTTCGCGGGTGTCGGCGCCGAAGACGCTCCGGGCGCTCTGCTCCACGTCGCCGGCGACGCCGCGCGCACGCTGCGCTGCG
>JAEUHV010000513.1 GCA_016794485.1 Planctomycetota bacterium
CTCGGCGGCTGCCGCAACTGCGGCTTCAACCCGGACGATTCGATCGCCAACGTGGCGATGCAGAACGGCATCCCGGTCGAGCGCCTGCTCGCCGCGATGAACCGCGCCGGCTAAGAACGCGCCTACCGGCCGCTGCCGGCCGGTCTCAACGAGCCGCCAGTTCCTGCAACCGCACCCGGGCTCGCCCCGGCGGCGGCTCGCACAGTCCCCACGCTTCCAGCGTCGGGTTGCCCGGTCCGTCGGGCCGCAGCAACGCTGCCGGCAGATGCACGTGCGCGTGGATCGGCGCGCTGCCGAGGTCCATCGGCACCCGCAGCCACTCCATCGAACCCGCCTTGCGCTGGCTCGAGCGCGGGTGCAGCGAGAAGTGCAGGAACCACAGCCCGGGCAGCCAAAGGGTGTGTGGACTGGACTGGATGTAGAGGTCGCCGGTCTCGACGAAACCGTGCCTGCCCCAGCCGAGCCCGTTGCCACGCAGGTTGGCCAGCGACGTGATCCGCACCAGGTAGTTGTAGGCGCCGTGGTTCGTGTCCGGCTGCAGGTAGTCGACGGGACGGCAGGTGTGCGGGCCGTCGAAACCTGGGCAGATCGGCCGTACGCCGAGGTTCTTGACCAGCGCGCCATCGGTCGGCTCCGAGTCCATCGGGCGGCCATGGTTGCGCGGCGGATCGGCGAGCCCTGGCACGTGCTCGTGGACTTCGAGCAACTTGCGGCAGAAGGCGAGTCCGTCGTCGGGCCACACTTCGTCGCCGTCGAGCGTCAAGACGTGCGTGGCGCCACGGCGGCGCGCCTCGGCCAGCATCGCCTCGCGGTTCTCCTGTTCGTCGGTGCCGCCCCACTGCTCGAACAGGGTCAGCTTGTCGCCGAGATGGCGCATGCCGCGCACGATCTCTGGCGTGCGATCCTGCGAGTGGTTGTCGAACACCAGGATCTCGTCGACGTGCGGTGCCACCGAAGTGAGGGCGTACCAGATCCAGTACTCCTCGTTCTTCACCATCGAAATGGATACGAGCTTCATTGCCGACGCGCCTGCACCTCCGCTGCGAGAATCGACACCCGTGCCCCAAGCACTTGAGACGCCCCTTGCACCCGGCGGGTCGTTGGCCAAAATCGCGCCCCCTGCCGAGCCACCACCGCCGGCCGGGACACCTACCACCATGGTAAACGAACTCACCGACGCCAACTTCCAGAGCACGCTGCAGGCCGCGAAGGTCCCCGTCCTCGTCGACTTCTCCGCCAGCTGGTGCCAGCCGTGCAAGGCGCTCGCGCCGAAGATCGACCAGGTGGCGGCCGAGTACAAGGGCCGCATCGACGTCTACAAGGTCGACATCGACAACGCCCAGGAGACGGCGGCCAGCTTCGGCATCATGAGCGTGCCGACCTGCATCTTCTTCCGCGACGGCAAGGAGATCGACCGATTCATGGGCAACCCCGACCTGCGCACGGTCAAGGGACAGGTCGACCGCGTGCTCGCCTGAGATTGGCCCACAGCAGCGCGAGACCGAGCGGCACCGAGCCCAGCGCCAACAACCACCGCGTTCCTTCTCCGCCGACGTGGAACGGGACCAGCGTGCGGACGCCTGCGATCTCCGCGACGAACAGGTGGTGCCCGACCTGCTCGGGAACGTAGCGGACCGCTCCGGCGGCATCGGTGGTCCCCACGGGGCGGCGCTGGCCGCCTGGGAGTTCGACCTCGACCACGACACCGGCCACCGCCGCCGATCCTGCCGGCAGAATCAGCCGGACTTCGTGCCCGACCGTCGCCGGCAACGGCTCGACCCGAGGGGCCTGGGCCAGCGGGCCCAGCATCAGGAGGCAGATCGCGAACGGAGTCACGACGGGTAGTCTGCCGTCTTGCCCGTCGAAATCGAAGACCTCGGCACTGCCGACTACGCGCCGGTGCTGGACCACATGCGCGCGCTGCACGCCGCCGTGCACCTGGGCACCGATCCGGGCCGCATCGTGTTCGTCGAGCACCCGCCCGTCTACACCGCGGGCCGCGCCACGGCAGCGCACGACCGCCCGGCTGCCGACGTGCCGATCGTCGACATCGAACGCGGCGGCCGCATCACGTTCCACGGCCCTGGCCAGCTCGTCGTCTACCCGATCGTGCGCCTGCCGCGGCGCGACGTGCGCGACTGGTTGCACCGGCTGGAACGCTTCGGCATCGAGGTGGCGCGCGCATTCGGGCTCGTCGCCGAAGCCTCGGTCGACGGCACCGGAGTATTCGTCGGCGGCCGCAAGTTCGCGTCGATCGGCGTGCACGTGAAGCACTGGATCAACCTGCACGGCATCAGCCTGAACGTGGCGATGGACCTCGCCCCATTCCACCGGGTGCGCCCGTGCGGCCTCGCGCCGGACGTGATGACGGACCTGAGCCGCGCCGCCGGCCGCACGCTCGGACTGCCCGCGGTCCGCGCCGCGGCCCGCGCCGCGGTTTCCGTGTTCCTCGACCCGGACCTTCGGCCATAGTCACGCGCCGATGACGGGCACCGTCGAACTCGACGCGGACGGCGCACACCTGCTGATCCGCTTCCCGTACCGCGAGGACCTCGTCGCGGCGGTGAAGGAACTGCCCGGCCGTCGCTGGGATCCCAAGCAGAAGGTGTGGCGGGTGCCGGCGACGCATGCGGAGCAGGTGTTCACCGTGCTGTCGCGCCATCTGTTCGAGTTCGCGCCGGAGATTCCGTCGCTGCTCGCCGGCACGCTGCAGGCCAAGCCGGTGGAACGGCCACGGCCGCGTGCGGCCGCCGGCACCGCGCCGCGGCCGGAGCCGATGCCGCTCGCGTCCGCCGCGCCCGGACTCGCCCCGTCCGGAACCGACGACAAGCCGGCCCTGGCGGTTTCGGCCCTCAACGCGCTGGTGCGCGACGGCCTGCGGCAGCTGTTCCCCGAGGCATTCTGGGTGGTCGGCGAGATCGTCGACTTCGACAAGTCGGCCGGCCGCCAGCATCGCTTCTTCCAGCTGGTCGAGAAGGCGCGCGGCGAAGCACGACCGTTGGCGGCGGTCGAGGTCGCGTTGTTCGCCAGTGCCGCCGAACGACTGCTGCCGGCGCTCGAACGCCATGAACCGCCGCTGGTCCTGCGCGACGGCCTCGAGGTCCGGGTGCTGGTGCGCATCGACCTGTGGGCGGCGACTGGCCGCTACCAGATCGTGGTCCAGGACGTCGACCCGAGCTTCACGCTCGGCAAGCTCGCGCTGACCCGTGAACAGATCCTGCGCGAGCTGGCGCAGAAGGGCCTGGCCCAACGCAATCGCCAGCTCGGCTTCCCGCTGCCCGCCCGGCGCATCGGCGTGCTCACGAGCCCCGACGCCGACGGCTGGAACGACTTCCTGCGCCACGTGCAGGAAGCCCAGGTCGGGCTCGACGTGACGCTCTACCCGATCCGCGTGCAGGGCCGCGACCTGAAGCCGATGCTGCTCGCCGGCCTGCGCTGGTTCGCCGCGCGCGCGGACGAGTTCGACGTGGTCTGCATCGTGCGCGGCGGCGGTTCGCGCACCGACCTGGCCTGGTTCGACGACCGCGACGTGGCCTTGGCCGTGGCACAGCACCCCCTGAAGATCGTCGTCGGCATCGGCCACCAACGCGACCAATCCGTGCTCGACGCGATCGCGCACTCGGAGAAGACCCCCACCGCGGTCGCCGAGTTGTTGGTCCGCGGCGTGCAGGAGGCCCGTGCCGAAGTCGTCGACCGGGCACGCCGCCTGCAGGCCGCCATCGCCGACCTGATGCTGCGCGAACGCAATGCACTCGCCACGTTGGCGCGCGGCGTGCACCGGGCCAGCACCGCGCGCCTGGCCGATTCGCGACGCGGGCTGACTCTCGCGGGCACCTCGATCGCAGCAGCGGCCAGATCGTGCCTGCAGCGCGCGGGGGAACGGCTGCGCCAGCACGCCACCGCCCTGACCCACCGTACCGAACGCTTGTTCGACCGGCACCGCGCCCAGCTCGACCAGCAGGCGACCCGCAGCCGCCTGCTCGATCCGACCCGCGTACTGGCACGCGGATTCACCATCGTGCGCGACGCCGCGGGCAAGGTCCTGCCCGGCATCGCCCGCCTCGCCAAGGACCAGCGCATCCGCGTGCAGTGGCGCGACGGCCATGCCGACGCCCACGTCGACCACATCCACGAGAACGGCTCATGAGCGACAAGAAGAAGAAGGGTGACGAACCCGGCTACGCCGAAGCGAGCAGCGAACTCGAAGGCATCCTGCACGACATCGAATCGGGCCAGATCGATCTCGACGTGCTGACCGAGAAGGTCGAACGCGCCGCCATCCTGCTCGCGATCTGCCGCCGCAAGCTCGCCGCCACCGAGACCAAGGTGAAGACGATCACCGCGGCGATGGCCGAAGCGGACGCGGGCGCGGGCGCGGGCGCGGGTGACGCCCCAGCGGCCGGCGACGCAGACGAGGAGGCGCCGTGGACTGGCAGCTGATGTTCCTGATGTTCGTGACGCTGCTCATCAGCCTCACGTTCCACGAAGCCGCGCACGCCTGGTTCGCGATGGTGCTCGGCGACCGCACCGCGTACCGCGCCGGACAAGTGACGCTGAATCCGCTGCCCCACATGCAGCGCGAGCCGTTCGGCATGGTCCTGCTGCCGGTGATCAGCCTCTACGTCAGCCACGGCCAGTCCGCGTTCGGCTTCGCGCACGCGCCGATCGATCCGTTCTGGGCGGAACGCAATCCGGGGCGCGCGGCCCTGATGTCGTTCGCGGGGCCGCTGGCGAACTTCGCGCTCGTCGCGATCGCCTGGGTCGTGCTCTGGCAGATCGGCAATCCCGACAGCGACGCGCAGCGGACGATCGTCAAGATCGCCAAGGCCTTCCTGTTCCTGAACCTGCTGCTCGGCTGCTTCAACCTGCTGCCGGTGCCGCCACTCGACGGTGCGGGCATCACGCGCGGGTTGATTCCGGCCACGGGGCGCAGCTTCGACGCCTTCCTGCAGGTGCCCTACCTGCCTTTCCTCGCGATCCTGGCCTTGTCGTACTGGCTGAGCCCGCTCGTCGACGACCTGTACTGGACGCTGCTGCGCATGGCCGGCGCCCTGTGGTGAACCGGGTCAACGCCCGGTGAGCGCTGCGCGCACCAACTCGCCCGCTTCGCGACACGGACTCATGCCGCGTTCATACGCGTACTCCGGGTCAGCGGCCTCCTGTGCGCGCAGCAGGTAGCCGACTTCGTCGTCGCACAACCCGAGCACCACGAGATCCGGCCGCGCGACCTCGGCGCGCACCTGCTCGGCAAGGGCGGGTTCCATCTCGCCAGGCACGGCGATCGCCTCGAACGAACCGAGCCGAAGCCAGCCGACGGTGCTGCGGGCCGCGCCGTCGAACAGTTCGCGCTGCAGGGCCGTGGTCAATCGACCGATCCGGAACCCGAACGACCGCATCGGCAGGTACACGTCGGCCCGACGCACCTCGACCGCGTCGACCGGGATCGCCTCGGCCGACGCCAAGGCCGCTTCGGCGAGCGCACACGCCCGCTCACCGAACGCCTGCACACCCTGCTCGTCGCGCGGCTGTACGTCGGGCGAGATCATCGCGCCGAGCGCGCCGTTGGCGAACACGGCCTGGCCGTGGCCACGCGCGCGCCATGCGTCGCACAGCACCCCGACGAAGTCGGCACTGGTCGCGGTGTTGCGGCGCGGCATCACTTCCGGGTGGCAGGCGAGGTGCAGCAGCGTGCCGAGCGGTGCACCGTCCGCGACCGCGCGCGCGTGCAGCACCGTGAGCCGCCGGTCGAACACATCCTTGCGGTTCGCGTTCTTCACCAGCCCAGACGGCGGCAGCCGCGCTTCGCCGCGCACGAACGCCGCCGGCTGGGCCCGCGCGACGGCTTCGGCGACGGCCGCCGCGGTCGCGGCGCGCACCCTCGCGAGGTAGTCGCGATCGCGGCCCGACGACAGCATGTAGTTGCCCCACAGCCCGATCAGGTCGGGCCCGGCGTGTGTGTGGCTGGCGCACACGAACACGTCGCCGTTGGCGAAACCCGGCAGCCCCGCCTTGATCCAATCGACGTCCTCGCGCATCACGCCGAGGTTGTCGATGCCGACGATCGCGAAGCGCCGTGTCGGTGTCAGCACGACCAGGACGCGCACCAGCAACGGCGACGACACGCGCGTGCTCGCGCGGGCCGGATCGAAACCGGCGAGCCAGGCCCCCACCGGCGGAGTCACGTCCCGTTCGGCACTGCCGACCCGCGGCGCCTCGCCGTGCATCGGCGCGACCACTGCGTAACCCATCGGCGAATCTGGTCGCGCGTGCTGGAAGACGCCGCTGCAACCGGCGAGCAGGAACAAGGCGAGAGCTTCCGCCCGCACGTCAGCTCGTCTCGAGCAGGGCCAGGGCGTGGCCGAGCGTCTGCTGGGTCTCCGGCAACGGACGCGTCGCGGCCGCCACCCGCAGGCTGCGCAGGTAGTGGATCAGCATCTCGCGGTCACCGAGGTCGTTCAGCTGGTCGCGCACCTGCTCGTGGCCGTGCGCCCGCAGGTAGCGCGTGCAATCGGCCTTGGTGATCGTGCGGCCGGCGTGGAACGGATCGACCAGCACCGGGCGGGTGCCGTGCAGCCGCACCAGGAAATGGTCGGGCATCGCCACACCTGCGACCGACATGCCGGCCCACCGCGCCACGATCAGGTAGATCAACGACAGCGCCACCGGCGAACCCAGTCGCGTCGCGAGCACCCGATCCACCAGGCTCTGGTCGAGGTCGACTCGCGTCGGGTCGGCCCCGCGCAGCCCGAGCTTGTCGTGCAGCCGTTCCGCCAGAAGGCGCGCACACGTCGGCAAGCTGCGCCCCGCACAGGCCGCCCGCAGCTCGTTGGCTTCGCGCTTCAGCACGACGGCGAGTTCGGTCGCATCCGGCACGAACGTGCGCACCATCTTGGCGAGCAACACCGCGCCGTCGAGCAGGGGAGCCGCCGAACCGCGACCACTTCGGCCGAGCCGCAACCGGGCGAATCGAGCCAACGCCGCGCGCACTTCGAAGCTGCGCAGCAGCGCCCGACACCGCGACCGCAAGCGCACCGACTCGGCTTCGGCACCGGCGCACAGCTGCGGCACGACGACGTCGCCCCAGCGCAGCAGGCGATCGCGCGCCGCGGCGACCAGGGGGCCGTGGTCGTCGCCGAGCAACTCGATCGTCGCTGTGATCTGGCCCGGGGTCGGACCGGCTGGGCTTTCTCCGTTCGAGGAACTCATCGGGGGCGGGCGATGGCGTTGGTTTCCGCGCGGCGGCGCGCCAGCATACCGACGATCGGCGTCCCGTCACGCGCCAACCCCCTGGCGACGCGGCTTCGCCAGGATCGCTACGACGACGCCGAGAGCCGCCGCGACACGGCACGCGACGAACCGCCGTTCGCAACGCGCCTCCGCTCCGCTGCCATGAACCCACCCGCCGACCGACCGCTGTCGATGAGTCCCGAAGAGTTCCGCCGATTCGGCCATCGGGTCGTCGACTGGATCGCCGACTACCGCGCCGGCGTCGCAGCTCGGCCCGTGCAGACGACCGCGGCACCTGGCGACCTGCTGGCGGCGCTGCCGCACGAACCCCCCGAACAGGGCGAAGGTTTCGAGGCCGTACTGCGCGACCTCGACGCGCTGCTGCTGCCGGCGTGCTCGCACTGGCAGCATCCGTCGTTCTTCGCCTACTTCCCGTCGAACGGCGACCTCGCCTCGGTGCTCGGCGACTTCCTGTCGACGGGCCTCGGCGTGCTCGGACTCGCCTGGCAGTCGGCGCCGGCCTTGACCGAACTCGAGCAACGGGTCACCGAATGGCTGGCGCAGATGTCGGGCCTGCCGCCGACGTTCCGCGGCGTGCTGCAGGACACCGCTTCGACGTGCACGTTCCTGGCGATGGTCTGCGCCCGGGAACGGGCGACGAGCCACGGCGCCACGACGAGCGGCATGCAACACGGCCTCGCCCCGCTGGTCGTCTACACCAGCGGCGAGGCGCACAGTTCGGTGGAGAAGGCGGCGCTGCTGGCCGGCTTCGGCCGCGCCCATGTGCACAAGGTCGCGATCGACGCCGACCGCGCGCTGTCGATCCCCGCCCTGCGCGCGGCGATCGCCGCCGACCGCGCCGCCGGCCTGCGTCCCTGCGCCGTGGTCGCCACGACCGGCACCACCGCCACCACGGCCATGGATCCGCTCGCCGACGCCGCTGCCGTCGCCGAGGACCACGGTCTGTGGTTGCACGTCGACGCGGCGATGGCTGGCTCGGCGATGCTGCTGCCCGAGTGCCGGACGCTCTGGCGTGGCGTCGAACGCGCGGACTCGCTGGTGGTGAATCCGCACAAGTGGCTCGGGGCCGCGTTCGACTGTTCGGTCTACTTCGTGCGCGACCCCGACCACCTGGTCCGCGTGATGAGCACGAACCCGAGCTACCTGCGCACCGCGGTCGACGACCGCGTCCGCAACTACCGCGACTGGGGCGTGGCGCTGGGCCGCCGTTTCCGCGCGCTCAAGCTCTGGAGCCTGATCCGCACCCACGGCGTGGCGACGCTGCGCGACCGCATCCGCCGCGATCTCGACAACGCCCGCTGGCTGGCCGAACGCGTGGCCGCGACGCCGCCGTGGCGGGTACTGGCGCCGGTGCCCCTGCAGACCGTCGTGCTGCGGCACGAGCCCGCCGATCTGCACGGCGACGCCCTCGACGCACACACGCTGCGCTGGCTGGCCACCGTGCACGCCAGCGGCCGCGCGTGGCTGACCCCGACCCAGCTCGACGGGCGCTGGGCCGTGCGCGTCTCGGTGGGCGCTCTCGCCACCGAGCGCGACCACGTCGCAGCCCTCTGGCAGCTCCTGCAGGAAGCGGTTCGTCAGCCCTGACCCGACGTCGCCGGCACCGGCACCGGTAGAGCGAGCGGCAGGGCGATGCGGAACGTGGAGCCCGCTCCCAGTTCGCTGTCGACCTCGATGCGTCCGCCGAGGCGTTCGATCGTCGCCTTGACCAGCGTGAGGCCGAGGCCGGTGCCGTGGGCCTTGTCGACCATCTGGTCACGCCCGACCTGGCAGAACGGCTCGAAGATGCGGTCGAGGTCGAGGCGCGAGATGCCGGCGCCGCGGTCGACGAACTCGACGACGACCGCGACCCCGACGACGCGCGCGGTCACGACCACGGGCTGGTCGACCGCACTGAACTTCAGGGCGTTGTCGAGCAGTCGGTGCCAGGCCTGCTGCAGCCGCGCCGCATCGCCGACGACGATGGCAGGCACCGCCGCGAGCTGCACCCGGTCCCGGTCCGCCGGCAGCAGTTCGTCCACGGCCGCGTGCAGCGAAACGGCGACGTCGACCGGCTCCCTCGTGTACGCGGCATTGCCGTCGAGTTCGAGCACGTCGTCGACCATGCGCGCCAGCCGTTGCGCCCCCCGCAGGGCGATCGCCGCGAACTCCTCGCGCGCGCCCTCGTCGGCCGCCGCCACCCCACCGAGGATCTCGACCGCGGACAGGATCTCGGTCATCGGGGTCCGGAACTCGTGCGAGACGTTGGTGACGAACTCCGCCTTGGCCCGCGCTGCGGCCAAGGCGGCGTCGCGCGACTCGACCAGTTGCCGCTCGGTGCGCGCGCGCCGTTCGATGTTCTCGCGCAACTGCGCCGTCATGCCGTTGAACGCCGCCCCCAACTCGCCGAGTTCGTCGCGAGTGCGCACGTCCACGCGCACCGACAGGTCGCCGGACGCCACCGCGGTGGTCGCCGCGGACAACGCGACGATCGGATCCAGCGTGCGCCGGATCTGCACCAGGCTCACCAGGAGCACCAGCAACAGCGTCGCCGCCGCGGTGAGCAGGAACCAACCCGTGAACTCCCAGGCGACGCCGTAGGCGGTCGCCCTGGTCTGCGCCTGCACCACGTAGAAGTCCGCGCCGTACTGCGGCTGCAAGAAGGCGCGCCAGTAGCGGGCGACCCAATCGTCGCCGTCGGCGTTCCAGGCGAACGTCCCGGACGAAGGCCGGGCCCGGACCGCGAGCCGCAAGGGCTCCGCATCGGGCAACCGCCGGAAGGTCTGGAACAGCGGCTGCAGCCGACCGTCGAACGCCGCGAACTGCGACCCGGCGACGCGCAGCTCTTCGGGATCCCAGAACCACTGCCCCCGGATCGAAGCGACGATCGTGCCTCGCGCCGGCTGCGCCGGCTCCACCGCAGCCAGCATGGCCAGCCGGACCGGATCGCCGTGCGCCACCAGCAGGGGCTTGCCCGCGGCCAGGTGGGCCAGCTGCACCGCATCGAGTTGCGGCAAGGCCATTCCCGCGGTGCCGACGAGCGTCTCCGTACCGGCCGGGGTCGCAACGGCGATGGCGGCGCAACGTTCGCCGAGGTGCTGGTGCAGGATCGAACCCGCCACCGGTTCGCCGGTGCGGCCGCGGCGCTCCACGAACTCGCGCACCAGCGACAGGTCGCCCGCGACCTGGCTCAGCCGCGCGGCGAGGCCCATGCCGGCGGTCTTCGCGGCGCCGTGCAGCGACGTGCGCAGGTCGTCGTGCATCTGCCCGGTGACCCGGGTCACCGCGAGCCACGCGAACACCAGCAGCGGCAGCAAGGCGCAGCCGGTGAACAGCAGGACGAACCTACGCCCCAATCGGGACGTCAGGATGCCGATCGCGGCAGGTCGCGGCCGGGTGACGTTCACGCGCCGACGTCCTCGCCGGCGGCCCCGGCCAGCGCGACCGCGACCGGCATCGCCGCGACCCGGATGCGCTCGTCGCCGGGATCGACCGGCGTGAACGCCGCCACCTTCTGCGCCAGTTCGTGGCTCTGCGCCGCGAGCCGGTCGACGAGCCCACGCTCGATCCCGACCCCAGGTTGCGCCGTGACCGCGAGCACCGCCTCGTGCAGCGCCACCTGCGCCCGGCGGATCGCCTCGACCCGCTGGGCCACGCCGGCCACCGCCGCGTTCAGGCAGGCGACTTCCTCCTTCAGGTAGTCGCCGCGACGGGTGCGCAACGTCGACGGAAGCTTGCCCTCCGCGAGCAGCCGCAGGTTGCGCTTGTAGCGCACCAACGGTCCGGCGATCCGGTGCGAGAACTTGACCGCACTGAGCAGCACGACCACCGCACAGGCCGCGACGATCCACCACAGCCGCTCGTGCAACCACAGCATCACGATCGCCGGTTCGTCGTGTTCGGGCCGGGTCCGATCGCCCAGATCCCACAGCAGGGGCAGGAAGATCCCGCCGACGACCGCCACCAGCACGAGCCCGCCATAGAGCAGGCCGTGGGCGATCAGGCCGCCCTGCAGGTTCCAGTCGACGATGTAGCGCTTGCGCACGAAGCCACGGCTCATGTCAGTACTCCGAGGCGGTACCGAAGTACCCGCCGTTGTTGGCACGGATGACGTCGTCCAGGCCCACGGTCTCGCCGAGCGACACCGCGGTGCTGCAATCCGGGCCGAGGCTGAACAAGTCGTAGTCGGTGTTCAGCGGGAACATGTAGCGGTCGCGTCGCCGGGTGGTCTCGGTGGCGACGCCGGTGAAGAACGAGAACCCGCCGGTCGAGGTGATCGCCGCCGCCAACGCCTCGACTTCGGCGATGGGCACTTCCCGCGACAGCGTCGAGGTGATGCGCTGCGCCGCGACCTTGCCGCGGTCCGAAACGGCAGCGTCGACCTGCACGACGATCGGATCCTGCGGGCGCCAGCGCGGCTGCGGCGCGCGACGCGGCGCGGCGCCGCCGCCGCCCGCCCCCGACGACGATGACGACGAGGACGACGACGAACCGCCCGTCGACTGCACCGCGGCCGGATCCACGACTCCCGCTGCGATCGCCCACTCGAGGCCGTCGCCACACCCGTCCGCGTAGTTGAGGAAGCAGTACGGCTGGCCCCAGGGGTCGCGCTTGCCGCCGAACCCGACCAGGTGCAACGACAGGGGCAGGCTGCCGCCGTTGGTCACGGTGTACTGGTCGATCGCGGACGCGATCGTGACCAGTTCGTGCCTTGCCTTGCCGACGCGTGCGGTGCGCAGGGCAGAGACGTATTGCGGCACCCCGACCGAGGCGATGATTCCGAGGATCGTCACGACGATCATCAGTTCGAGCAGGGTGAAGCCCCGCTGTAGGCGGCGGACATCCGGCATGCCGCCGCTATCGGCGCCGTGGGACGGCCATCCTGAGGCCAGCCCTGCGGGAAAACCCGCAGGCGGCCGGCCCTCGCGAACGTGGTGCCCAGGACAGGATTTGAACCTGCAAGCCCTTTTGGGGCGCTAGCACCTCAAGCTAGTGCGTCTGCCAATTCCGCCACCTGGGCGTTCAGCGAGGGCCGGGCACAGTAGCGAGCGGCAAGCCGATTTCAACAGCGGGCCGGGACAGGCCACACTCGCCCCCTCACCGCCGGTTCAGGACGAGGCGCGCCTGGAAGTGCGCGAAGCTGTTCTCCAGTTCGAGCTGCAGGCAGCCCACCTTGAGCATCTGCGCCATGGCCCGCATCTGCAGGATCTGCGCGCGGGCCTCCGGGGGCACGTTGGAACGTTCCTTGCGCCATTGCTCGCGCAGGTACGCCCCGACCGCCTGCTCGAACTGGCCGCGCTGGGTCTCCGGGATCGCGGCGATGCTGCCGTAGGTCGGAAACTGCGAACGGCGCACCTGGTCCTCGGCCGCCTGCCGGGCGCTCGCCATCCACTCCGGGTCCGGCAGTTCGTTGTTGGCGTCGGCCGCCGCCAGGTAGTCGTCGAACATCGGCACCAGGTTGTCGCCGTGCACCCACACGAAGCCGTTCAGCTCCGACGGCAGTTCGCGTTCGATCGCCGCGAACGCCGCCGCGGCCGCTTCGTCGTTGGGGTTGCGGATCGAACGGGCACCGGTCTGGTCGGTGTACTTGGTCTTGATGATGTCGCGCACCAGCGGCCCGGAGTTCGACAGCACCAGGAAGTCGCGGAACACGATCACCGCGATCTCGCCGGTGCCGGGGATCTGCGGGTTGGTGAACTCGGTCACCGCTTCCGACAGGCGACCGTTCGGGAACTGCACCGGCAGCTCCCAGACCTTCTTGAACCGGAACGTGCTGTAGAAGGTGCTGAGCATCTTCACCAGCTCCTTGGCCAGCGCGTCGCCGTTCGGCTTGAGCCAGAACACCCACGCCACCTGCGGCACCGGCGACCTCGCGGTGACCGGCACCTGCAGCTCACCGGTCTGCGGATCGCGCGTCGTGTCCGGATCGTTCTGCCGGAACACGAAGCCGGTGCGCGGCAGGAACGCCGTACGCACGCGGTCGACCAGGTCGCGCAGGTCGTTGAGGTTCTGGCCGTTGAACGTGACCCGCCGCAGCGCGTCGTTGAACAGCTCGCGTTCGGCGTCCTCGAGCGAATCGATCATCGCGTGCAGGAAGTCGCCGGCCGGAACGCGCAGCGCCGCCGCCGCGCACGCGGACTCGGGCACCATCGCCAGGAACGGGTCCAGCCACTCCTCGCGCCGCTGTTCCTCCGCCTTGTAGAAGCTGCTCTGGAACGGCGAGTGCTGCTTGCTGTTGAGGTTCACGCGCCCGGTCGCCGCCATCACGCCGTCGGCGAACATCACGCCGCCGGCGACCTGCTGCCAGCCGCGCAGGTTCAGGAACGTCGCCAGCACGCGCTCGTTCATGCTGTCCTTGTTCTGCGCGTTCGGCCAACCGGCCGCGAACCGCCGGAACCCGTCGAACGCGTTCGGCTCGACGACGAACTCGAGCACGTTCACCGGGTCCTGGTCGTTCTTGTCGGCCCAGCGGTCGATGCGCTTCTGCGCGCCGTCGGTGTAGGCCGCCATCTTGCCGATCGGCTCCTCGTCTTCGGCGCCGTCGAGCAGGCGCGTCGACTGGTCGAGCAGCGGCGCGTGGTTGCTGATCATCAACAGGTCGAGCCGCCGCCGCAGGCGGATCGGTTGCTGGGCGCCGGGCATGCGCACGACGAGGTCGGCGCCGTCACTGCTGACGTCGAGGCCACCGTCCTTCAACTGCGACTGCACGAGGCCGAAGCCGGCGGCGCCGAGGGCGGCCTTCACCCGCCAGGTGACGCGCGTGTAGATGCACCACCATGGCTCGGCGAGCGGCCGCGCCGGCGACTGCGAGTAGTCGAGTTCGTAGCCGGCGACGACCAGCTCCTGCCCGAGCACGTCGCGCATCAAGTCGAGGAAGCCGCCGCTGTCCGCCTTGACCTTGTCGATCTGCTCGGTGGCCTGCACCAGCATCCGATCGATGCCGGCGCGCTTCCAACTCTGGCCGATCGAACCCTGCGCCAGTTCGGTGAAGCCACGCGCCTCGGCGACCTCGCCCCAGAACTTGGGCGTCGGGAAGGGGTCGAAGTCGTCGGCGAGGCGCGCCTTGCGGGCGAAGAAGTTGACGCCACGCGGGACTGCATCGCGCACCTCCGGCAGCGACCCTTCGAACGGGTTGAACAGGAACGCCACGACGAAGAGCAGCAGGAACAGCACGATCGACCCGAGCGTGATGCCCAGGATGCGCAACCAGCGGCGACCGCGTTTCGGCTTCGGTTTGGCCATCACATGGGAACGTAGCGGACGATGCCTCTTTCGACGAAGAGGCAAGCCGCTCCGACGGGACGGCCGGCGCGAACTTCCGCACGCGTTGCCTTCGCCGCGGTCGAACGGTCTACTTCCCCGCCCCATGTCCGGCCTCGTCCCCAACGCCCGTTCCCGCCGCATCGAGGAATCGGCGACACTCGCGATCACCGCGAAAGCCGCGAAGCTGAAGGCCGCCGGCCTCGACGTCGTGTCGCTCGGCGCCGGCGAGCCCGACTTCGCGACGCCCGGACCGATCGCCACCGCGGGCATCCGCGCGATCGAACAGGGCAATACGCGCTACACCGCGGCCCCGGGCACCCCCGAACTGCGCGCCGCGGGCGCGAAGTGGCTGTCGGACACGTTCGCACTCGACTACGGCGCCGACGAAGTGATGGTCACCGCCGGCGCCAAGGGTGCGCTGCACATGGCGCTCGACGCGATCGTCGAGCCCGGCGACGCGGTGCTGATCCTCGCGCCGTACTGGGTCTCGTATCCGGCCCTGGTCACGATGGCCGACGGCAAGCCGGTGGTCCTGCCGGCCGTGCCCGACGCCGGGTTCGTGCACGACGCCGCCACCATCGACGCCGCGTTCGCCCGGCACCGTGCGCGCGGCATCATCGTCAACTTCCCGAACAACCCATCCGGCTCCGTGCCGACTCGGGCGCAGGTACAGGCGATCGTCGACGTCGCGAAGCAGCACGACGCGTGGATCGTCAGCGACGAGATCTACTCGACCCTGCTCTACGACGGCGCCACGCACGTCTCGCCGGCCGCGTTGCCCGGCGGACGCGAGCGCACGATCGTGGTCAACGGGTTCACGAAGAGCCACACGCTCACCGGTTGGCGCACCAGCTTCCTCGCCGGCCCGAAGGCGGTGGTCGACGCCGCCTGCCGCATCCAGAGCCAGGTGCTCGGCAACCCGTGCACGATCAGCCAGGCGGCGACGCTGGCGGCTTGCCAGCAGGCGCTGCCCGAGGAACAGGAACGGCGCATGCGCGCGTTCGACGAACGCCGCCGCTACCTCGTCACCGAGATCAACCGGATCCCGGGCATGAAGCTCGCTGCGCCACGCGGGGCGTTCTACGCGCTGGTCGACGTGCGCGAACTGTGCCGCACGCGCGGCCTCGACGACGTCGCCGTGTGCGAGCAGCTGCTCGACCGGCACCACCTCGCCGCGGTGCCGGGCAGCGCGTTCGCGATCCCGGGCTTCGTGCGCTTCAGCTACGCGGCGGCCATGGACCAGCTGCGGGCCGCGGTCACGCGCCTGCGCGCGTTCGCCGAGGCGAAGTGAACGACGACGAGAACAAGATCCGCGTCGTGCAGGCCGACAACCTCGCGGCGCTGCACGCGGCCGAACACGACTGGGACGTGTTCGCGCAGTTGCGCGCGGTGAAGGAACTGCAGACCAAGGACAACCGGCCGTTCCTGGTGCTCGAACTCGCCGACCTGCACGCGGTCGTCGAAGCCAAGGTCTGGGACGACCAGAAGGAGGCGATGGCCGCCGCGAAACAGGCACCCCTGCGCGGGCCGGTCAAGGTGCGCGGCCGCGTGCGCGAATGGCAGGGCAAACCGCAACTCGTCGTCGAACGCCTGCGCGCGATCGACCCGAACGACGCGCCGCCCGGCTTCGCGCCGGACCAGCTGATCGACCCGGCCCTGGCGCCGGTCGAGGACCTGTGCTGCAAGACGCTGGTCGTCGACATCGAAACGGTGCCGGCGTTCGACCGCCGCGACCTGCCGCCGACCGTCGCCGAGGCGCTGTCCGACAACGCGACGCGCAAGGAGATGGAACCCGGCGCGGTGATGGGCATGTCGCCGTTCTTCGGCAAGGTCGTGTCGCTGGCGATCGGCGACGGCGACGCCGAACCCGGCAGCGGCGACGACGGGGTCACGGTGCTCGCGGTGCCGCCGGACGGCGTCGTGCTCGACCCGTGCCCGGCGTGGCTGCGGCCGATGAGCGAACGCGACCTGCTGGCGGCGTTCTGGGCGCTGGCGGGCAAGGCGGAGACCGTGGTGACGTTCAACGGCCGCGGCTTCGACCTGCCGTTCCTGGTCACGCGCAGCCTGATCCACGGCATCCCTTCCCGCGTCGACCTGGTGTCCCAGCGGTTCGCGCTGCGTCCGCACCTCGACCTGTTCGAACTGCTGACCCAGAAGGGGCGCGGTCCGAGCAAGCTCGACGTGGTGTGCTGGGCGCTCGGCATCGAGAGCCCGAAGGAAGTGATGGACGGGTCGATGGTGGCGCCGGCGTACGCACGCGGCGAAATCGTCAAGATCGCCGAGTACAACGCGCACGACGTGCGCGCCACGGCGGCGATCTACCGCAAATGCCGCGACCTGATCCTGCGCTACCGCGCGGACTGGCAACCGAGCAAGAAGTAGAACGGAGCAACGATGGCCAAGGACAAGGGTGGGGCGCCGCCGGCACCGGCGGGCAAGGGCGGCGGCGGTTCGGGCGGCATCGGCGGCTTCGGGTCGCACCTGCTGACGATCGGCAGCGTGCTGTTCGTGGTCGCGTGGTTCGTACCGACGACGCTCGGGCCGCAGCTGCTGACCGGCTTGGAACCCACGCTGAAGCAGCTGGGCACGACCAAGGAGGCCGCGACCGCACTTGCGAACGGCGAACCCGCCTGGCTGCCGGGCTGGTCGGCGTGCCGCTTCGCGTGGGACCTGCTGTTCGGCACCCCGGGTGCCGGTGTCGACGCCTGGAAGGTGCGCATGCTCGGCGGTTCGGCGGTCACCAACGGCTTGATGCTGCTGGCGGTGCTCGGCGCCCTCGTGCGCGCCCGCAGCGGATTGCTGGGCCTGCTGCTGGTCGGCTGCGCGTGGGTCAACGCGAGCTGGATCTGGCTCGGCGACCGCAGTCCGCTCACCTGGGCCGGCATCGGCTACTGGCTGTGGCTCGGTTCGTTCGCGTTCGCCGGCCTCGGCTCGATGCTGGCGAAGATCCGCCGCGGCTGAGCGCTCCGCAGCGCCCCGCGGTGCCCCTTCAGCTCCGGCCGGCCTCGTCGTCGAGCGCTGCGGCGAGGTGGTCCAACACGCGCTGCAGCAAGTCCGCCGGCGCCCGCGGGTCCTCCACGAAGCACCACCAGTCGCCGTCCTGCAGGTTGCAGGCGAACGCGTGGCCATCGGCCTCCCACTCGAGCCAGGCCTCGACGACAGCGTCGCTCACGCAGCCGGTCTCGAGCGCACCTGGCCAGTGCGCCACCGCGGCGCGCAACGCCGGCAGATCGTCGACCCCGGCGCGCGACGGCACGTCGCCGAAGCAGCGGCTACCGTCGTGCATGCGCAGGTCTTGCAGCCGCCGCGCGCTCACAGCACGAACGCGTTGCGGCAGCCGTCCGGCAGCGACGCGAGGCAGAGGTCCTGCAGGCGCCGCCGCTGCGCCTTGTCCTCGAGCGACGTGAACACGTAGAGCTTCCACATGCGCGGGTAGCTGTCGGCGAGGTCGCGCAGGCGCGGGATCTGGTCGGCGAACGCGTCCAAAGGCAGCGTGCGCTCGCCAGCACCGGGGAAGCGCACCAGCGTCTTCGCCTCCTTCAGCTGCATGCGGCGCTTCGGGCAGTAGAGCAGCACGTCGCAGTCGTGCCCGAACTCGCGCCGCGCCGCCGCCTCCATCGCCGTCTCCCACGCGCGCCGCGGGCCGGGCTCGCCGGGCCGGAAGTAGGTCTCGAGCAGCCGCTCCTGCACACCCTGGTTCTGGTACCACGGCAGCACCAGCACCCGCTTCGGCAGCGCGCGCCGGCGGTACCGGGCGACGAAGCGCTGCAGCCGCGCGTTCGCCGCCGCTTCGCCGAGGTCGGCCTGCTCGAGCGCCACCACCAGCGACTCGTCGGTCATGCGCTGGAGCCGGGCCGCGTCGAGCGCCCCGGCGCCGAGGGCCATCTCGACCATGCGCGACAGCAGGGCCCCCGCGGCGATCTTGGCGTGGTGGTAGTAGACCCGTTCGCTGAAGTGGTAGCGGCAGTCGAGCACGCGCAGCAGCTCGGACACGATGTCCTCGCGCAGCATGCCGTTCTTCTCGCAGTCGACGAACATGCGCCCGTCGCGCGCGATCCGGAAGTACTCGACGACGCGGCGGTCGTAGCGGAGCTCGAGCCCGGTGTAGTGCGCGTCGCGGCGCAGGTAGTCGAGCAGGTCGGCGTCGATCGTGTCGCTGACGACCTGTTGCCAGAACGGCGGCACCGCCCGGCCTTCGCCGGTGAGCACCGCGAGCACCGGGTCGCGCAGGCCCTGGCGCTGCAGCTCGGCGCCGAGCTCGGTGTCGCCGAGCACCGCCTGGAACCGTTCGGGCCGGTCGTGACGCGGCAGCAGGCCGGTCTGGTCCTCGATGTTGTGCCCGTATGGAATGTGCGTGACGTCGTGCAGCAGGGCCGCGACGCGCAGCAACCGCCGTTCGTCGGCGGTGACGGCCCGGCAGTCGCGGTCGCGGGCGGCGTTCTTGTCGCACGCCGTCAGCAGCTGGTCGCACACGTGCAGCGTGCCGAGCGAATGCTCGAAGCGCGTGTGCGTGGCGCCGGGGAACACCAGGGAAGCGCTGCCCAGCTGCTTGATGCCGCGCAGGCGCTGGAACTCGGCGGTGTCGACGAGCCGCAGTTCGTCGCGGGACAACTCGATGTCCCCGTGCACGGGATCGCGCAGGATGCTCACGCCGCGCGAACCTACCCGCGTGCCGTTCGCGGCGGAAGAAAAGTGGGGATCGAACCTGAACGCCAGGTCCGATCCCCCCACCACACAACGAAGCCACACGAGGTGTGCCGCACGCTCACACGCACGGCACGCCGACAAGATACCTCGCTCGCGGCATCGCGGTCGGCGGCGGCGACGCGCCGCGGCGCAGTCGACGACGAAGCCGCACTCGCATCGATGCTTGCCCGGATCCCGCGCCGGGACGTCGTCCTGCCTCGTGCCACGGGCACTTCCCGGTCAGCGCGCGCGCGGGCAGTCCACGTCCACCGGTCCGGTGGCATGGACGTCGGCCAACGGCTTCTGCCCGACTTCGCGATCGCCGACGAACGTGGTCGCGACGATGTCGAAGCGACCGGCGTGCGGCAGCGACACCCGGAACGGCGTGTCGGCCGCGACGCCTTCGCGCACCCCGCCGCCGAGATTGCAATCGACCCACCAAGGCACGCCGGCTTGCGGCGGCGACACGCGCAGTTCGGGCTCACCGCCGCGCCACGTCGGCAGCACGAGCGGCCGGTCAGGCGCGAGCCCATCGAGCGGCAGGTCGCGTCCCGCACAGCCGAAGGCGCGCAGGCTCAACACGGCCCGCCGCCGTTCGCGCACGCCGACCGCGAACTCCCCGGCGTCGCCGCCGACCCCGGCACAAGAACCGAGCAGATCGAGGTGCGGCGGCAGCAACCGCTGCACGCGACCGACCGGCAGAGGGGCTTCGCCGAATCGCAGGCAGAACCAGACCCCCGGCCGCCCCATGCCGGCTTCGTCGACGACCACGCCCTGCAACACGTCCGCTTCGAACCGGGTCGGCACCTGCGCGCGCACCAGCGTGCCCTTCAACGCCACCGGTTTCGGCGACGCCAGCGGCGCGCGCGGATGCCGCACCAGCACCGCGACCTCGCCGGTCTGCGGCAGGTCGTCGATGCGCACGCGGCCGTTCGCGTCGAGCGCGTAGCCGTCGGTGAGCGCCTGCACGAAGAACGGCCAGCGGCTGACCGCGGTCGCCATGGCGCCCGGCGGCGGCAGCACGAACGCGCGCGCGTCCTGCATCGCAACGGCCGCACCGACGAGCTGCACTTCGAGCAGGCACGCGCGTTCGAGCACCGCATCGCACGCCGACGGTGGATCGACGACTGCGAGCGTCTGGAACGAGGTGGCGTGGCCCGCTGCCGAAACCACGAACGGCACGCCTTCGCCGACCAACACCTGCCCGTCGTAGTTGCCTTCGCCGTCGACGACGAACTCGCGGCGCTTGCCGGCCGTGTCGTGTTCGCCGAACCACACCTTGGCGCCCATCAGCGGCAACTGGTTCTGGCCGACGACGCGGCCGCGAACGACGCGGCGCGCACCGAGCCGCACGTGCGCCACACCCGCCGCCATCGCCGCCTGCCGCAACACCCGCCCTTCGTCGTGCTCGACCGCGACCAGGCACGCGCCGGCGACATCCCCGGCGGCGTCGAACCCCGCCCCGACCCCAGCCGCGACCCACGCCTGCCAAGGCGTGCCATCGGGCCGCAAGGACTCGGCGCGGGTGGCCGGTGGCGGCGCGTACCGTTCCTTCGGCGTCACTTCGAGCCGCACCCGGACGGCTCCGGCCGGCAGTGCCGGCGCCGGCGCGGGATCCTGGTGCTCGGGAACCACGGGCACCACCGCCGACGGATCGAGCTGCGGCGACGGTGCCGGCGGCATTTCCTCGTCGCCGAAGGCCTGCAGCGACACGACGACCAGCGCCGACACCAAGGCGAGCGACAGGAACAGGACGGAGCGACGTTGCATGCGCGTGGCGGTGGGAAGGAGGATAGCGTGCTGCCGTCCCAACGTTTCGCATGCGTCTGCCGATCGCCCTCGACTACCGACCGGCCCTGTTGTCCGGGGCGGGCATCGGCCGCGTCTGCCGCGAACTGGCGCGCGCGCTCGGAGCGCGCGACGACCTCGACGTGCACTTGTTCGCGCATTCGTGGGCGAAGTCGCGCGCCGATGCGGCTGCGCCCGCCGGAACGCGCCTGCACCGCGCGCGCATTCCGGGGCGGGCGCTCGGCCTGCTGCGGGCACTCGGGCTCGGCGCCGACCGCCTCGCCGGCGGAGTCCGCGTGTTCCACACCACCGACTACGTGCCGTTGCCGTTGTCGCGCGCGCGGTCGGTGCTGACCGTGCACGACCTGGCGTTCGTACGCGACCCGCGCTGGCACGGGGCCAACGCCACGGTTCTGCGCGAACGCACCGCGGCCGCGATTGCCGCGGCGGCGGCCGTCGTCGTGCCGTCCGCGGCGACCGCAACCGACGTGCGCGCGTTCGCACCCGAGGCCGCAGCACCGCAGGTGGTGCCGTTCGGCGCCGACCACGTCGCCCCACCCGCGGGACCGCCCGGCCGCACCGACCACGTCCTGATGCTCGGCACGATCGAGCCGCGCACGAACCATCTCGGCCTGCTCGCCG
>JAEUHV010000081.1 GCA_016794485.1 Planctomycetota bacterium
GTCCGCAAGTGGCAGGCGAACAACGTCGGCGACGTGTTCGTGGTCGCCGAGGTCGCGCTCGACGTGCCCGTGCGGCCCGAGCCGAAGAAGCCCGAGCCGAGCAAGGACGAAGCGAAGCCTGGCGACAAGCCCGGCGAGAAGGCCGACGCGCCGAAACCCGAGACGAAGCCTGCCGCCGAACCGCCGAAGGGCCCGCTGCCGCGGGCTGTGCAGTCGTTCCGCGCCCGTTCGCACCTGATCGTCACCGTGCCGCTCTACGTGCGTTGGAACGCGCTCGAGTGGGAGGATCGCTGACGTGCAGCTGCAGACCGTGTTGCACCGGCGATTCCAAGGCGAACGCGGCACGCAGTTCGTCTACGTCGCGACGTCGGCGGCGATCCTCGGCTTCGACG
Organism: Planctomycetota bacterium; assembly: GCA_016794485.1. GTDB lineage: Bacteria > Planctomycetota > UBA1135 > UBA1135 > UBA2386 > UBA2386. Next base: position 393 of record JAEUHV010000081.1, read on the forward strand.
CCCCCACCGCGGCCGTCGTCGCCGACTTCGCGCAGGACGGCGGCCGCGACGACGAAGCGTGGCTTGCCGACCAGCCCGAACGCGACAAGGCCGCGAGCACGCTGAACGACCTGATCGACCTCGGCGTCGTCCGCCCGGTCGGCGAGGCCGCGGCGCCGCGCGCGCAGCTGCCGCCGATGCCGTTCCCGCTGGCGACGCTGGTGCTCAACGTCACCAACAAGTGCAACCTGTCGTGCACCTACTGCTACGAGTACGGCGAGGACCGGTTGACGGCCGGCGACGGCAGCAAGGGCACCGGCAAGCCGAAGATGGACGACGACACCGCGCGGCAGTCGATCGACTTCCTGCTGCGCTCGTGCGGCGACCGCCCGCAGGTGTCGATCACGTTCTTCGGCGGCGAGACGCTGCTCAACTTCCCGGCGATCAAGGCGGCGACCGAGTACGCGGAAGAGCAGGCGAAGGCGAAGAAGAAGCGCGTGCACTACTCGTTGACCACCAACGCCACGCTGCTGACCGACGAGGTCGTCGACTTCCTCACCAGGCACCGCTTCGGCATCACGATCTCGATCGACGGTGCACAGCAGGACCAGGACCGGCACCGCACGTTCCAGAAGGGTGTCGGCAGCTTCGACGTGATCGCACCGCGCATCCGCCACCTGCTCGCGACCAACAAGGAACGCAAGGGCCGTTCGATCGGCGCGCGCGTGACGTTGACCGCGGGCGCCTCGCCGGCCCCGGCCACCTACCGTTTCCTGACCCAGGAACTCGGCTTCGACGAGGTCGGCTTCGCGCCGGTCACCGCCGGGCTCGGCCGCGAGTACGCGCTCGGCGAGAAGGGCTACGAGAAGCTGTTGCGCGAGTTCGGCGAACTGGCCGAGGACTACGTCGCCGCGGCGCTGCGCAACGAGACGCACGGCTTCGCCAACCTCGGCGACCTGCTGCGCGAACTGCACCAGGGCGTCAACAAGGCGCACCCATGCGGGGCAGGACTCGGCCTGCTCGGCGTGTCGACCGAAGGCGAACTCGGCCTGTGCCATCGCTTCGTCGAGTCGAAGAGCCACGCCGTCGGCAACGTCACGCAGGGCATCGACGAATCGGTGCGCACCGCGTTCCTGACCCAGGCGCACATCGACCAGAAGACCGACTGCACGCAGTGCTTCGCGCGTCCCTTGTGCGCCGGCGGCTGCTACCACGAAGCGCACGTGCGTTACGGCGACGCCACCGTCGCCAACCTGCACTACTGCGAATGGATCCGCGGCTTCGTCGACCTCGGCCTGCGCACCTACGGCCGCATCCTCGAAGCCAACCCGAAGTTCTTCGCGAGGTTCGAACAGTCATGACGAGTGATCCGAACGTTCCGGCGCGGCCCGCCCCGCGCATCGTCGCCTGCAACCAGAAGGCCCGGCAGCTGGCGGCGCTGGTGCTGGCGCAACGCGGCCAGGCGCGCGCGCTGACGCAGGATCCGCCGCCGACGCAGTACCCGTACGGCTGCACGACGATCTTCGCGCCGGGTTGGGAAGTCGACTCCGGCAACGGCACGCACGGCCTGTGCCAGCCGATCGAGCGCGACCTCTACGACTGCTACCACACGTGCTATTGGCCGGCGCAGGTTCCGGACGGCGTCACCAACGCGCCGAAGTGGACGATGTCGTGCGGTGCCCCGATGCAGGATTGGAAGTCCATCGACCTGGTGTTCCCGTGAGTTGCCCCGCCATGCGTTCCCTCACCGCGGCGTTGCTCGCGTACGCGGCCGGCAGCCTGCCCGCCCAGCAAGCGACGCCGACCCCCACGCCGGCCCCGGCGACGCAGAACCCAGCGCCGACGCAGGCACCCGAACGGCCAGCGGCCGGACGGCAGGACCCGCAGCCGGGCACGACGCCGGCCCCCGCCGAAGGCGAACGCGCGGGCCGCGGCGGTCGGCGTCGCGGCCAGGGCCCCGGCGGGCCCGGTGGCCAGGGTGACCCCGGCGCGCAGGGCGAGGGCAACCTCGAGTTGCCTGAGTTCACGCCGGTCGCCGCCCCCAAGCTCGACGGGCTCGCCGGCAAGCAGTCGTTCTGGTTCACGATGTACCCGAACTTCCTGGTGCAGTACGACCCGGCGACGGACACCGTCGCCAAGAAGGTCGCGCTGCAGGGCATGTTCTGGAGCACGAGCCTGACCCACGACCGCAAGCGCATGCTGTGCGTGACCGAGGGCCAGCACACGATCGAGGTCGTCGACCTCGCCACCGCGACGGTCGCCAGCACGCACCCGTTCACCGAAGAGGGCTTCATCCTGCGCATCCGCGACGTGCGCGAATGCCCCGGCGGCGTGCACTGGCTGGTGCGCACCGAACGCGTGAAGAAGGAGATCGACCGCTACTCGTTCGAGCCCGCGCAGTGGCTGCTCTACGACAGCGCCAACAAGAAGGTCGTGCGCAAGGTCAGGAAGCTGCCCGACGCGCTCGACCGCGGCGCGCAGCTGACCGCCGACGGCACCCAGTGGACCAGCACCGACGAGGACGGCAACCTGCTGTTCCTCGACGCGCGCACGTTCAAGGAACTCGGCAAGATCGACCTGAAGACACCGCGTTACTTCGGGGCCGGCGCGATCCGCCTGTCGGGCAACGACCTGCTCGACCGCCGCGACCCGACCCGCGCGCTGATGCTCTACACCAGCACCGATCCGGTGGAAACGCGGCGCACGAACTGGGGCACGGTCGAACTCGACCTCACCACCAAGGAGGTCGTCAGCGTGACCGACTGGGGCCCGAACCAGAACTCGTGGGGCATGCGCATCGCCCACAAGAAGAAGGTCGGCGTGTCGATGAGCGGCGGCTTCGGCGGTCGCGGCGACGACGACAACCGCATGCGCCTCGTGATGATCGACCTGACCACCGGCCAGAAGATCTGCGAGGCGACCGAAGAGTTCCGGCCACGCCGTTCGCTGGTCGCGATCTCGCCCGAAGGCGACAAGGTCTACATCGGCACCGCCGGCAGCGACTTCGAGATCTTCGACGGCAACCTGAAGCGGCTGAAGACGGTCGAACTCGACGGCGAGATCGTCGGCCGCATCCACACCGTGGACGGATGACGGCGACGCCGCGCGTCGTCGTGATCGACAGCGGCGTCGACGCGCGCCACCCGGCTCTGCGCGGACACACCGTGCTGGCCGGGCCGGCGTTCCACACGGGTGCCGACGCCGACAACGACGACAGCGGCCGCGACGAACTCGGCCACGGCACCGCGGTGGCGGCGACACTGGTACGCTTCCTCGGCGAGCGCCCGGTCGAGATCACCTCGCTGCGCGTGTTCGGGCGCGAGCCGGTCTGCGACTTCGCATCGGTGCTGCGCGCCCTCGAACACGCCGTCACGCTGCGGCCGAACGTGGTCAACCTCAGCCTCGGTACGACGTCGCTGCGCTTCCGTGGGGCGCTGCAGGACCTCGCGCGCACGGCGAAGGCTGCCGGGACGCGCGTGGTCGCGCCGGCCAGCTACGGCGGGTTGCCGTGCGACCCAGGCACGCTGGCCGAAGTCGAAGCGGTGGTCGGCGACCCGAACGTGCTGCCGATGCTGCCCGAACTGCGCCCGCACGGCGGGCGCCTCGTCTGGTTCGCGTCGCCCTTGCCGCCGCCCGACGCCGACGGCGTGCGGCGCCTGCGCGCGCGCGGCGACAGCCTCGCCGTCGCCGCGGTCAGCGGGGCCTTGCTGCGCTCGGCTGGCATCCACGGCGCTGCCTGATCGGGTGGACCAACCCAGGAGGTCGGAGACGTGGGGCGATGCGCCAACCGCAGACCCTGCACCGACAAATTGTGGCCCCCGTTCGGCCGGTCCATCGCATGTAGGAGCGGAGCGCTGATCCCCAACGGCCCCTGACACCACCGATCCCCATGCACCGAAACTCCATCCTGCGGCAGGCCTTCGCTCCCGGCACCTCGTTCGTCCTGGCGGTTGCCGGCCTCGTCGGTCAGTCGGGCACCTTCGTCACCGCCGGAACCGGCTGCCCCACTCCCCTGCCGCCGAGTCTCGAGCTCCTGACCGTGCCGGCGATCGGGTCGACACCCGCCGTGCTGGTCGAGTCGCTGCCGAACGACACCCTGCTGGCGATTCTCGGGGTCGGTGGCCTGCAGGGGAATCTGCCGCTGGCAGGCATCGGAGCGACGGGGTGCACGCTGCTGGTCGATGGCTTGATCACCACGTTGACGATGTCGGTCGCGTTGCCGACCGCGAGCGTGCCGATCGCGGTGCCCAACCAGACCGGGTTGGTCGGCGTCGCCCTCGAACTGCAGGCGGTCGGGCTGTCGCTGTCGAGCAATGCGCTCGGCCTCGCGTTCTCCGACCGCGCGACCCTGACCGTCGGCTGGAACAAATCGTTGCCGGTGGTGCCCGGGCTGGTCCTGCACCTCGACGCCTCCGACATCGCCGGCACCGGGATCAACCCGGCGGACGGCACACCGGTCACGCTCTGGCACGACCGCAGTGGCAACGGCAACCATGCGAGCCAAGGCCAGGCCACGCCGATCTTCCGCCGCAACGGGGTCAACGGTCGTCCCGCGATCGACTTCGGACAGAGTTCGACGGACAGCCTCGTCACGGCGATCTCGAACGACTTCGGCGGCGCGGCCGCGACGGTGTTCCTGGTCGCAGCGGATCCGGTCACGGCGCTCGTGTCGATCGCGCCGCCAGGCACGGTCGACCACGAGATGCTGCTCTACGCGCGCCCCGGTCCGAACGTGCGTTCCTTCCACCACTCCTCGCCGTTCCAGTACCTGGAGCTGCCGCACCAGCAGAACGTGGTCGGGGCCTTCATCCAGGAAGCCGAGTTCGGCCAGGGCGTCAACGACGTGAGCAACGTCGTCCAGGGAGTCGCCAGCACCCAGGCTTCCGTCGTCACCGGCAGCCCGGTCGCGTTCCCGCCCAACGTGGCGCGGGCCGTGCACGTCGGCCGGCGCGGTGCTTCCATCTACGAGAACGGCTCGGGTCGGATCGCCGAGTTGATCGTGTTCGACCGGCAGTTGACCGCCAGCGAACGCGATCTCATCGGTTCGTACCTGCAGGTGAAGTACGGCATCAGCGGGGCGTACAGCGGCATCGTGCCCTGACCGGACAAGGTGGCTCGACCACGGGTTGGCGCGCGAGGCGTGCAAGCACCCGCGCCCCCCGCAGCCGCGAAAATCCGGGATCGGGCGTGGGATGCGGCCGCCCCGTTCCGCTTGTGCAGGAACGATGTGCCTCCGTCGATCTGCCGTTCGTTCGTCCGTCGCCTGCGGACTCGCCTTCGCGGCTCTGGCTCCCGGCGCCGCGGCCCAGTCCTCGATTCCCATCGCCAACGCCGGCTTCGAGCAACCGGCCATCGCCGCCGGCACGTTCGCGACCTTGGCCCCGCCCGCCGGCTGGAACGGCTACGGCGCCCTGAACTTCGGCGCCCGCACGGTCGGCGTGCTGCACCCGGCAACGACCACGCTCTACACGGTGCCGCCGCCCGAAGGCAACCAGGTCGGCGTGGTGTTCCTGATGGACAACCCGCAGCAACAGCTCGTGTTCACCGACAGCGAGGCAGGCCTGCAGCAGACCCTGGCCGCGGTGCTCGAACCCAACCGCCGCTACGTGCTGTCGGTCGCGGTCGGCAACATCGGTGTCGACGCCAATGCGCCGTTCCTGTTCGCCGGCTTCCCTGGCTACCGCGTCGAACTGCAGGCCGGCGGCGTGCCACTCGCCACGGACCTCGGCACCGTGCTGCCCACGGAAGCAGGCTTCGCCACCACCACCGTGGTCGTCGATGTCGGGGCCAACCATCCACTGCTCGGCCAGCCGCTGCGCATCCGGCTCGGCAACCGCAACGCGGCTCCCGGCATCGAAGTGAACTTCGACGACGTGCGCCTCACGGTGCAAGCGCATGCGTTGTGGTCCGACCTCGGGCAAGGCCTGCCCGGGGCTGCGGGCCTGCCGTTGCTCACCGGCACCGGCACGTTGTCCGGAGGGGTGACCAACGCGCTCAGCACCGTGCACTTGCCGCCGTCCGGCATCGGCGTGCTCGTGCTCGGCTTCGCAGCGCAGCCACAACCGCTGTTCGGCGGGACCCTCGTGCCGACCCCCGACCTGCTGCTGATGATGGTGGCCGACGCCACAGGCGGCGCGAGTTTCCCGTTCACGCTCGCCGCCACGCCACCGAGCGGTAGCCAACTGGTCGCGCAACACTGGGTGTTCGACGGTGCGACGCCGGCGGGTTTGGCCGCCAGCAATGCCGTGCGCGCCCTGTTGCCGTAACGCTCCGCACCGGCCAGGGCGACGACGCACCTGCGGGCGCGGCCGATTTCTGGCAAGTTCTCGCATCCGCCAGCGCCGTTGCGGGCATCTGGCCGTGCGATGACCTCGGAACCTTCCCTTCCCATCGAACAGCTGCTCGCCGAAGCCGACTGGATCGGCCGACTGGCGCGCGTGCTGGTGCGCGATCCGGCCATGGCCGACGATGTCGTCCAGGCCACCTGGGTCGACGTGCTGCGCTCACCGCCGCGCCACGCGCTACGGCTGCGGCAGTGGCTTGCGGCGATCGTGCGTCGCAAGGCGCAGCGCGTCGCGCGCACGGCCGCTCGCCGCGAACGCCGCGAGCAGCAGGCGGTGGCGCACGCGACCGTGGAGGCGCCCTCGGCGGTCGACCTCGTCGCCCGCGTGACGACGCACCGCGAACTCGTCGATGCCGTGTTGGCGCTCGACGAGCCGTTCCGCGCGACGGTCGTGCTGCGCTACTTCGAGAACCTCGGCATCGAGGCGATCGCCGAACGCCAGCAGACCAGGGCGAACACGGTGCGGTCGCGCCTGCAGCGCGGCCTGAAGGAGCTGCGCGAACGGCTCGACCGCGCGCACGGTGGCCGCGAACGGTGGCTGCCGGCGGTGCTGGCACTCGGCGGGCGCGAACTCGCCCTCGAAGGCTTGGGAACGGGAGGCATGGCCGCAGGCGTAGCACTGGCCCTCTCCATGAAGAAGCTCGCATCCGTCGTGGCCGCGCTGATCGCCGCCGTCCTGCTGACCTGCTACTGGCCGTCGCCCGATGCCGCGGCAACGGCGCCACCCGAGCCCCCCCTTGCCGGAGTGCCGAAGGCCGATGCCAAGGAACCGCCCGCCCCATCGGGCAAGGCCACCGCGGAGCCGACCCGCATCGCCGCTGCCGGCAGCATCGGCTTGCCGCCGCGCGCCGATCGCCAGGTCGTCGATCCGGCCGGCAACGCCCTGGCCGGAGTCGTGATGCGGGCCGAATCGCCGCATGCCGTTCGTTGGCAGGGTGGTGACCGCGGCTGGATTGCCGGCGCCGACCGCACCGTGCGCATCGATGCGGGCACCGAAGAGCGCTTGCTCGCCGATGCCGCCTTCGCGGCGCAGTTCTTCGCCGACTTCGCGCATCCCGACGAGTGGCGGGCGACCGTGCTCGGCACCCCCCTGCCCTCGCGCGAGGCCGCCAGCGACGAACGCGGCGGGTTCGAACTGCCCGCGGGGCTCGACGTCGTCGACGCCGACGTGGCCGTCGGGGACCCGAGGTTCGTGCTGGTGGCCGCTGGCGCGCGCGCAGGCAAGCCGTGGATCGCCAGTCCGGCCACACGGGCCACCGGGACCGTGCGCAACGACGAGGGCAAGGTCCTGGCCGACGTGTTCGTCATGCCGCTCGGCGTCACCGGCGATGGCCAGGTCGAACTGCCGCGGCAGCTCGAAGCGCGCACCGACGACGACGGCACCTTCCTGGTGCGCAAGGCGGCGACCAGCGGCGTGCTGCGCGTCCGGCGTGAGGGCTATACGACCGCCCTCGTGCCGCTCGCGGACCGACCACGGCAGCACCTGGACGTGGTACTGCACCGCAGCAACCCGTCCGCACGCAGCCTGCTGGGCCTGGTCGTCGACGGTGGCGGCCAGCCGATCGCCGGGGCTGCGGTCTGGTTCGGTCGCCAGCAGACGACCACCGCCGCGGATGGTCGCTTCCGCTTTCCGATCGACAACCCGGCTCGGCAGTATGCGTTGACCATCGTCGCGAAGGGCTTCGCCCTGTTGCAGCACGACGAACTCGGCGCGGCGTTGGCCGACCCGGCGCTGGCCGAGCAGGAACGGCTGTACGTGCTCGGCCGCAAGCCCCTCACGGCCCGCGGCGTGGTGCTCGGCAGCGATGGTGCACCGCTGGCCGGCGCGTTGGTCGCCCTGCTCGACCCGACGCTGCTCGACATTTCGTTCGAAGGCGTCGAAGCCCGCGTCGGCGGCTGGAGCGGTGGCGTCGCCACGGGCCCCGATGGCACGTTCACGCTCGCCGGACTCGCGGAACGGCCGTACCGGTTCGGCGCGGTGGACCCGGCGACCGGAGCGATCGCCACATCCGCGCCGCATCGGGCGGAGGCCGGCGACCTGGTGTTGCGCCTGCCGCGGGACCTTCGCCTCGCCGTGCGCGGCACGGTGAAGCGCGACGGTCGCCCGGCCACGAACGCCACGGTCGAAGTCGGCTACTGCACGCACGTCACCAAGGGCGGCGGCACCCGATTCGACAGCGCCCCGGCCGTTGTGTGCGACGCGAGCGGCAGGTTCGTGCTGCCGAAGCTGCCGCGGAACGACGCGTGGCTGGTCGTCCGGATCGACGGATCGGTGCGCCACATGGTGCCGGTCGAGCGGCTGGCGCTCGGCCCCGAACTCGACATCGACATCGACGGCACCCGTTGGCTGCAGTTGGTCGGCAGTGCATTCCCGGTGGACCGTTCGATCCACTTCGAACGGCAGGACGGCAGCGTCCAGGCCGCCGCCGGCACTCTCTCGGCGCAGGGCCGCGCACCCGCACTGGCCTTGCCGCACGACGCCGTCGCGGTCGTCGTCGACCACGGCGGCCCGCACCCGAAGCGCCTCCTGCTGACCGACGACCGGGCGGTGTTGCTGCGGGTGCGATGATCGCCGGTCCGCTGCGTCACGACACCGGAACGAGCCAGCCGATGCGCACGAGTTCGCGGATCGCGGCGTGCACGGCCCGCGGCGGCAGGACGAACAGGCGCGGCTCGCGTCCGGCAACACGCACGGCGTCGTCGAGTCGGATCGGCTGCCCGCACACGCGCAGCAACGGTGCGATCGGCACGTAGCCGATGTGGCTGCGTTCGTCGCCGCTCACCGTGTCGCGGATGCCGTCGACCATCGCGAACCGGTCGCCCTCGCGCACGAGGATGCGTTCGGCCACGAGCGTCGGAGCGGCGCGGAACGCCAGCTCGGGAGCAGGCGGCGCGGAGGTGCGCAGGTCGACGCGGCGGGCGGCCCAGAACGGCGCCGCGACGAACCGATCCTCGCGCGCATACCATGCGAGCGCGGCGGTGCGGTGCGCCGCGGCGAGTCCGGCCTCCCAACGACGGTGCACGGCCATGAGCCGTTCGCTCCAGGCTGGCTCGGCGAGCATCGTGCGTACCACCGCGGCAGCGTGTTCGGCTGCAGCGAGCGCCTTCTCGACCCCTTGGCTCGACAACGGATCCGCGGTCGCCGCCGCGTCGCCGATCGCCAATCCACCGGAGTTCGCGACCGCAACGGTCGGCGTGGCGTCGGTCGCGAAGCAGAGCCGGGCCGCGCGCAAGCGGCCGGCAGGCCCGACCGCCGCGGCGAACGCGTGCGCCAACGCGGCCCGGCGGGCCATTGGGTCGAGCCGCGCTTCGAGAAACCAGGCACACGCCGCCGTTCCGTCCCGTGGCACGTGCGTCCACGACCAACCCGCGGCCACCGCTTCGACCACCGCGGTTCCACGATCGCCGGGATCGGGTTCGCCGACGAAGGTGTACGCGATCGTGCCTGGGCCCAACGCGCGCCGCGGACCGCCGCGCCCGGTCGCGTGCACGACGACTCGCGGCTCGAGCGGCTCGGCGATGCAGCCGCGCACCAAGAGCAGCCCCGAGGCATCGCGGGTGACCCGCGCGCCTTCGTACACGACCGCACCACGTTCGGCCGCACTGCGGCGCAACGCCGCGTCGAACGGTCCCCGTCGCAGCAGCAGCCCACCGGCCTCGGCCGCACGCCATTCGAGGGCACCGCTGCCCCACACCGCTCCGTGCCGCAGCGGGTCGGGTTCGGCCGCGGCCGCGACCACGTCGTCGAGCCCGCACCGCACGAGCAGGCCCCGCGCGGCCGGCAACACCGTCTCGAACGGCCCACTGGGACGCGCCTGGCCGCGTTCCACGAGCACCGTGCGCACGCCGCCCTTGGCCAACAAGAACGCGAGCCCGGCGCCCGCCGGGCCGCCGCCGACGACGAGCACGTCGCACGAGATGGCCACCGCGACAGGCTACGCCGCGGCAGCCGGGGCGCGCTACTTCGCCTTCTGCTTGCCGGCGGGCGCGGCCGCGGCGGCCGTGGCGGACATGCGCTGCATCTGTTCCGTCAACGCCACCTGCAGGCTGGTGAAGCCGGCGTAGTGCACGGTGCGGGCCGGCACACCCGCCTGGCGCGCGAGTTCGTGCGCCGGCTCGGTCGTCTCGTGGCGGTTCCAGTGCAGCAGCAGCAGCAGGTCGAGGCCGCTGCGCAGGCGGTCGGCGATCGTGCCGACGGTGCGCTGCGGCGAGGTGTAGTTCGTCATCAGCCATTCGGCCTGCAGGCCCCATTCGGCGGCCAGCTTCTCCAGCCGCGGATGGTGCCGCCGCTGTTGTTCGTTGCCACCGACGACGAGCACGCGCGGCGCGTGGCCGAGCGCCTTCGCCAACGTCTTCGCCGCCTGCAGGCCATGGTCGGCGGTGGCAGGCGCCTCCTGGTGCACTTCGAGCAGCTTCTCGATCGCCGCGAGATCGTCCTTGGCGAGGTCGGGGTAGACGCAGCCGACTTCGAGCAGCAAGCCGTGCGCCTGCTGCAGCGCCTCGACGTCCTTGCGCGCCCGCAGCGAACGCGCGATCGCGACCTGCAGCGAGGCGCGGTCGTAGTCGCGACCTTCCATCTGGTCGTAGGCGCCGACCAGTTCGACCTTGATCTCGAGATGGTCGAGAGCCTGGCCGACGAACTCCTCCTGCTTCAGCAGCTTCTCCAACACGTCGAACTTGCCCCGCTGCAGCAGGAGTTCGCGGATCTCGGCGAAGCAGGCGCGCGCCTGGTCGCGTTCGCCGAGCATGTTGTGCGCGGTCAGCACGACGCGCAGGGCCTCGATGCGCTGGTCGAGGTCGACCGCGACTTCGAGCACACGGCGCGCTGCCTGCAAGGCCGGGGCCGCCTCGCCGAGCCCCAGGTACTCGAGCGCCACGAACAGGATCTGGTCGGGCGTCGACCCGCGGCCGACGTCGACCGCGTCGAGGAAGCGCAGCGACAGCTTCTTGTCGTGCTTCTTCAACGCCTCGTGCACCGAGTAGAAGCTCTCGAGGTCGGGGCGAACGGTGGCCAGCGCCTGTTCCATCAACCGCAGCGCGCGTGTGGTCTCCGCAGCTTCACCGGCGGTCAGCAGGGCCGCGGCCTGGAAGAAGCGGGCGCGATCGCGCAGGGGAACGTCGCGGCCTTCGAGCCGGCGCAGGCCCGCGATCGCGCGTTCGAAGCCGCGCGCCGCAGCCGGCATGTCGCCGATCTCGTAGGCCAGCAGGCTGCGCAGGTAGACCGCCTCGGGGGCGGCGTGTTCGGGTTCCTCGGCGACGAGGCGCAGGCGCTGCAGGGCCGCATCGCGTTCGGCGCGATCCTTCTGCGGCTCGACGGCGAGCGCATCGTGCTGGCGCAGTTCGCCGAGCGCGGCACACAACGCCGCCTGGCTCGCGAGCATGGCGTGCTCGCCGGCGAGCGCTTCGGCGCGTTCGGCCGCAGCGGTCGCTTCCTTCCATTCGCTGGCGGCCAGGAGCCGTTCGGCCAGTGCGCGGTGGTAGCGCGACCGCACGTCGGCCGGCAGCCGCTCGAACCCGGCCATGCCGAGCACCTTGGCCAGGATCGACGCAGTGCTCTCCTGGTCGTCGGTGTCGACACGCAATTCGAGCCGCGACAACAGGTCGGTGACGGCCGCATCGACGATCGTCTCCAGTTCGCCGTTGCTCGGATCGGCCGCCAGATACTGGATCGCGCGCACGGCGAGCTTCAGGTCGCCCGACCAGAACAGCGAACGCACCACCAGGGGCAGGGCCTGGCCAGCGACCATCGGGTCGGCGAGCAGGTCGAGCAGCTGCTGGGGATCGCCGATCGTCGCGGCGATCTTCTCGCGTTCGCCCTTGCGGTCGTGGGCGCGCACCGAGCCGAACAACGCCCAACGCCGCGCGGTGGGTTCGACGCCCGCGGCCGGCAGGTCGATGCCGAGCAGGGTGCGGCCATAGCCGAGCAGGAACGCGGCGCCCGGGCGCTGCGGGGCGCACAGCCAGTAGTCGGCGATCTGTTGCCGGACCACTTCGGGCTTCTGTTCGCCCTTCTCGGCGGCGTGAACCTGTTGCAATAGCAGTCGATCGAGCGCGCTGTCCCAGCCCATCCGGTGCCTCCGTGCCGGCTATCGACGGCGCACCGCGACCGACTCGCCCCGGTCGGCGAAGGCGCACTGCGACCGGACCTGGCCGATCACTCCATCAGCGCGCGCGCATCGGCCGGCAGCACGACCACCAACCCGGCGAGGCTCCTGCCCTTCGCCGCGCCGGTCGCCGCTGGCGCCAGGGCGCCGAGCACCAGGTCGCCAGGCCGCAGCTGCGCACAGGCCGCGGGCGCCGCGGCGATCCAGTGGTCGGAGCCGTCGTCGTCGCGGGCCCCGAAGCCGTCCTTGCCGACTTCGTCGACTTCGAGGATGCCCGGCCGCAAGCGCCCGGTCGCCTGGCTGCTGAGTCCGATCCCCGCCGCTTGCAGCCGCTCGAGCTGGTCGAGCAGGGGCCCCTGGCAACCGCCAGGCACGTCGCCGAGCGACAGTTCCTGCTCCCGGGTGGCCCATTCGTAGAAGGCGCGCACCTCGGCAAACGCCGCCCGCACGGCGTTCGCCCGCTGCGGCGGGGAACTGCCGAGGTAGACGTGCAGCAACAGGCGCATCAGGTCGGTGGTCGTCACCTGCTCGAGGTCGCGGTGCGGCAGCGGCGCGTTCTGCTGCAATTCGGCGAACAGCCGCAACGGGGCGGCGGCCGGGTCGGCGCTGCGCTGCCGCTCCCAGAGGTACTCCTCGACCAGGGGACCGAGGTCGCCGTCGCCGGCGTCGTCCTCGCCGCGCGCTGGCGGCAGCGGGTCGGTGTCCGCATCGTCCTCGTCGTCGTCGAACGCCCTCGTGTCGTCGGCAGGCTCGTCGTCGTCGGCGTTCGCAGCCGCGGGACGCAGCAAGGCGGCGTCGTCCTCGTCCTCGGGATCGGGCTCGATGCCGGCCATGCGCTCGAGCTGCGCGAAGATCTCGCCGACGTCGCGCTTCTGCGACAGGCCTTCGTCGAGCGTGCGCACCAGCCGCTCGCCGAGCGTCTCGCCGGGCAACGCCGTGCCGGGATCGACCTCGGCGGCCGGCGGCTCGCCGACGTGGTGCGCGTTCCAGATCTCGAGCATGAGGCTCCGCACCCGGTCCAGGTCGACCACCGTGTCGAATGCGAGCTGGTCGAGCCACGGTCCGAGCAGTGGCCCTGGCCGCGCTGCGTTCGCCAATTGCTGGCTCACGTCGGCAGCGGACAGATCGCTGTTGGCCGCCGCGAGCACGCGCTCGAGGTCGGCTTCGAGATGCTCCAGCGGCACCGCCGGCGACGCGACGGCGGCGGGCACCACGGCTGCCACGGCCTGCAGGCCCGTCTGCGGCGCCGCCCGGTGCCGATGCAGCAGGAGGTGCTCGAGCTCGACCTGGAACAGGCGACGTTCGAGCTGCAGGCGCTTCAGGTCACGCTGGAACGCCTGCGCGAGTTCGACTCCCGGACGAAAGATCGCCAACGCCGTGGACGGCAGCCAACGCCCACCACCCACTTCGTAGATCCGCCCGACGAGCATGTCGCCGGCCTGCAGCGTGCCCGGGGGCACCACCAGTTCGAGGTCGCTGCCGTCCTGCAGGTCGCGGGCGACGACGGCGCCGCCGACGTTGGGTTGCACGACGAACACCCCCACCAGCGTTTCCGGCAGGGTCTCCGCGAGCACATCGAACGGCGGCAGATCGCGCGGCACGCCCGCGAGCACGTCGCTTTCCCGCTCGAGCAGGAACCACTCGTGGAAGCGCCGTTCGGCCGCGTCGGCGGCGCCCGGAACGACGGCGGTCGAGCCGTCGGCTCCGGCCGGGAAGAACTCACGGCGGGCTCGCAGCAGTTCGGCCCGCAGGCGCGGCTCCTGTTGCAGGATCTGCGCCAGCTCGGCGACGACGCGTTCGGGCTCGGCCTCTTGCTCGGTCATGCAATCGGCAAGGGTCGCGCCAAGTCCAGCCGAAAGCAACCGCCGCGGACCGAGGGCTCGCGCCGCAGCCGCGCGCTGGGCATGATGCACGGGTGAACCTGCTGCCGCAGGACGCCATCGGTCAGGCGTCGACGAACCAGGGAGCCCTCCAACTCGTCCAGGACTTGGGCTACGTGGACTACACCGCGCTGGGCGTGCTGGCGGTGTTCTGCGTGATCGGCCTGTTCAAGGGCCTCATCTGGCAGGTCAGCCGCATCGCGATCCTGGTCGCCGCCTATGTCGTGGCCGGGCGCTTCGGCAACGAACTCGCGACGCTGCTGGCCGGCACCCCGGCCGGCGGCACGGTCGACGGCGGCACCACCGCGTCGGAGACGACGATCTATCTCGCCTACACCCTGCTGTTCGTCGCCGTGCTCGTGGCCCTGAGCCTGCTGGCGATCCTGGTGCAGAAGCTCGCCCGGAAGGCAGGGCTCGGATTCTTCGACCGCCTCGGTGGCGGTGTCGTCGGCATCGCCACCGGTGCCTGCGTGGTCCTGTTCGCGATGTTCGTGGTGCACATGTTCTTCCGCAACAGCCCGTTGGCCAACGCGGCCGAGGCGTCGCAGTCGATGCACTGGTCGCGCCGTGCCATCGACGCACTCGGCGACAAGGTGCCCGACGACCTGCGCGTGGTGTTCAAGTTGCAACCGTTGCACCCGCCCACCCCGGGCGCAGTGCAACCGAACCCGGCCACGAACCCGGAGGCTCCGAATGGCCCCGGTGTGGCTCCCGTGACCGGCCCGCGGCCGCCGGTCGAGATCCCGGGTCCCGGCGGCGAACGCAAGTAGGTCGCGCCACGCCGGGCCCCGACGCGCTCGATCTTGGCTCTTGCCAGCCGCGCGTTCCTGCCCGATCCTGTTCACCCCACTGCTTGGGGGCGCCCGCCGAAGCGGGCTGAGATGCACCCCTCGAACCTGATCCGGCTCGTACCGGCGTAGGAAACAGCAGCATGTCGACGATCCCGAATCCGGGCCTGCGCCCGTTGTCCGAGTCCTTCCCGCGGTCACACAAGGTCGAAGTCGGCGAACTCGCCGTGCCCGCGCGCGACATCCACCTCACCAACGGCGACGTGGTGCGCGTCTACGACACCACCGGCCCGCAGGGTCACTCGCCGCTGCAGGGCGTTCCCAAACGCCGCCAGCCCTGGATCGACGCCCGCGTGCAGCGCGGCGACCGCAACTTCTCGCAGATGCACTACGCGCGGCGCGGGATCGTCACCGAGGAGATGAAGTTCGTCGCGATCCGCGAGAACTGCGACCCCGAGTTCGTGCGCAGCGAGATCGCACGTGGCCGCGCGATCATCCCCGCCAACCGCAAGCACCCGGAGGTCGAGCCGATGATCATCGGCCGCAACTTCCTGGTGAAGATCAACGCCAACATCGGCAACAGCGCGCTGGGCTCGTCGATCGAGGAGGAAGTCGAGAAGCTGCAGTGGTCGATCCGCTGGGGCGCCGACACGGTGATGGACCTCAGCACCGGCAAGAACCTGCGCGCGACGCGCGAGTGGATCCTGCGCAACAGCCCGGTGCCGATCGGCACCGTGCCGATCTACGAGGCACTCGAACGCGTGCAGGGCAAGGTCGAGGACCTGAACCTCGCGATGTTCCTCGAGGTGCTCGAGGAGCAGGCCGAACAGGGCGTCGACTACTTCACGATCCACGCGGGCGTGCTGCTGCGGCACGTGCCGCTGACCGCGAACCGCGTCACCGGCATCGTCTCGCGCGGCGGCTCGATCATGGCGAAGTGGTGCCTGCACCACCACGAAGAGAACTTCCTCTACACCGGCTTCCGCGAGATCTGCCGGCTCCTGCAGAAGTACGACGTGTCGTTCTCGCTCGGCGACGGGCTGCGGCCCGGTTCGATCCAGGACGCCAACGACGCCGCCCAGTTCGGCGAACTCGAGGCCCTCGGCGAGCTGACCAGGATCGCGTGGGACCACGACGTGCAGACGATGATCGAGGGCCCGGGCCACGTGCCGATGCACCTGATCAAGGAGAACATGGACCGCCAGCTCGCGGTCTGCCACGAGGCGCCGTTCTACACGCTCGGCCCGCTGACCACGGACATCGCACCCGGCTACGACCACATCACCTCGGCGATCGGCGCGGCGATGATCGGCAGCTTCGGCACGGCGATGCTGTGCTACGTGACGCCGAAGGAGCACCTCGGCCTGCCCGACCGCGAAGACGTGAAGCAGGGCGTCATCGCCTACAAGATCGCCGCGCACGCCGCCGACCTCGCCAAGGGCCACCCCGGGGCCAAGGACCGCGACCTCGCCTTGAGCAAGGCACGCTTCGAGTTCCGCTGGGAGGACCAGTTCAACCTGGCGCTCGATCCGGAGACCGCGCGCAAGTACCACGACGCGACACTGCCGCAGGACGGCGCCAAGGTGGCCCACTTCTGTTCGATGTGCGGACCGCGCTTCTGCTCGATGAAGATCACCGAGGAAGTGCGCGAGTACGCCAAGCAAGGCATGGCCGGCAAGAACACCGAGTTCGCCGCGCGCGGCGGCGTGATCCAGTGAGCCCTAGCCGCCGGCGGCTGCCGGCGGCACCACCGGCAGCTCGACCCAGAACGTGCTGCCGCGGCCGAGTTCGCTCTCGACCCCGACTTCGCCGCCGAGGCCCTTCACGGTGTTCTTGACGATCGACAGGCCGAGCCCCGTGCCGCCGAGTTCGCGCGAGCGGGCGCGGTCGACCCGGTAGAACCGTTCGAACACGCGGTCGCAGTCCTCGGGCGACAGGCCGATGCCGGTGTCGCGCACCTCCAGGCGCAGCCGTTCGCCGCGCGCCGCGAGCACGACGTCGACGCGGCCGCCGCTCGGCGTGTACTTGATCGCGTTGTCGACCAGGTTGCCGACGACCTGCCGCAACGCCTCACGTTCGCCGGCGACCAGGAGGGCCGGCTCGGGCAGTTCGGGGTGCAGCTGCACCGCGCGCTTCTCCGCCAACGGCAGGAGGTCGCGCACGGTGTCCTGGACGACCGTCTGCACGTGGACCGGTTCGGCCTCGCCGACCGTGCGTCCTTCGTCGTCGAGCCGCGACAAGGTGAGCAGGTCGGCGACCAGGGTCGCCAGCCGCGCCGTCTGCACGGCGATGCGGTCGAGGAACCGCAGCCGCGTCGCAACCGGCATGTCCGGATCGTCCTGCAGCGTCTCGACGAATCCCTGGATCGCCGCGAGCGGCGTCTTCAATTCGTGCGACACGTTGGCGACGAAGTCACGCCGCAGCGACTCGAGCCGCCGCAACCGGCTCTGGTCGTCGATTCCGACCACGGCCCCGAGCCCCTTCATGCCGAGCACCCGCACCAGCAGCACGCGGCCGCCGCCCGCGTCGGCGTCGAGTTCGAAGGTCTCCAACCGGCCCGAGGCGAGCGTCGCCAGCAGCGCCCGCTGCAGGCCCGGCCACGACAACACGTCGACGAGCGAACGGCCGGCAAGGTGCTCCGACAGGTGCGCCAACTGCGACGCCACCGCGTTCGCGGCGACGATCCGGCCGTCGGCATCGAGCACCATCAGGCCATCGCTGGCGCCTTCCAGGGCTGCCACCAACCGGCTCCTGTCGGTCTCGGCGCGCTGCAGCACGTGCCTGAGTTCGGCGAGCCCGGCCCCGGCAGCGAGCGCTTCCCGGCGCGCGCGGGTCCAGGCCAGCAAGGCGGCGGCGAGGGCCACCGCCAGCACCACGGCGAGAACGGTCATGGCGCGACCCATGGCCGGTGCAGGACCGGCTTCCGTTCACTTGGCGGCGGCATCGGCGAAACGATACCCGACGCCGCGCACGGTCTCGATGCAGGCCCCGTGGTCGCCAAGCTTCTGCCGCAGCGCCCGCACGTGCACATCGATGTTGCGGTCGGTGACGATGGCGTCTTCGCCGATCACGCGGCTCAGCAGGTGGGCCCGCGGGAACACACGCCCGGGGTGCGACGCCAGGAAGTGCAGCAGCCGCATCTCGGTCGGTGTCAGGGTCACCGGCAGCTCGGCGATCTTGGCCTCGTGCCGGCCGAGGTCGATCGCCAGCTGGCCACGAACGACGCGTTCGCCACCGCCACTCTGGTCCTTCAGCGGGCCACGCCGCAGCACGACCTTGACGCGTGCGACCAGTTCGCGCGGACTGAACGGCTTGGCGATGTAGTCGTCGGCGCCGATGCCGAGGCCGAGCACGATGTCGCTCTCCTCGCCCTTGGCGGTGACCATGATGATCGGGATCGCGCGCGTGACCGGATCGGACTTCACCTGCCGGCACACCTCGACGCCGTCCATGCCGGGCAGCATCAGGTCGAGGATCACCAGGTCGGGGTTGTCGGTGCGGATGCGACTGAGTCCCTGCTCGCCGTTGCGGCAGGCGATCACCTTGTTGCCTTCGCGCTCGAGGTTGTAGGTGATGACCTCGAGGATGTCGGGCTCGTCTTCTACGACCAGGATCTTGGGCTTGGCCACGGTAGGGTGCGGTTGGGTCGGCTTCGGGAACCGCGAGACAAGCTACCGTGAATCGAGAAGATTCCGTGAAGGCGGGCTCAAGCTTGCATGGCATCCGACACGGTCGGCACGGCTACCTCGAGCGTGGTGCCGTGCCCGAGCACCCGGACACCGTGCCGCTCCGCCGCCACGATGTGCCGCACGGTCGCGGCGGCCGCGTCGATGGCAAGGGGAAATGGCAGGCTGCCGCTGGGCGTCCGGAACGTGACCGCCACGTGGGCGTGGGTCCCATCGGTGGCGACCACCACGTGGATGTGGCCCGTGACCCCGTGCGGCACCACCGTGAGCACCGCCTGCACCGCGCCGACCAGGGCAGGCACGAACGCCCCCAATTCGACCTTTCCACCGGCTCCGCCCGGGCACCGGTGGTCGAGGGTGTGGCCGGCTTCGCGCACCGGCACCCGCATCAATTCGAGCAGTTGCCCGGTCGCGTCGGCCGCAGGCAGCCAGCTGCTGCCGGGTTCGCCGAGCAGGTGGCGGAACAGCTGCAGGCAGGCCGCCCCCCGCGCGCACGCCGCGGTGATCGCGGTTCGCCCGCGCTCCAGCGAGTCACCGTCGAGCACGACCGCGTGGCCCTGGATCGTGAACAGCAGATTGCCGAACTGGTGCACGAGGCCAGACGACAGGAACGCGACGGGATCGGGCAGAGCGGAGTTCACGACGGGACGCCCATGCTGCCCGAAGGCGGCGCCGCGGCCAAGCCACCAACCCGCGAGATCCGCGGCGGCTAGCCCGGCGGCCGCACGTCGGCTTCGCCGAGCACCGCGACGATCGGGTCGGCCAGGCTGCCCTGGCGCAGGACCTGCAGCGCAACCTGGGTACCCGGAGGGGTGCGCACGATGCACTCGTGCAACGACTGCGCGTCGCGCACCGGTACGCCGTTGACCCCGAGCACGATGTCGCCGCTCAGCAATCCGGCGCGCTGCGCCGGCTGGCCGTCGAGAACCTGGGTCACCACGGCGCCGTCGAGGCCGTTGCCGCTGTCGTCGACGCCGCGCACGCTCGCGAACTGGATGCCGAGGAAGCCGCGGCGCACGCGGCCGTCGGCGCACGACTGCATTTGCGACAACGCCCACTTCACCGAGTGGCCGGGTACGGCGAACGAGATGCCTTGCGCCTCGACCGGTGCCTGCGTGGTCACCCCCACCACGCGGCCGCGCTGGTCGACCACCGGGCAGCCCGAGTTGCCGGGATTCACCGGCGCGCTGATCTGCAGGAAGTCGTTGGTGAACGCACAGTCGCTGTGCATCAGGTGTCGGCCGACGAAGCTCACGATGCCCGCGGTCACGGTCTGCGCGAGGCCGAGCGGATTGCCGACCGTGACGATCCAGTCGCCGGCCTGCAGGTCGTTGCCGTCGGCGAGCGGCAGCGCCACCAGATCGTCGGGCGCATCGACCAGCCGCAACAACGCCAGGTCGGTCGCGCGGTCCTCGCCGACGATCTCCGCGACGAACGGGCCATGGCCGGGCACGATCACCTCGACGTCGTCGGCGTCGACCACGACGTGGCGACTCGTCAGCACGAGTCCCTTCGCCTGCACGACGAAGCCCGAGCCGGAACGTTCGCGCGGCCGCGGTTGGGTCGTCTTGGCCAACCGCAGTGCTTGCACGGTCACCACGCCTGGACCGATCGCGCGCACCACGGGCGCGAACGACGGCAGGCCCTCGCTCTCGCTCCGGCCCGAAGCCAGAGCCGGCGCCGGGGGTGGATCCTGCCACGGCTGCTCGCGTGCCGCGCGCGGCCAGGCGAGACCGAGCCCGAGGCCGACGACGAGGCAGCTGGCACCACCCAGCAACGAAACCCGCAACGAGTTCCGGTCGACCATGGCGCGGCAGCGTAGCCGGGCGCGGCGGTGCGGCCAGTCCCCCCCTCGCCAAGGCAGTTGCCATCGGCCAGGAAGGTTGCCTTGCCCCACGATCGCATGCGTCGCGCGCCTCCAGTAGCGTCCGGCCCCGATGGCAACCGCCTACGACGCGCTGCACGCCCACCTGCGTGCGACTTCCCTGCTCGGTTCGACTGCGGCCCTGCTGGCCTGGGACCAGGAAACCCAGATGCCGCACGGGGCCGGCGACCGCCGCGCCGAACAGCTGGCACAGCTCGCCGAACTCCAGCACCAACGCATGGTCGACGCCCGCGTGGCCGACTGGCTGGCCGCGTGCGAAAGCGACCCCCGCGTGCAACAGGACGCCGATCGCCACGCGAACGTGCGCGAATGGCGGCGCGACCACACCCGCGCCACGCGGCTGCCCGGCCGCCTGGTCGCCGAGTTGGCGGAGGTCGAGAGCAAGGCGCAGCAGGCGTGGGCCTCGGCGCGGGCCAAGGACTCGTTCCACCAGTTCCGTCCCTGGCTCGAACGCATGGTGGCGTTGCAGCAGCAGAAGGCCGACTGCCTCAAGACCAGCGGCCAGGCGCGCTGGGACGCGCTGGCGGACCTCTACGAGCCGGGCATGAACGCCGCCGACCTGCGGGCCCTGTTCGCGCCGCTGCGCACGGCCCTGGTGGCGCTGCGCGACAAGCTGCGCGGTGGCGCGCGGCCCGACGACCGCTTCGCGCGCCAGCCGATCGACGAAAGCAAGCAGGAGGCGTTCGTGCGCGCGGTGCTGGCCGCGATGGGCTTCGACCCCGCGCGCGGCCGGCTCGACCGCAGCGCGCATCCGTTCTGCACGCGTGTCGGCGCCGACGTTCGCCTCACCACGCGCTTCCGGCCCGACGCGGTGCTCGACGCGCTCGGTTCGACGATGCACGAGGGCGGCCACGGCCTGTACGAACAAGGGCTCGAGGACACCCACTTCGGCACGCCGCTCGGCGAGGCGGTCTCGCTCGGCATCCACGAGAGCCAGAGCCGGTTGTGGGAGAACCACGTCGGCCGCTCGGCGGCGTTCTGGCGCTGGTGCCTGCCGGTGGCGCAGAAGCAGCTCGGCACGTTCGCCGACGCCACCGCCGACGACTTGTTCCGCGCAGTGAACGTCGTGAAGCCGAGCCTGATCCGTGTCGAGGCCGACGAGGCGACCTACGACCTGCACGTGATGGTGCGCTTCGAACTCGAACAACAGCTCATCGACGGCCAGCTCGGCGTCGCCAACCTGCCCGGCGAGTGGAACCGCCTCTACCGCGACTACCTCGGCATCGCAGTACCCGACGACAAACACGGCTGCCTGCAGGACGTGCACTGGTCGTGCGGCCTGTTCGGCTACTTCCCGACCTACACGCTCGGCAACCTGTACGCGGCGCAGTTCACCGCGGCGGCGGACAAGGCGCTGGGCGGCCTGGCTGCGCTGGTCGAACGCGGCCAGTTCGCGACCTTGCGCGAATGGCTGCGGCGGCAGATCCACCGCCACGGCCGCCGGCACTCCCCGGCCGAGCTGTGTCGGCTGGTCACCGGTGCGCCGCTGTCACCCGCACCGTTCCTGCAGCACCTCGAACAGAAACTCGCGGCCGTGTACCGGCTGTGACGGAGGCCGCGATGCGCGCACTCGTCCTGGTTCTCCTGCTCGGCAGCGTGGTCGCCCAGCAACGGGTGCCGCTCGACGGCACCTGGCAGGTCCGGCCCGAAGCGGACGCGAACGGTTGGCGCGACGTGGCCGTGCCGGCGGCGTTCGAGACGGCTCTCGGCATCGAGTTCGACGGCGTCGCGATCTACCGCCGCACGTTGCCGGCCGGCAAGCCGACCGCACACACGCGGCTCGAGTTCGCCGCGGTCGCGACGCACGCGACGGTCACGGTGAACGGCACGAAGCTCGGCGAACACCTCGGCGGCTGGACGCCGTTCCGCGTCGACGTGTCGGCGGCGATGAAGCACGACGGCAGCGACGTGCTCGAAGTGCGCGTCGACGAGAAGGTCGGCCACAACACGCAGGGCTTCCTGCCGATCGTGCAGCCGCACTTCGGCGGCATCTGGCAAGGTGTGACGTTGTGCCGCGACGACGGTCCGGTGTTCGATCGGCTGGCGGTGTTCGCATGGGGCGAAGCCGAGGGTTCGGTGCGCTGCGAAGTGCCGGTGCTCGGCGGGGATGGCCGGTCGCTGCAGGTCGCCATCCAGATCGACGACGAACAACGGCTCGCCGCCACCTGGCCCGTTGCCTCCGGCTCGGCCCAGGGCACGGCCAAGGTGCAGTCCCCGTCACCCTGGTCGCCGACGACGCCGAACCGGCACCATGCATCGTTCCGGCTGCTCGACGGCGCGCGCGAGCTCGATCGCCTCGACACCAGGTTCGCATTCCGACAACTCGTCGCCGACGGCACGCGCGTGCTGTGGAACGACTCACCGCTGCAGGTGCGCGGCCTCTTGCACTGGGGCTACTCGCCGCCGCACCTCGCCCCGCCGACGGACCCGGGTTACTGGCGCGAGCAGCTCACGCGCGCGCGGCAGCGCGGCTTCAACACGGTGAAGTGCTGCCTCTGGGTGCCGCCGAAGTGCGTCTACGACCTCGCCGACGAACTCGGGATCCTGCTCTGGCAGGAGTACCCGACCTGGCACCCGCAGATGGACCAGGCGCACAAGCAGGAACTGCTCGCCGAGTATGCCGAGTTCTTCCGGCACGACCGCAGCCATCCATCGGTCGCGTTCCGCAGCATCACCTGCGAAACCGGGCACGGCGCCGACCTCGACGTCGTTCGAGCGCTCTACGACGCGTGCAAGGCGGCGGTGCCGGACACGCTGGTCGTCGACGACAGCTCGTGGATCGGCTGGCAGCGCGTGACCGATTTCTGGGACGAGCATCCGTACGGCAACAACTCGTGGTTCCCCGGCCGGCTCGACGAGTTCGCCCGCCACATCGCCGAGAAGGGCGAGAAGCCGCTGCTGCTCGGCGAGTGCATCGCCGCCGACACCTGGGTCGATTCGACCGCGTGGCGTGCGGCACACGGCGACACGGCCCCTTGGTGGCGGCCCGATTGCTGGACCGCGCAGCAACCGGCGGAAGCGTGGCTCGTGCAACGGTTCGGCGCCGACACGCTGGCGTCGCTGCGGCCCGAGTCGCTGGCGTTTGCCATGCGGAACCGCAAGTTCCAGATCGAACGGCTGCGGCTGCAGCTTCCGGCCGCGGGCTACGTCGTGTCGGTGGCGCGCGACTTCGCGAAAGCGCGCATGGGCCTCGACGACGACGTCGGCCAGCCGAAGTGGACGCCCGCGGAGTGGGCCTGGCACGGCGACACGATGCTGTGCCTCGATGCGACTTGGGACCAGCGCAGCGTGCCCGGCGGCGGCAGGCTGCCGCGCGTTCGCGTCGCCCACTCCGGTGTCGGCGACCTGGACGGCGAGGTCGAACTGTGGCTCGACGACGCGACGACCGCGGTGCGACAACGGGTGCACGTGGCGGCCGGCGCCGTGTCCGAGCCGCTCCCGGACACACCGGCCACGCCGACCAGCGGCCAACTCCAACGGGTGCGCCTGCACGCGAAGCTCACCGGCACCCACACCGCGAGCAATGCGTGGGACCTCTGGCTCGTGCCGCAGTGGAGCTACCGCGGCGGCGGGCCGCAGGTGGTCGATCGGCTGACGCCCGAACTGCTCGACCGCATCGAAGCCGGCGAACGCGTCCTGCTGTGCGCCGGCGATCGGCCGGGTTCGCCCCGCACGGAAGCCCTGTGGTCCCTGCGCGGGGCGCCGTTCGCGCCGCCGCACCCGGTCCACGCGAGCGTGCCCGCCGCGATGCTGCTCGACCTGTGCAGCTTCGACCTCGAGACCGGCCGCGTGTTGCCACTCGCCGCGTGGCACGACGAACTCGACCCGTTCCTCGCGTTCTGGGAGACGCACGACATCCCCGAGGTCCGGTTCCATGCGCTGGCCGCGGAGACGCGGCTCGGCAAGGGCCGCCTGATGGTGACGACGTTGCGGCTCGAGGGCCGGCTGCACAGCCTCGGTTTCCATGTGCAGCACCTGCTGCAGCAGCACGTCGCTTCGGGACCCGAGCCACGCCGCGCGCTGTCGGCCGCGACGATCGCCGCCCTGCGCGCCAAGCTCACCGAAGCGAAGGTCGAACTGCCGACCTGGCGCTTCCGCACCGACCCCGACGACCAGGGCCGCGCCGGCCAGTGGTTCGCTCCGGACCACGACGCCACCGCAGCCCCGTGGCGCGACCTGCGCGCCGGCTCGCACTGGGAGAACCAGGGCGAGGACCTGAAGCACTACACCGGCACGGCTTGGTACCGCGTCACGGTCGAGGTGCCGCCGACGTTCGCCGGCAAGGACGCGCGGCTCGTGCTCGAAGGCGTCGACGACAGTTATGAACTGTGGCTCGACGGCAAGCCGATCGCCAAGGCCGGCGATCCGGCCAAGCAGCACACGATCTGGCTCGAACGCCAGGTCGTCGAACTCGGCCAGTCCCTGGCTCCCGGGCGACACACCGTGGCCCTGCGTGTCGTCGACCACGCCGGTGCCGGCGGCCTCTGGCGGCCCGCCTTCGTCACCACCGGCCCCGCCGGAACCGGTGATCCCCTGCTGCACTGACCTTGTGCGCAGCATCGGCATGGCCCATGCGCGCGCCCGCCGCCGTTCCCCGCTATCCTCGCCCACCGCATGAAAGTCACCAGCATCCAGCCGACGCCGAACCCCAACGCCTTCAAGTTCCTGGTCGATCGCCCGCTCGTGCAGGGCCACACGCTCGCGTATGCCAAGCCCGAGCAGGCCAGGAACGACGTGCTGGCGCAGGGCATGTTCGCGATCCCGGGCGTGGAGACCCTGTTCTTCTGCGAGAACTTCGTGACCGTCAGCATGACGGCGCAGGCCGACTGGCGCGCCGTGTGCGAACAGATGACCCGCCTGCTGGAGAGCCACATCGTGGCCGACGAAGCCGCGGCCGCACCCGCCGCGGAGGACGACGACCCGTTGGCGCGGCTGCCGCAGGGTGGCGACCCCGAGATGCTGGCGAAGATCAACACGCTGCTCGACGACCGGGTGCGCCCGGCGCTGGCCGGCGACGGCGGCGGCCTGCAGGTGATGGGCCTCGAGGGCAAGACGCTGTTCATCCGATACCAGGGCGCATGCGGCAGTTGCCCCAGCTCGACCAGCGGCACGCTGATGGCGATCCAGCGGTTGCTGCAGAGCGAAGTCGACGAAGAACTCGTCGTCACGATGTCGTGAGCGAGGGCCCGTGACCAAGGTGCGGTGTTCGTACTGCGGTCACGAAGGCGCTGCGGTGCCGGTGCACGGCCACGGCCAGTGCGAACGCTGCGGCACCAACATCGAGCCGTGCTGCAGCGGCGCCAACGCATTCGACGAAGCCGCAGCGACCGCCGCGATCGACGCGGTGCCGGATCCGCAGCTGTTCGCGCGGCTGTTCGCGCAACTCGGCGGCCCAGCGGCGACGGTCACGACCGACGCCCTGCTGTTCGCGTTGGTGCAGCGCCTGGGCACCGACCTCGACGACGCCCGGCTCGTGCTCGAAGCCGGAGAACGGCTCGGCCTCGTCACCAGGGAAGCACCGGGCCGGCATCGCCTGCACGACTGAACGCGGCGGCTGCGCGCTTGCCTCGACCGCATCCGGCTCCTACGCTCCCCGCCCCCATTCCGTGCCGGAGTGGCGGAATCGGCAGACGCACAGGTTTCAAAACCCTGTGCAGGCCGACCGCGACCGTCGCGGCACGCGCACGTTGCGCGTCGCCGATCCGCGTAGCGCTCGATCCGATCGCACCTTGCGATCGTTGAACGGCGCGCCGAACCACCCGCCTCGCCGACCGGTCGGCGGGCGTTCGAAGTGGCACCTTGTGGCCATTCGTGTGGCCACCGCCGAGGGGGTGCACCGTGCATAGCATCCATGACCTTCGCACGTGGGCCGTGCAGAACCACGGCGGGACCGAGGGATGGGCCAACCTGCTCGAGCAGATCGACCTGCTGGCAGCCCGGGGTGTGGCGACGGTGCATCCGGTGGACGTGGCGCACGAGCGCGGTCGGCTCGTTGAGGCGCGCCAGGCGTTCGACTCGGCGATGCAGCTGGTCGAGGCCGCGTCAGGCCGTGCGGCGCTCGCGTGCGAAGAACGCGACGAAGCCAGGCGCGCTGCCGAACGCCGCGACCTCGACCGCCAGGCGGACCTCGAGGCGGTGCACCAGGCGCTGGACGCCGCCGGCGCGAGCCGCGACTTGCCCGGCACGCCGGCCGGCCAGAAGCCCGCGGTGGTCGACCGGATTGCCGAGCTGGGTGCCAGGCATCGCCGGTTCGCCGCCGCTGTGACGGACACCAGGAAGATGCTCGAGGAGGAGCGACAGCAGCACCACACCTGGCTGGGTCGGAAGGTGCGCGCGACCGACGAGGCGCACGCCCTGCTGGACTCGGCCGGGGTGCCGCGCACGTCGCAGGACCCGGACCCCGCCGGCCTCGGCGTTGTCGATCGGATCGGGTTGCTGGCCAAGCGACTCCGGGCCGCCGAAGCCGCGCTGCCGGGCGGATGGGAGTCGATCCCGTCCGGCATGGTCGGGTGGGCCCTGCGAGGGGCTGGCAACACGCTGTCCGGCTGCAGCTCGTCGGCCGAGCAGCTGATGAGGGACCTGCAGATGGCTGGCAACGCCATGATCAGGCGGCACATGAAAGTCGCCGCCGCGGCGACCGGTGGCGCGGTGGCGGATGGTGGCGGATCGAACGACGAGCAGCGCCAGGCGCAAGGCGGTGCCTCGTGAACCTGCTCGTTCTGCAGAAGCTCCTCCAGTCCCTGAAAGTCGGCGGCGTTGTCGTAAGAGAAGGAACGAAGGTCGTCACTGCCGCGGTCGATGCGCAGCTGGAGGCGCTACTCTTGACCCCGAAGGGTCGTGAGTTGCGCGATGCAGCGGTCCGCTGGCCGAGGGGCGAGGCCGCGACCGGAACCGAGATCTGGGACCACTTGATGGCGTGCGACCTCGATCAACGGATCGAGTTGATGCGTGGGTCGGTCGGCGTCTTCGTCGTCGAAGCGAGCTTCCTGCGAAAGGCACGGAAGAGTGCTCTGGAAGGGCGGATGATCGAACTCGCCCTAGTCGCAACGACGCCGCCGCACACCATCTTTGGCGGCAAGGACAGGCGGCTGGCGGATCTGCTGAAGTTCATCCTCGAGAACGGGGTGGACCTGGGCAAGTCGATC
Organism: Planctomycetota bacterium; assembly: GCA_016794485.1. Classification (GTDB taxonomy): domain Bacteria; phylum Planctomycetota; class UBA1135; order UBA1135; family UBA2386; genus UBA2386. The sequence goes on from JAEUHV010000081.1 coordinate 28,203, forward strand.
AACGAGCTGCCAGGCTATCTGCGTGCCCTATTCGACGAGGCCGAGGCCTACAAGGCTCGGTCGATTGCCGCTGAGAAGAGCGCGCAGGATGCGAACAGAAGCACGCTGGATCTGCTCGCCAAGGCGATCGCGCTTCGAGACGCGATCGAACTGTTGACGCGCCAGGCGCAAGGCGGTGTCTCGTGACGCTCGCCTCGATCCCGCTCGCGACGATCCGCGAGAGCGCGACCAACCCGCGCAAGTCGTTCGACCCGGCGCAGCTCGCCGAACTGACCGCCAGCGTGCGGCAGTTCGGTGTGCTGCAGCCGATCCTGGTGCGCCCGGTGGCCGACCTGCCCGGCGGCCTCACTGGCTACGAGCTGATCGCGGGCGCGCGCCGGCTCCGCGCCGCGGCGGCCGCCGGCCTCGACACGATCCCGGCGATCGTGCGCGACCTCGACGACCGCGCGACGCTCGAGGTCCAGGTGATCGAGAACCTGCAGCGGCAGGACCTGGGCATCCTCGAGGAAGCCCGCGGGTTCGACCTGCTGCACCGCGAGCACGGCTACGACGTCGCCGAGCTGGCGGCCAAGGTCGGCAAGTCGACCAGCTACGTCTACGGCCGCATGCAGCTGGTGCGCCTGCCGCAGGAAGCGCAGCAGCTGATCGATGCCGGCCGCCTGACCGCCGCGCACGCCCTGCTGCTCGCCCGGATCCCGTCGCCCGAGGTCGCGGCGGCCGCGGCCCAGGAGCTGGCCGGCGACAGCAACGGCCCGCTGCCGATCCACGAGGCGCGGCACGTCGTGCAGAGCTACTACATGCTGCGGCTCGACGCGGCCCCGTTCGACACGACGGACGGCACCCTCGTGCCGGCCGCCGGCCCGTGCAGCTCGTGCCCGAAGCGGACCGGCAACCAGAAGGGCCTGTTCGAGGACATCGAGGGTGCGGACCTGTGCACCGACAGCGGGTGCTTCGGGGCCAAGCGAGCCGCTGGGTTCGAGCGCGCGCGCGAGGACGCCGAACGTGCCGGAATCGAGGTCCTGCCGAAGGCGAAGACGCAGGCGATCGACTCGGTCCGGCTCGAGGAGGTCTGCTACGACGACCCGAAGCGGCGGACCTACCGCCAGCTGCTCGGCGGCCGCAAGGGCATCGCCGGCGTCGAGGGCCGGGTCCTGGGCCAGACGCACGACGGTGCGGCCGAGTGGCGGTTCCCGCGGAAGAAGCTGAAGGCCGCGCTGAAGGCGGCCGGGCACGACTTCCGCAAGCCCGCGAAGCCGGCGGCGAGCAAGGCGGACGTCGCGGCGCGCAGCGAGCGCGAGATCCTGCGCGCGGTCAACGACGAGATGCACGCCGCGACCGTGCGCGCGATCCTCGGGGACGAGATGCTGGACGTCCTCCAGCTGCTGCCGCACTGGATCGACCTTGCCGGCTCGAACCTGTTCGGGCACGAGCGCGACGAGCTGGCCAAGCGCTGGGGCGCGGCCGCCACCGCGGCGGGGATCGACTGGAAGTGTCGCCAGCGCAGCGTGCCGCAGCTGTGCGCGATCCTGACCGACCTGCTGCTGGACGACCCGCAGACGTTCGCCGTGCCGGCCGAGCTGGCCGCGCTGGTGGGCGTCGACCGGGGCAAGGTCGAGCGCGAGGTGCGCCAGCAGGCCGACCTCGACGCCGCCGGCGCGAAGCTGAACCCGAAGAAGGCCGGGCCGAAGCCGCCCAAGCCGACGAGCAAGAGGCCGAAGGCGAAGAAGGGCAAGGAAGCCGCCGCCGGCGGGGAGCGTGACGCATGAGCGGCATGCGCATGGCGAAGGCGTCGCGCCAGGACCTCGACGCCGCGTGGAGCATCAACCGCGCGTTCGACTCGCTCGGCTACGGGTTCGAGCCGATGGAGGTCGACGATGCCGAGAAGGACGCCGCCGCCGCCGACGTGCCGATCCTGGCCACCGCGCAGCGCCTGGTCGAGCAGGCCTTCGACATCAACGACCACGATGCCTGCCGGCGGGTGATCGACCACCTGCAGGCGTGCGCCAAGCGTGGCTCGCTGATGCGGGTCATCATGGGGATGGAGGTGCTGCTCGACGCACGGAACGAGATCGTCGATCCCAGCCTCGACTACCTCGAGCTGCACCCGAAGCTTGCCGCGGCCACGTCCGAGGCAGCTCAACAGCGCGCGCGCGCCGAAGCTGCCGAGGCGAAGATCGCCGCCCTGCGCACGGCTTTGCTGTCCGACCTCGACGCGGCCACGTCCGAGGCGGCGCAGCAGCGCACGCGCGCCGAAGTAGCCGAGGCCGAGCTGTCCGAACTGCGCAAGGCGCAAGGCGGTGCACCTTGAAGCTCGACGACCTGCGGCCGTGCGATGCCTGCGGCGGCCCCGTGAACCCGGTGTTCTTCCGGCTGCGCGTCGACCAGATGGTCGTCAACCAGGCCGCCGTGCGCGAGCGCGTCGGCCTGGCGCAGTTCTTCGGCGGCAACGACCGGCTCGCGTCGGTGTTCGATGCACGCGGCGACACGGCCGTCGCCGAGGCGTCGCAGCAGACGCTGAACCTGTGCTGCTCGTGCTTCTGCGGCGCGCACGACGTCGCGGCCGCCTGGGAGAAGGTGTGCAAGCGGAACGAGCCCGAGGCTACGGGGGCGACCTCATGACGACCACGCAACAGAACGGCATGGCGTGGCCGCTGCACTGGCCCGCCGGCAGGCCGCGGACGCCGCGGCACCAGCGCAAGCGCAACCCGCTGTGGAAGGGCGCAACCGTGTCGACCGCGTGCGCCGAGATCGAGCGCGAGGTCGAGCTCATGGGCGGCGTCGAGCTGGTGATCTCGACCAACCTGGCGCTGCGCATCGACGGGTTACCGCGCGGCGGCCAACCCGAGCCGGAGGACGCCGGCGCGTGCGCCTATTTCGAGCGCAATGGCCGCCGGATTGCGCTCGCGTGCGACCGATGGGCCAGCGTTCGCGAGAACCTGCGCGCGATCGGGATGCACCTGGCCGCGATCCGCGGGCAGGAACGCTGGGGCGTCGGCGACCTCGACGCAGCGTTCGCCGGCTACCAGGCGCTGCCCGCGCCTGACGTCGACCGGGCCTGGTGGGACGTGCTGGGGCTCGACCGCACGACCGCGGCGCATCTGCGCCACCGGCCCTTCGACGAACGGCGCGAGGTGCTGGTCGCCCGCTTCAGAGCCCGCGCGAAAAACGTCCACCCGGACAGCGGCGGAACACAGGAGGCGTTCGTCGAGCTGCAGAAGGCCTACGAGACCGCTCGCCTTGAGCTGGGGGTCGATTGAACTGCCACGCCCCCATCGACGACGACGGCCCGGCATTCGACAACGGGTGCCAGGACCTCGACTGCGCCGGCACGGGCTGGCAGATCATGCCGAACGGCCGCGTGGTGCGGTGCTGGCTGTGCGCGCAGGCCAACCGGCCTGCCGACCCAGCGTTCCGCCCGGACGACCCGTTCCTGCCGGTGCGGATCCCGCCCGAACGCCTGCGCGAGTTCGTGCTGCCCCCCACCAAACACGAAAGCGAGCAGCACGCCGAACGGCGGCGGGGCGGTCCCGGGACCGTCGTCGGCGTGCTGCTCGTGATCCTCGCGCTCGTCGGCCCACCCATCATCTGGATCGTGTGGCAGCTGGCCAGGAGGGCACCTTGACCTGGTTCAAGTCGGACGTGCGGCTGCAGTGTTCGCCGCGCCTGCGCGCCGTGGGCTCGTCGCACGGCCTGCCGGCGCAGCAGCGCGCGACCCTGCTGTGGCACGCGGTCCTGGCCGTGAACGCCGAGCACGACTGCGACGGCAAGCTCGCGTCGATCTACGCCGACGCGGGCTACCTCGCGACCTTCGCTCCCTCCCTGAACGCGATCGAGTTCCGCGCGGGCCTCGAGCACCTGGCCGTGGTCGGCCTGATCGTGCTCGAGGGCGACGGCTCGATCACGTTGCCCGGGTGGGACGAGACCTGGCGGTGCGTGAAGACCTCGACCGCGCGCGTGCGGCTGCACCGCCAGCTGAAGGCCGAGCGCGAAGGCAAACCGCCGGCCGGGCCTCGTGGCCGCGGCGAGGGGGTCGCTTGACCCACGTCTTCGCGGTCGAGGCGATGGCCGAGTGCGACCAGCGCGGGCACCAGTGGGCCTGGGTACCGAGCTGGCACGACGTCGGATTCTGGGAGTGCGCGCGGTGCGGCGCGTCTGGCCCAGCCGGCGGCCGTGCCGAGCTGCACGAGCCCCCAGCGAGTCGCGCCAGCTGCCTGCAGGTCGCCGTGCCGGCCGTGGTGGTTCCACCCGTAACACAGCCCGTCACACGTGTGACGGCTGGCGCGCAACGCGGCAAGTCGACCAAGCCACAGCCGAACCGCGACGTCGACATCCTGGCCATGCTGGCCACCGGCAAGTCGGTCGCGGCCGTCGCGGCCCGGTTCGGCCTGACCCCCGCGCGCGTCTACCAGATTCGGTCGCTCGACCGGATGAAACGCACGGGTGCAACGTTTCAACGAAACGTTCCGCCGAAGCGTTCTGAGGAGAGGAGAGGTGAGGTAACCCCCCTTACCCCCCTCCCTGGGCAGGAGGGGGGATCGGCTCGCGCCGAGCAGAACCAGAAGCAGAGCCGGCAGCAGAGCCCAGGAGGCCGCCGTGGTCAGTGAACGCGACCTCCGGCGCCTGGGCATCGGGGCGCGGAATCCGGCCGCCAGGCGCATGCTGGCCCTGCTGCTGCACGACGTCGACCACGACGCGGTCGAGTGGATCGTCACGCAGGCGGCCCGCCAGGACGGCGTCGAGCTGGCACCCAGCACCGCCACGACCTGGCTGCAGGATGGCAGCTGGCGCGACCTCTGGACCGCCGAGCTGCGCCGGCGCGCGGCCGCCTCGACCGAGGCCATGCCGCGCGATCGCCTCGAGGGCCTGGTGGCGTGCCGCGTGATCGCGGACCGGTGCTCGCTCGACCAAGTCGCGGCCGAGTTCCAGCTGGCGCGCGACGAAGTGCGACGCCTGGTCGTGCGCGGCGCGGTCGCGCGCGGCCTGACCGACCAGCAGGTCGACGAGCTGTTCGGCGTCGCGGCACCGTCGTCGCGCCGTAGTGCCGAGGCCTTCGCCGAGGCCCGCACGCGCTACGCCGCCGCTACGGCGGCCAAGCCCGCGACTGCCGCGCCAGCGGCCCGCCCGACGCGCGACGACCTCGCGCGCATCTACGCGCAGGCCGGCCGCAAGGCGCCCGCGCACGTCGTCGAGATCCTGACGCGCGAACGGACCACCCCATGAAGAAGCCGAAGAAGCCCCCCACCACCGCGCGCGTTTGGCACGGCGCGCCGCAGCTCGAGCAGGCGCTGGTCGCCGTGTCCGAGCTGAAGCTGGATCCGGCGAACCCTCGCCGGCACGGAGACCGCAACCTCGAGGCGATCCGGGCCAGCCTGTTCCAGTTCGGCCAGCTGCGGCCGATCGTCGTGCAGCGCTCGACCATGCAGGTCGTGGCCGGCAACGGCACCATGCGGGCCGCGCAGATGCTCGGCTGGACGCACGTCGCGGCCACGGTCACCGCGATGAGCGACGCCGAGGCCCGGGCGTTCTCGGTTGCCGACAACCGCACGGCCGAGCTGGCCGAGTGGGATCCTGACCAGCTCGCGGCCGCGCTGTCGGACCCGTCGCTCGACGATCTGCTCGGCGCCACCGGTTTCACGCAGGCCGAGATCGACAAGCTGCTGGGCGACGACGCTTCGGGGCTGCCGCCGCAGCGGCCCGAAAATATTCGCGAGAATATTCCGCGGTCGACGCCGGACGACGACGAGCAGGACGAGGACGAGGGCACCACCGAACCGGCCAACGGTGAGGCCGACGACCCGATCCCGGAGCTGCCGAAGGAACCGAAGACGAAGGCCGGCGACGTGTGGGTCTGCGGCGACCACGAAGTGCTCTGCGCGGACTCGTTTGGCGACGTCGCGGCCGCGTTCATCGGCCGTGCGCGCTTCGACGCCGTCGTCACGGATCCGCCGTACGCGATCTTCGGAAGCTCGACCGGGGTCGCCAGCGACATCGCCGACGACAAGATGGTGCGCCCGTTCTTCGCGCAGCTGGGCCGCCTGATGGCGGCCGCGTTGAAGCTGTTTGGGCACGCCTACGTGTGCACGGATTGGCGCAGCTGGGCCGCGCTGTGGGAGTCGTTGAAGGGCACCAACATCCGCGTTCGCAACATGCTGGTGTGGAACAAGCGCGGATCCGGCCTGGGCAGCAACTACGCGAACACCCACGAGCTGATCGCGTTCGCGGCGCACCTGCCCGAGCAGAAGGCGATGACCTCGCGGCAGCAAGCCGGCGTGCGCCCGGTGCACAAGGGCAACGTGCTCGAGTTCAACCGACCGACGGGAGACGACCGTCCACACAATGCGAGCAAGCCGGTCGGCCTGATCCAGCAGCTGATCGAGAACAGCACCGACAAGGGCGGGCTGGTGCTCGAGCCGTTCGGCGGCGGCGGTTCGACGCTGGTCGCCTGTGAGAAGGCCGGCCGCCGCTGCCGGCTGATCGAGATCGAGCCGAAGTGGTGCGACGTCATTGTGGCGCGCTGGGAGCAGCTGACCGGACGGAAGGCCGAACGGCGCGAGGGCCAACGATGCTGAACAAAGACGTCGACCGGGACCTTCGAGCCCGTGCCGTGGAGCTGACCAACGCTCTGCAGAACGTTGCGCGCGGCGATAGCCGGAAGCTGCCCCCATGGCTTGCCACGCGAACGCTGGAGTCGGTGCGTGCTGAGCTGGAGCAGATACGGCACGTGTTCGAGCTGGTCGAATCTCTCCGCCCCCCGGCGCCGCTGTTCGTGGAGAAGTGCTGATGAACGAGCCTGCGACGATCGGCCTGCGCAGCTGCACGAATCGGGTGCGCGAGTGCACCTGCGGCGCGTCCGTCAAGTGGGCCACCACGACCGCGAGCCGCCCGATCTGCCTCGAGGCCGGCGCGAACATCACCAAGGAAGCGGACGGCCTGCGTGTGCGTCGAGAGGACGTGCACTGGTCGCGCTGTCCTGACGCCGAGAAGCACCGCAAGCCACGCCAGGCCGCCGGCGGCGTGCTGGACGCTGTCGAGCAGATCGGCAAGCTGCGCAACCAGGTTCGTGATCTCCGCGTCGCGCTGCAGGGTGAGCAGGCCGAATCGACCCGCCTGCGCAAGGTGCTGACCGTGCTGGCCGCGTCGGTGAAGGCCGGCGCGACCCGGGTCGACATCGTGCAGCGCATCGAGGCCGAGCTGGCGCCAGGCCCGCGCAGCGAGCACGTCTATCCCGAGGGGAGCCGCTACGCCGGCGATTGACCATGCGCACCGTCACGGAACACGAGCGAGTCGCGCGCCGCTGCGCCGCCCTTCCCCTCGTCGAGCAGGCACGGATCGCGCACAAGCTGCTCCTTGCTGGATCGGAAACGGACGAGGCGATCGCCACCGCTCTGCTGCGATCGGCGCAGCGGCACCTGGTGTCGCTTGAGGAGCTGCGGCACGCGATCCCGAGCGAACGCCACGCTCTGGGCGAACTCGAACGCAGGATCACCGAATGAACACGACTAAGTGCGCGCGCCCTTCCCAGGGTGTCGGGCGTCGCACCGAGGGGCGCCGGGCCGGTTTGCATGGTCCGGCACGGCGCCCCGTTTTCTCCGGAGGCCAATGGGCGCGCGCGTGAAGTGGACCCCCACCACCCGAACGATCGGGTTCCTCGAGGCCCGCGGCTGGATCGTCGACATCGCCGAGCGGCAGCAGGGACCGATCACGCGCGACCTGTTCGGCTGCATCGACCTGGTCGCGGTGCACCCGGACAAGCGCGCGGTGCTGTTCGTGCAGGTCACATCGCGTTCCAACATCGCGAGCCGCATCGCGAAGACCTTGGCCCAGCCGACGACGCGCAAATTGATCCAGGCCGGCGTGCTGATCGAGGTCTGGGGCTGGGGCGACGAGGCCGAACCGCGAATCGAGAGACTCAACACCTGGGATATCCAGGCGTGACTTCTGTAACTGAACGAGGAAGGACAATGAGGACGATGGTCTGGGCGTTGCTGTTGTGGTGCGCGTTCGCGCGCGCTGCTGTTGGTCAGGTCGTGAGGATCGAGAACCTGGCACCCACGCCGTTCGCCGGCTGGAAGCGTGTCACGGTCGACGTCGCGCCACCGCACCAGGTCGGCCGCGTCGGCGACACGCTGTTCGTCGTCGGGCGCGCCGTGGGCGTCGACACGCGCGTCGTCGACGTGCTGGTGTCGCTGCCGCCTGGCGGCAAGGTGACCGTCGACCTGGCCGCGGCCGGGCCGGCGGCGTGGACGCTCGGCGGCCTGCCGTCGTCGCCGGCGGCGTGGTTCGGCGGATGGGCGTCGATCGCCGGCACGCCGCTGCAGATCGTGTCGCTCGCCGCCGACGGCGCCGGGTGGCTCGTGCACCTTCGCGCACGCCCAGCCGTTGCGCCGATGCTCGTGTGCGACCTCTGGCTGGTGTGGTATCCGGACGCGCCAGGCTGGGCCCGCGGCGAGGTGATGGTCACCGCCAGCAACCCGACGATGCCGGCGATGGCCGCGACGATCCCCGCCGGCTTCATCCTGTCGTTCGGCTCGGCGATCGTCGCGGTGCCGGGCGGCAATGGACCGCTCCTGGCGCCTGGCACGGTGCTCGCCGACGGCCAGGCGCGCGCGCTGCCGGTCGTGTTCGTGTGGCCGTCGAAGCTGCAGAGCGTTGCCGACTTCGGGTCGGTCGTCGCCGACGCACAGATCGGCGTCGCCGGCGTGGGCGTTTCGCGGCTGTTGGCGAACGGCAACCCGACGTATCCGGCGTCGTTCGTGCCGCGCACGTGGGCCTCGGCGATGCTGCCCGGGGCTGTGCAGCGGCTGCACACGTTCGAACCCGCGGTGTGCGGGCCCGCGTCGGCAAGCCCGCAGGCCGGTGACCAGGAGGACAGCGTGTTCACGCGCGGCGAGGCGCTGCTGCCTGGTGGCGTCGGCGCCGAGATCGTCGCCTACCTGTCGGCCCTGAAGCTCGCCGCCAGGCCGTGCCACCATCGCGAGGCCGATGGTTCGCAGCTCGACCCAGCGCGACACCCGCAGCTCGTGATCTGGGGCGGGCGTCCGCACTGGCACACCGGAGTCTCGCCGGATCGGCTCGGCAAGCCGGTCGACCTGACGGTCGCGGATGCGCAGGGCTGGTGGGGCCCTGACGTCGAGCACGCGATGTTCGCGACGCTGACCGCTGGTGCGCGCCTCACCGGCTCGCCGGCGCTGCAGCAGCTGCTGCGCCAGCAGGCCCTGCAGTATCCGCTGCAGTGGACCACGCGGCCGGGCTGGTCAACGTCCGAGCCGTTCGCGGCGCGCGCGGTCGGATGGGAAGGCATCCTGGCCGTGCACGTGTGGCGTGACCTCGAGGACCGAGCCGTGGCCGGCGCGGTGCGCGCGCACTACACCCAGCGCGTCGCGATGGTGCTGGTGCCCAAGCTCGGCGCGACCGCGTTCGACATCTGGGACGTGCGCGTCGACGACCCGCGCCTGGGCGCTGGGCGTCGCTGGATCCCGTGGCAGCAGGCCCTCGGCTCCTATGGCCTCGACCTTGCGGGCGAGCAGTTCGGCCTGCAGGCAGCGAGGGACGTGGCTATCCGTGCAGCGCGGCGAGTGCTCGACGATGCGTGGCGCCAGGTCGGTGGTCGATGGGTGTGCTGCCCTTCGGGGCTCGTCGCCGAGCTAGGCGGCACGGGTGGCACGTTCGACGAGGGGTTCGCGCACTACGGCATGCCCCTCGCTGCTGCTGTCGTGTTGAGGCACGAGCCCACCCACGCGAAGGCACGCGCGATCCTGGCCCAGGTGCGAACCAGCGCGACGGCCCCCACGCACACGCGATGGCTCGCGCCTGGTGTGCAGTGACGCGCCTCGCCGAGACATACGCCGAAGCCGCACGGCGCGCGTGCCATCGCGGCACGGAGGAAAGCCCGTGTGCCACCTTGGCACCCCGGCACGGGTCCCTCCGGGGGTCGGGCGATTCCCACGAGGGTCGCGAGTCGAGGCCTGTCTGCGTTTTCGGCCCCCCAATTGGTCGTGTCGCCGCCGCCGCACGGCCGCCGCGCCGCGATCGCCCCGTGCGGCGTGTTCTGGGGCCAGTGACCCGCCGCTAGCCGGCATGGCCGTTTCCGACCGTCAGGAACCCGATCGACGACGTGCTCGACCACGACAAGCTCGCCGCCGCTGCCGGATGCTCGCGCCGAACCCTCGAGCGGTGGCGACGCCGTGGCGCACCGATGCCGGCCGCCGACGAGTCGATCGAGGGCTGGGTCGCGCGCCTGCGCACCTGGAACGCCTCGCTGCCGAAGAAGAACGGCCGCCGCGTGTTCGCTGCACCTGGTGCCGAGACCGACAAGCCCAAGGGTGTCGACTGGGAGGAAGAAGGCCGTCGCGCGCTGGCACTGACCCGCATCCACGACCTGCAGGTCAAGCGGGGCAAGTTCATGCCGCGCGACCAGGTCGTCGACGAATGGGCACGCCGTGCGTTCGCGGCCTCGCGTCGGTTCCTCGCGTTGCCGCGTCAGATCGCCGGCGCGGTCACGGCCGCGCCCGAGGTCCGGGCGCAGATCGAATCGGAAGGCCTGCGCCTGGTGCGGGAAGCGCTGCTCGAGTTCGTCGCGACCAGCGAGAGCACCCCCACGCCGCCAGCGCTGCAGAACCTCGACGGTGAGCTGTCGTCATGACGATGACCATCGATCCGAAGTGGACCACGCCGCCGCGCATCGACCGCGCCGAGGCCGATGCCTGGCGTCCACCCGAGCACCTGTCGCCAACCGAGTGGGCCGATCGGTTCCGGTTCCTCGACCCTCTGGTGAACGCGGCCGGCGGCCGCTACTCGAGCGACTTCACCCCCTACGCCCGCGAGTGGCTCGACAACGCGGCGATCGGCTGGGTGCGCCAGACCACGATCGTCGCGGGCACGCAGATCGGCAAGACCGAGACCATCAACAACGCGATCGGGTTCGCGATCGCGCAGGACCCTGGGCCGGCGATGCTGGTCGTGCCGCGCGCAGTCGACATCCAGACCACGCAGGAACGCCGCCTGGTGCCGATGATCGACGCGACGCCGGTGCTGCGCGAGCAGCGCACGGACCACGCGCACGACGAGAAGCGTCGCGAGATGCTGTTCCGGCGCAGCATCCTCTACCTGCGCAGCTCGCAATCACCGGCCGACCTGGCCAGCGTGCCGGTGCGCTACCTGTTCTGCGACGAGGTCGACAAGTATCCGGGGTGGTCAGGCCGCGAGGCCGCGCCGCTCGACCTGGCGCGCGAACGGCAGCGCACGTTCTGGAACGCCACGACCTACGTCGTGTCGACCCCCACCACCCGCGACGGCACGGTCTACCGCGAGTTCCTCGACGGCGATCGCCGGCGGTATTGGCTGCCCTGTCCATTCTGTAACTGGTGGCAGCTGCTCGAATGGAAACAGATCAGGATTCCGCCGACCGTTCGCACGGCAAAGGAGATGCGGCGCGAGCGGTCAGCCACCTATCACTGCAGCCGGTGCAACGTCGCGATCCCGGACACGGCCAAGCGAGACATGCTGCGGCGCGGGGTCTGGATTCCCGAGGGCCACACGGCCGAGGCGTGGCTCGGCGGCGAGCGCGATCGCGATCGAGCCGACCACCGGAGTTACCACATCTGGGCGGCCTACTCGCCGTGGCTGACCTGGTGGGAGATCGCGGCCAAGTTCCTGAAGGCGAAGGCCGACCCGGCGAGTTCGCTGATGAACTGGGTCAACAGCTGGCTCGCCGAGGTCTGGGAAGACAAGGTCGAGGCGCCGACCGACGACAACGTCGCGGCCGCGATCGTGCCCGGCCTGACGATGGGCGGCGGCGAGCAGGTGCCGCCCCACGTGCTGGTCGCCACCGCCGGCATCGACGTGCAGAAGGACCGCGCCTACTACGTCGTGCGCGGCTGGGGCTACGACGAGGAAAGCTGGCTGCTGGCGGCCGGCCAGGTCGCGACGCTCGAGGAGCTGGGCGACGTGCTGTTCCGCAACGTGTGGGCGAGCCGCGGCAGCGTCGGCGTGCGGTGTGCCCTGATGGACTCGCGGTATCGCCGCGACGAGGTCGTCGACCTGGCCCGCCGGTGGCCGCAGCTGCGCCTCGGCGTCGGCGTCGACCGACAAGGGCCGATCGACTTCACGACCGCGCGCCTCGAGAAGCACCCGCGCACCGGCCAGCCGTTGCCGAACTCGCTGCTGATCTGGTCGCTGAGCGTGGGCCGGTTCAAGGACTACGTCGCGCACCGGATGCGCAAGCCCGAGACCTGGCACCTGCCTGAGGACCTGCCCGACGGCTACCGCGCGCAGGTCACGAGCGAGCACAAGATCCGGGTGCGCACCGGTGCGCGCGACGTCGAGCGATGGGTCGTCAAGCCAGGCAGCGCGGCGAACCACTACTGGGACGCCGAGGTCTACGCCGCAGCTGCGGCCAAGATGATCCGGGTCGAGCTGCTGAAACGCCGCGGCGACGAACCGCCTGGTGCTCCACCACCGCCAAGCAAGCGCCCGCGGCCGCCAGGTCCGCCGCGGCGTGATCGCGAACGCGAACCCTCGAGGTTCCCGAGGCTGTCGCGATGACCAGGCACGACGAGCTGCAGGACGCCGACCACCTGCCCCTGGTCCCGTTCTGCCCGTTCCGCTGCCCGGCTTGCTCGGCAGCGAAGCCATTCACCTACGGCCAGAAGGGCCGGTTGCGCTACCACCGCTGCCAGGAGTGCGGCACGCGCTACCGGTCGCTCGAGCTGCGCCGCGAGCAGCTCGCCGACTTCGACGCGAAGCCCGACGGTCTGTAGTGCAGACCGCGCTTCTGCGCGCGTGCGAGCGGTTGAGGTAGCAAGGCGGGCTCGATGGGCAACACGCACTACTACCACATCGTGGGCGATGGGCACGTGCGCGGCACCGGTGGCGGAAACCAGCCGCAGCTGCTCGAGCCGATCGCGGGCATGACGCTGACGCTGGTCGGCGTCGCGACGCCGCCGGTGCTCAACACGATCGTGACCGGCGCGACGTCGGGCGCGCAAGCCCGCGTCACGAGCCTGCAGGATGGCGGCGGCGGCGTGTTCATCCTGCAGCTGCTGACGCTGAACGCGCTCGCCTACACGAATGGCGAAACGGCCAACTTCGACAGCGGCGGCAGCGGTGTGATGCTCGGCATTGCGAGCATGCAGATGGCGCCCGGCCTGCTGCAGTTCGTGCCCGAGTCGAAGGACGCGATGCTGCAGACGACGTCGCCGACCGGCCTCGGCGACACCCCGTGGTGGGATCGCTGGTGCAAGACGGCGAGCGAGGTCACGGTCGCGGCAGGATGGACCGGCACGTTCACGGCAGGCCAGCGCGTCACGACCAGCGGCGGCGGTGCGTTCACGGTGGTGCTCGTTACGGCCGGCGGCGGCGGCACGCTGTCGCTGAAGGTGGCACGCAAGACCGGCACGATCGCGGCCGCCCAGACGATCACCGGGCCCACCGGCAGCGGCACGATCAGCGTCTACCAGGGAGACCTCGCGGCGGGCAACTGGATCCAGCACAACCACATGCCGAACATCGGGGGGCTCGGCACCTACTTCGAGCGCATCCCGCACGGTTCGGGCGTCATTCGTTCCGACGGCACCGCCGACGCGACGATCGGCGTCGAGAAGTGGATCCTCGAGCAGGCGATCACGAAGCACACCGCGTCGATCGACGCGACGGATCGCGGCGTGCGCGTGGTCCCGTTCTCGACGTTCGACGACACCCCGACGAAGGCAACGATCGGCGGGGTCGTGATCCAGACGGTCGAGTGCTCGGGCACGTTCCCCGTGACCTGGACGATCGGCGAGACCGTGACCGGCCCCGGGGGCTGGTCCGCCACCGTGCATTCGTTCAACGCGACCGCGAAGTTCCTGCACGTCGTCGAGCCGAACGGGGCGACGCTGGGTGCCGGCACGGTCACGGGCGCGACCAGCGGTGCGACCGCCACGGCGATCGCGTGCCACGGCTGGCAGAAGGGGTCGAGCTACTGGAACAACTGGAAGGCGAACAAGGACACGAGCCTGGCCGCCACCAACGGGCTGTTCTCGTCGGCGGCCGCGAAGCACGAGGGCGCGTTCCTGATGCTGTGGGAAGGCGAGCTGGGATCGCTCGGCCCGTCCGTGCTGGCGACCATACCGACGATCGAGCGCGTGGTCGAGGAGTGGCTGCGGTTCCTCGCGGACTTCCGCACCGAGCTGGGCAACTCGACGATGCCCATCACGCTGTTCTACGGCGACGTGCGGCAGCACGGCAGCGATCTGCCTGGCGGTGCCTACCTGCTGCGTAGCTGGCTGCTGAGTGTGTCGGTGAAGGCGACGAAGGTCACGCTGACCACGGCCGACGGGCTCGAGGGCCAAAAGCTCGGCGGCCTGCCGAACCCGACCTCGTTCCTCTACTGGCGCCCGCTCGACTATGTCGAGATCGGTCGCCGTGCCTGGCGGTCGCTCGAGTTCGCGATGAGCGAACCGGCCAGCGGCAACTTCGAACCGCTGCCCCTGATCTTGCTCGCCGGTCAATCGCACGCCGTCGGCAACGTGCCGTTCGCCTTCGCGTCGATGGACAACGACCCGGACCTCTACAGTTCGGTGTCGTTCCCGGGCGTGTCGACGATCGATCCGAAAGTCTGGATGTGGCACGCAAGTGCGCACGTCTGGCAGAACTACGACGCGGGCCTCAACGGGAACACGTTCTTCGCACCATTCGCCGGCCTGTTCGGCAGCGAGTGCAGCCTGCTGCTGCGGCAGAAGTATCGGTTCGGCCTCGACGGCGCGCCCGGCGAGGTCGGGATGATCAAGCTGGCGGTCGGCGGCAGCAGCGTGTCGTCGACCAGCGTGGGCGCGCCGGCGTGCTGGGACCCGAACGGCAGCGCCCGGTCGACCACGACGGCCAGCATGACCGTGACCGCGCAGGCCGCGTCGCTGCCGGCGGTGCCTGCGCGCGGCCGATTCACCGCGACGGCCGGCACGTTCTCGTCCTACCAGAACCTCGCGGCCGTGACCGTCACCGGCAGCGCTGCCGGCCAGCTCGGCGCCGGCGGCAACAACACGGCGCCCGACACGATCGCGAACGTGCACGCGGTCGCGCCAGACGGGACGTGGGTCGAGCTGATCGGCCCGTTCGTCAACGAGGGCCCGCGGTCCTTCACCCTCACGCTGGGCCCGATCCCGCTGGTCGATCGAGTCGAGGCCGAGATCCGGCTGGCCCTCGAGAAGTGCGTGACGCAGCTGCGCCGCATCCCGAAGCCGGTGCTCAAGGTCTGGTGGCAGGCCGAAGGCGACCTGCTGAACATCGCACCCTACAAGGAAGCGCTGCTGCGCACGCTGCGGTGGCTGGAGGACATCTTCGGCCAGCGGCACAAGGGAGAGACGCCGGTCGCCACGGTCATCATGGAGCTGACCGGCCGCACGCCGTGGCAGGTGTCGGACACGGCGATCGCGCAGCTGCAGCAGATCCAGGCCGAGGTCGCGGCCGAGCTGGGCAACGCGGTCGTGGTGTCGACCAGCTCGCTGCCGCAGGAATCAGCCGGGATCTTCCCGCGCACTACGCGGCAACACAACGGGATCCACCACACGCCGCGTGGCTACATCCAGGCCGGCTATCTCGCCGACGCTGGTGCGAACGGCCTGATCGGGATCCCGGACTACCCAGCCACGAGCCCCCTCGCCGGCGTCGACCAATTTGTCGACGGTGCCGCAGATGCCGGCGGGGGTTCCACTGACAGCGGCACCGACGCAACGACCGACGCGACCGACGCGCCGGCAACGACCGACGAGGCCGAGACGCCAACGGCCGCGGTCGACGGCATGACCGGGCAGAGCGCGACCACGATCATGCAGCAGATCGAGGAAGCGCTGTCCGCCGGCGGCATCGACATCGCTGGCTACACGATCAACGGACGCACGGTGCAGAACCGCAGCCTGTCCGAGCTGATCGAGCTGCATCGCTACGTGACCGCGCAACAGCAGCGCGACCGAGGCATCCGCCGCACCCGCGTTCGCTTCACCTGATGAGCACCATTCCGCACAACCGGGCGCCGCTGGTGCGCATCCTCGACGCGAACGGTCGCCCGTTCCCGAGCACGCGCGCGTTGTCGTCCCGATCGGGCAACGGCTTCGCCGGCGCGAAGTCGCGATCGGTCGCGCTTCGCCACGACGCGGCCCGCATGGATCGGGTGCGGACGCGCGCGCGCAGCGGATCGGCCGACGGCGACCTGGCGCCGGACCTGCAGGTGCTGCGCGAGAAGTCGCGCGCCCTGGTTCGCGACGACGCGCACGGCGCGGCCGCCGTGCGAGTGCTGGTCGAGAACGTGGTCGGCGACGGCATCCGGCCGCAGGCCGCGGTGCACCCTGAGAACACCGGCCTGACGCAGAAGCAATGCGACGAGTGGAACCGTGCCGCCGAGCGGATCTGGTGCGAGTGGGCCGCCGCGCACGCCGACGCGAACGACATCGGTTCGTTCGACGACCTGACGCGCCAGGTCTACCGTTCACGCGTCGTCGACGGCGAGGCCCTCGTGCACCGCATCGAGGTCGACGGCGACGACCGCCGGCTGCGCACGGCCTGGGAGATGATCGACGTCGACCGCCTGCAGGACCCCACCAGGCTGCAGGCGCTGGCGGTTCGGATGGGCGTCGAGATCGGCACGCGCGGCCAGCCGGTGGCCTACTGGATCACGCCCCACCACCCGGACGACCTGCGGTTCCTCAACGGCCAGATCGTCGGGGCGAACTGGCCCGAGCGCATCGAGCGCGTGCGGCTCGGAATCTGGAACGTGCTGCACGTGTTCCGCCGCGATCGCGCGGGGCAAAGCCGCGGCCTGCCCGCGCTGACCGCCGCGATGCCGCTGTTCGAGCACCTGCACCACTACCTCGACAGCGAGATCATCGCGGCGCGTGCGAACAGCAACGTCGCGATGTTCGTGCGCCGGCCGATCGACGATCGCGATCCGGACCTCGCGCCGGTCGACGACATCGGTCCGAACGGCGACGGCGAGATCGTCTACCACGAGACCCTCGAGCCGGGCACCATCGAGTATCTGAACGAGGGCGAGGAGATCCAGCCGTTCACGCCGAACCGGCCGGGCTCGACGTTCGACCCGTTCGTGACCCGCATCCTGCGCGCGATCTGCGCCGCGATGGGGCTGCCTTACGAGCTGGTCGTGAAGGACTTCGGCCAGATGACCTACAGCAGCTCGCGCGCCGTGCTGCTCGAGGCCCGCCGCGGGTTCACCAGCGAGCAGAACTCGCTGATCGGCAGCTGGCTGCAGCCAGCGTGGGAAACCGTCATGCGCGAGGCGATCGTGCGCGGGCTGCTGCCAGTCTATCCCGCGATGGTGCAGAACCTGCGCGCGTTCCTGGCCGCGCGGTGGATCCGCCCCGCCTGGGGCTGGGTCGATCCGGTGAAGGAGATCGAGTCGGCACGGCTCGCGGTCGAGGCCAACCTGTCGACGCCGGACATCGAAGCCTCGCGCGCCGGCCTCGACGCGACCGACATCCTCGAGCAACGCGCCCGCTTCTACGTGCGCGCCCGCGAGATCGAAGCCCGCAACGGGCTCGAGCCAGGAACCCTCACGCGCGAGCGCTCCGAGCGCATCGAGGCCGTGCAACCCAAGGCCGGCAAGGGTGAGGAACAGAAGCCACCCGCCGGCAAGAAGACGGACGACGAGGACGACGACCAATGACGACGACGAAGAAGGTCCCGCTGGAAGCCTGCACGTTCCTCCTGACCGAGGCCGGCCAGGATGCCGAGGTCCTGCTGGCGGCCGCCACCGCCGAGAGCGGCGGCGAGTCGCGGTTCGAGATCGCGGCCCTGTCGGGCAAGGTGATCGAGAACCACTGGTGGTGGGGCAACCTGGCCATCGAGCTGTCGGGCATCAAGGGCAAGGGCAAGGTGCCGGTGCTGGTCGACCACAACGTCGGCCTGCGGATCGGCGTGTCGGACGACCGCGAGATCGACGCGAAGCGCGGCCTGGTCATGCGCGGCAAGTTCCTGAAGTCGAGCCCGCTCGCGGCCCAGGTGCGCGACGAATCGAAGGACGGGTTCCCCTGGGAGGCCTCGGTGCGCGTCGTGCCGCTGAAGGTCGAACAGATCCCGGAGGGCGTCGAGGCCGAGGTCAACGGGCAGAAGGTCCGGGGGCCGGGGCACATCTTCCGTCGGTCGCAGCTGCGGGAAGTCTCCTTCACCGCACTGGGTGCCGACCACAACACTTCCGCCGCGGCGCTGTCGGAGGCGTCGCCCGAACTCGCGGTGGAGTTCTCCACACTGGCGACGAACGAGGACACGATGACGAAGAAGATCGAAGGGGCACAGGTGCCGGAGCCGCAGGCGCCGAACGAAGTGCAGTTGGCCGAGCAGCACAAGCAGGCCGGCATCAAGGCCGAGCGCGACCGCGTGGCCGCGATCCGGTCCGCCGGCACGCCCGAGCAGGCCGCGCTGGTCGACGAGCTGATCGTCGGGGGTGCCGAAATCTCGGCGGCCCAGGCGCGCTTGTCGGAAGACCTCCGGACGCGGTTCCGCGTCATGATGAACCAGTTCGCGAACCGCGAGGGCTCGCTGAGCGGCGGCAACCGCGGCGAGCAGGTCGACACCAAGCTGGCGCAGATCAACGCGCTCGAGGAAGGCCGCGACAAGTGGGCCGCGCAGTGGGACCACGATGCGAGCCTGCGCGCGCAGTTCCTGCGCAAGGACGACTTCCTGGCGTTGCGCGACGTCGAGCTGGCGGGCTGGAACCCCTCGCGGATCCGCCGGCGCGACGACAAGGGCCAGCCGTTGGCCGTGCGTCCGTGGGACGAGGTCGCGCTGGCCGCGTCGTCGCCCTCGAGCCCGGTCACGATCGCGGGAGTGCGCGCCGGCTACGCCGCCTCGCTGCAGGCCATGCTGGGCCTGTCGTGGGCGCGCCAGATCGCCAGCGCGTTCCCGACCAGCTCGCCGTCCGAGACCTACCCGTGGCTGCGCGCAGTGCCGAACCCGCGGAAGTGGGAAGGCGAACGGACCACGCAGGAGCTGCGGTCGGACGTCGTGACGATCGTCAACGACGACTACGAGAACTCGATCGAGTTCAAGGTGCCGGACCTGCGACGCGACAAGACGGGCCAGATCATGGCCCGGGCTGCCGACCTCGCGACCCGCGTCGCGTTTTTCCCCGAGCACCTGATCACCGCGCTGCTGACCGCGAATGGCAACGCCTACGACAACGTCGCGTTCTTCGCGACGACGCACGCCGTCGGTTCGAGCGGCACGATCAACAACAACATCCTGGCCGCCGACGGCCTGGCTGGCGGCACGGCGCCGTCGACCGCCCAGATGAGCACCAACCTGCTGCTGATCCTGGGCAAGATGCTGGCGTTCCTCGACGACCAGGCGCAGCCGGTCAACGAGGCCGCTCGCCAGCTGATGGTCATGGTGCCGGCGAACCTCTACGGCGCGACGGTTGCGGCGATCAACGCGATGTTCACCAGCGCGTCGGCGACGAACCCGCTCGGCGAGCTGGCTCGCTACGGCTTCTCGTTCACGCCGGTGCTGAACGCGCGCCTGACCACGCAGAACCAGTTCTACGTGTTCCGCGCCGACGCGGGCATCCGGTCCCTGCTGCTGCAGGAGGAAGGCGTCAACCCGGTCGAGCTGGGCCCGGACAGCGAGCACGCGAAGAAGACGAACCGCGTGCTGTTCGGCCACGGCTGGGCCGGCGGCGTCGGCTACGGCCGGTTCGAGATGGCGATCCGGGGCACGACCTCGTGATCGAGCGCGGCCGCGCTGCGGCCGCCACAACGCGACGCCGGCACCTGCCGCGCCGGCGTCGCGCCTGACCGCGGCAGAGCAAACCACCCCCCCCCACAAGCTTCGAGGACACAGAACGATGACGAATCTCACCGAATCCACGCCACGCACCTTCCGCGGTGCGCGGGACATCGTGGTCATGGCGGCCGCCGGCGTGCTTCACGCCGGCGCGATGGTCGAGGAAGACGGCTCGGGCACGCTGCAGAACCTGACCGGCGCCGGCACGACCTTCGTCGGCTGCGCGCTGCAGTCCGCGTCTGCAGCCGCCGATCGGATCGAAGTCGCCGACCGCGCGACCGTCCGCCTCACCGTCGCCAAGGCCACCAACTGGGCCGCGACCGACGTCGGCGCGACCGTCTACGCCAGCGACGGCAACGCCTTCACGCTGGTGTCGACCTCGAACCAGACGATCGGCAAGGTCGTCGAGATCGAGAGCGGCATCGGCAGCACGTCGGCCGTCGTCTGGGTCTACATCGAAGGCCAGGGCAAGCGCTCGCTGTGATGCGCGCACGCCTGTTCACCGTGGACGGCACGCTTGGCTTCGTCGACCTGGTCGACGGAGTCGAGGTCGCGTCCGTCGCGCAGGCGATCCGTCAGCATCGCCTGTTCATCACGCCCGAGCAGAGCACGCCGTTGCCCGCCTCGGTGCGCGACGGCGTCACGCTCGAGGGCACCGGCCCCACTACGACCGAGGTCGAGCAGCGAGGCGCCGACCGGATCCCGCCGGCCGCGAACCTTCTCGGTGGCCGCCGGCGAGGGGGCCGCGCGTGACGCTACGCGCCCGCATGGCCCGAGACGCGCGCACCATCCTTGTGCGCGCGGACCACCACGGCGAGCTGGTTACCTACCGGTTTCGTGCCGGCGGGACGCGCCAGTTCCTCGCGGTGGTCAACCGGCTCGAGAAGACCGGCGCCGCGCCGGGCATCGAGCAAATCTCGGTCTTGCGGGCTCACGTGTTCGTGCCGCGGCACGCGACGAACGGCATCACGCAGGTGACGACCGGCGATCGGATCGACCTCGCGATGCGCATCGGCGACGAGGTCACGACGGCACGAGTCGAGGACGTGCTGTCGCAGGACGAGGGCGGGTTCCTGCTCGAGGTGCACGCATGAACCCTGCCCCCGTCTCCACCACCGGATCGATCCAGTTCTCGATCGACCATCGGCCGATCACGGCCGTGATCGAGGGCATGCCGAAAGCGGCCTACTTCTGGCTGCGCGACTTCTTCGGCCGCGCGTTCGTCACGCACCGGGTCAAGTGGCTCGCCGGCAAGTCGACGTCGTTCGGCCGCGGCGGCCGCGGCATCCGGGTGACCCGCATCAACGAGGGCGGCACCGGCGCGCTCGACCCGCGGGAAGTGCGCTACTCGGTCACGCCCGACGATCGCCGGATGCCGACGACGCCAGCGGCGGTGCGCGGCCTGCAGCAGCTCGGCGCGGCCGTCGAGACCGGCAACGTCGTGCTCCCCGTGCACGAGTTCGGCACCGACATCCGGTCGGGCAAGCCGATGTTCGTGCCGACCTTCAAGGGCAACCAGCACACGCCGCGCGACATCCGGAAGTGGCGCGCGAAGAACCCCAGCAAGCGGCTGCTGTTCCTGCCGAGCAAGCGCGGCGGCGACGGCAAGACGCCCGAGCTGGTCTACGAAGCGATCACCAAGCGGCGGCCTGGCCGCGTGCGCGCCGACGGCACGAGCCGACCGGGGCAGGTCAAGCTGAAGCTCCGATGGGTGATGCGGCGCGAGGTCGAGATGCACCCGACCCTGCGGCTCTACGACAGCTGGGACGACCTGCGCGCCGAGCGCGACGCACAGTTCCGGACGGCGTCGGATCGCATGCTGCAGGACCTGGTGCGCCAGGACGCGAGGGACCTCTGATGGCCACCATTCGCGACAACATCCTGAACGCGCTGGTCGCCAGGCTGGCCACGATCCCGGGATGGACCGCGCAGCTGCGCGGCCTGACGAACGGCGCACCCAACGCGACCGTGCTGGCCGTCGTGTGCTTCCTGACCGAGGACAAGAGCCTTGCGACGAACGACCAGTATCAGGCGTCGATGCAGGTGCTGGTCTGGATCCGCGGCAACCCGGAGAACGCCGACGCGACGCTCGACGGCGGCAACGCATTCCGCTACCTCGACCGGCTCGTCGCGCTGGCCGAACAGCAGGTGCACGACCCGGACGAATGGGGCATCGAGCCCGCGTTCACCGAAGTGCAGATCAACGGGCACGACGTGCTCGACCCGGCGAACGATCACCAGGTGCAGGCCGAGCTGCGGCTGACGTTCACCTACCGCCACCACTACCAGGATCCGGGGGCCTGACGCGCATGGTCACGGTCCAGTCCGGAGTGCTGCCGCCCCCCAACCTGGTGCAGGAAGGCGACCGGTCCGCTCTGCACGTCAGCACGGTGGGGCAGCTGCCCCGGCACCTGCAGCCCGACCCGGACACGCTGCCGCGGCTGTTCACCATGAGCTGGCTGGTCGTGCCGGCGGCGACCGCCGACGCGATCCTGCGCCACTACGACGAGCACCCGTGCGACGTGTTCGTCGTGACCCTGCGCGGCGGCCAGCAGGTCCGCCTGCAGATCCGATCCCGTCCCGTCGTGCAATGGGCGACCGTGTTCGCCACGGTCACGGCCGAAGCGGAAGAAGTGCTCGCCTACGAGTAGAGGAACCAACGATGCCAATCACGAGAAAGCAACAGATCCTGGCCAAGGTCGAAGTGGCCGAAGGCACCAGCTCGGCGCCTGGCGCGGGAGATGCGGTGCAGGTGTTCGAACCGACGATCAGCCCGAGCGTCGACGTGCAGAAGCGCGTCCCGTCGGGCCCGTCGCTGTCGCGCGACTTCGATCCGATCGGCCGCCAGACGCGCACGGTCGCGTTCAAGAGCGACTTCCGTGGCAGCGGCAGCACGGGCACGGCCCCGGACTTCGAACGGTTCCTGAAGGCGACCGGGTTCACCGCGTCCGTGCTCAAGCAGGTCACGCTGGGCGCCGTGACCGGCATCGGGTTCCAGGTCGGCGAGATCGTGTCGCAGTCTTCGGGCACGATCCGCGGCGTCGTGGTCGGGATCCTGACCGCCGGCAACGCGCCGGCCGGCCTGCGCACGCAGACCTCGGGCCACAAGCTGTTGGTCGCCGTGATCGTCGGCACGTTCACCGCGGCCGCCACGACGGGCGAGTCGAGCGCGAGCACCAGCACCGCGTCGGCCGTTGCGGACTACGCGAGCCAGTTCTGCTACCAGCCGACGTCGAAGAAGCTGGTGCGGTTGCAGACGGCCGCCTGGTCGGCCGGAACGATCGCAGTCGGTAACACGCTGCGGATCGAGAACGTGACCACCGGCGTGCTGCTCGGCGCCGTGCAGGTCGACACCCTGACGTCGCAGACCGACTTCGAAGTGTCGGTGCTGTGGCTGCAGAACGGCGGATGGGACGCGACCGCGGCGACCAATCGCCTGCGCGCGCCGAACGGCACCGACACCACCACGTTGAGCGCTGCGCCGGTGATGACCAAGACGCCCAGCCTCACGCTGCGCCACAACCTCGACGGGCGCCTGCGCGAGACGGTCGGTGCACGCGGCGACTTCACGCTCGAGGGTGACGCGGGCGGGCCGATGCAGTTCTCGTGGTCGTTCACCGGCGACACCGTGCCGCCTGTCGATGCGGCACCGGTCGCCACGACGGGCCTGTCGACCGTGCGGCCGCCGCGCCTGCTCGGCGCCTACTGCGGCTTCGGCCTCGGCACCGAGATGCACCAGCTGCCGCTGAAGCGGGTCAGCCTGTCGCTCGCCGGCCAGGTCAACCCGAACCTCGACGCGAACCGTTCCGGCGGCGCGACCGGCAGCAACGTGACCGACCGCGAGCCGGCCCTTGCGGTCACGGTGGACGCGGTGAACGGCGGGTTCGACTGGGAGGCCGCTCTGTCCGCCGGCACGGTCGTGCGCGCCGCGTTCATCCTGGGCACGGCCCAGGGCAACATCGTCGCGATCGTCGCACCGCTGTGCCAGGTGCACGCCGCCTCGCCCGGTGACGGCGACGGCGTCGCGACGATGGAGGTCGTGCTGGCCGCGAAGCGCATCCTCGAATCCGGCGACGACGAGATCTACGTCGCGCAGTTCTGACCCCACCACCGCACCCATGGTCATTGCACGCAGCACCCGCGAGACGTTCCGGTTCCAGCTCGAGGCCGAGCGCAACCTGCCCGAGGGCGAGCGGACCACGTTCCTGCTCGCCCACCTTCCGACACGCATCATGATCGAGCTGCTCGACCTCGCCTCGCGCGGGGAGTCCGGCAAGTGGATCATGGTCGCGCTGAAGGTCGGCCTGGTCGGGTGGGAGAACTTCAACGACGCCGACGGCCGGCCCGAGCCGTTCGTCTTCGACCGTCGCCCGTGCAAGCTGCACGGAATCGACATCGAGAAGCCGGTCAGCGACGACTCGCTGAACGCGCTGCCGGCGGCGGTCGCCGCCCAGATCGCGAAGGCCGTGATCGAGGGGAACCAGATCACGGCCACCGACGCAAAAAACTGATCGTCGCCGCCGGGGTCTTCTGCGCCCCGCGCGGCCGACGGAACGAGCAGAACTGCAACCAATGCCACGACCCCGAACTGCGCACCAAGTGGGGCTGCGACGCGCCGGCGAGCGAGCCGGTCGTGTGGGTCGACCCGTGTCCAGTGTGCCACGGCGATGCCGACGATTGCCCGGAGTGCGCGGGCGAGGGGAGGGTGCCGATCTACCGGTGCCCCAACGTTCTCGCGACTGCGCGCGAGCTGGACATGCTGCGCGCCACCACGCTGGTCGAGATCGGAGTGCTGCCGGATCCCGGCGGCTGGCAGGACCAGGCCCACACGTTCGTGCAGGCGTTCCCGATCGCGCGCGCCGAGCTGGCGCGGCATCGGGAAGCCGAGATGGAAGACGCACGCCGCAAGGCGGCCCACAAGCGAGGGTGATCCGTGGCAACCAGTGAGAAGCGCACGCTCGAGATCCGGGCCAAGCTCGTCGACCTGCTGACCGGGCCGCTGGGCGGCATGGACGGCGCGCTCGCGAAGTGGGTCAAGCGCGCCTACGGCTGGTTCCGCAACGTCGCGGGCGTCGTGCTGAACGTCAAGACGGCGGTGGCCGGGCTCGCCGCCTCGATCCTGTCGCTGTCGACGATCAAGGGGTTCGGCGAGCAGGCCGACGCGCTGTCGAAGCTGTCTACCGCGACCGGCGACACGATCGCGAACCTGTCGGAGGTCCAGGCCGCGTTCGACCTGGCGGGCGTGAAGGCCTCGGAGTTCGCGGACCTGACGAAGGCCCTGCTGGGCCAGGCGCGCAAGGCGCAGACCGACTCGACCGACAAGCTCGAGCAGTCCTTCGCCGCGTTGGGCATCACACTGAAGGACCTGCAGAGCCTGGGCCCGACGCAGCTGTTCGAGAAGATGGCGGCGGGCCTCGAGAAGTTCGGGACCGAGCAAGAGAAGGCCGTCGCGCTCGGCAAGGTGCTGCCGAAGCAATTCCTCGAGCTGCTGCCGATCCTCGGTGGCGGGCTCGCGAACTTCCAGGCCGCAATCCTCGAGGCCCGTAAGGCCGGCGCGACGGTCACCGAGCAGCAGGCGAAGGTCAGCGAACGCCTGAATGACTCGCTGTCGAAGGTCGGCATCGCGATCGGCGGGGTGTCGCGTGCCCTGATCGAGGAGTTCGGGCCGGACGCGATTGCGCTGTTCGAGCGGCTCGCCCGGTCGATCACCGAGAACCGGCAGGGCATCGTCGACGTCGCCGCGGCGATCGGCAGCGGCATGGTGGCCGCGGTCAACCTGGCGATCGAGGCCGTGATCGGGCTCGTGGGTGCGATCGAGAGCATTCCGGGCGTCAACCTGCTCGACACGGCCGAACTCGACGAGCAGATCCGCAAGCTCGACGAGTCGCGCGTCGCGGTGCGCAAGCGCATCGTGCGCGAGGGCGGGACCAACCGAAGCCCCGAACACCTGGCGGCGGTAAAGGAGATCCAGGACGAGATCAACCGCCTGACCGAGATCCGCAACCGCGGGCTCGCCGGCCAGCTGCGCGACTTCAAGGTGACCCTGTCGCAGGAGCTGCAGGCCGCCGCTGATTCGGTTCGCTCGGCGAGCAACGGCAGCGGCTACGGAACCGGGCGCGTCATCGAAGGCGGCCCCGCCACGGTGCTGCAGCCACCGAAGGGCAAGGCGATCGACGAGAGCGACGCTGCCGCGGTCGACGACTACCTCGCAGCGTGGGGCAAGATCGCGGACAAGTCGAAGGACCTGGCCGACAACGTCGACAAGGTGAAGCCCAAGCTCGCGTTCGAGGGCGGCTTCTTCGACGGGTTCAACGACGGCGCGAAGGACGCGATCGAGAGCCTGACCAGCTTCCAGCAGCTCGGCCGCGATGCTTCGAACGTGCTGGCCAGCGGCCTCGACGGCGTCGCGGGTGCGATCGTCGAAACGTCGATGGCCGTCGACGGCAGCTCGCAAGCGTGGAAGCGGCTGGGCCTGTCGGTGGTCGCCGAGCTGGGGCGCATCATCACGAAGCTGCTGATCGTGAAGGCCTTGCAGGCCGCCCTGGGCTACTCCGGTTCGGTCGCGCTCGAGGACGGCGGCGTCGTCGAAGGCAACATGGGCAAGCCGGTGCAGTCCCGTGCGTTCGCGCGCGGCGGCGTCACCAGCGGGCCCACGCTCGCGCTGTTCGGCGAAGGCCGCAACCGCGAGGCGTTCGTCCCCTTGCCTGACAACCGGTCGATCCCGGTCACGCTGAACGGCGCCGGCGGCGGCACGAACTTCTCGTTCACGATCAACGCGGTCGACGGCCGCGACGTGCAGCGCATGCTGCTCGAGCAGCGCGAGACGATCATGGCCGTGTTCGCGCACGACCTGAAGCACAAGACCGAGGTGCGCCAGATGGTGCACAAGGCGGCCAGGTGACCGAGATCCGCTACGGAGACCTCGAGCTGAGCCCGCCGTCGCTGCGCGTGACGACGATCGGCACGTTGCCCGGCCCGCCTGCAGGCGACGGCTGGACGATGGTCGCCAAGATGCGGCAGGCCACGATGCCGGCCGGCGCGGGCACGTTCGCGTTCGTCGTCAGCGGCCAGATCGGCGACATGAACCTGGTCGGCAGCGGCTGGCAGCGCGGCGTGCTGCAGCTGTGCCTGGGCACCGAGGGCGGCACGAAGCACACCGAGTTCCGCATCGCGCACAGCGTGCTCGAGTTCCTCAACTGGAAACAGGGGATCCCGTTCCAGTTCCTGGTGCTGGTGCACCCGAGCTACCCCGACGCGCTGTTCGGCACGTCGTTCAACCCGTCGACCACGCGCCTGGCGGTCTACGCCCGCACGCTGCTCAACGGCGACGCGCAGACCTACGCCAGCGAGTTCACGATCGCGAACCTGACCTGGCAGTGGTGGGACCTGACGCGGATCCCGGCCGGGCACTGGGCTGCCGACGAGGTCGGCACGCAGTTCATCGTGCCGACGACGTCGCCGGTGGCGTTCCAGCGCGTAGCGCCGGCCGCGTGGGGGTCGTTCGACGAGTCGTGGCTGCATTACGCGAACGTGTGGTATCAGGCCCGTGGCGCCGGCCAGCAGGCCCCACGCTTCATGTTCGGGATCACACCCGACGGATCGTTCGGCGCGTTCTCCGCGAAGGTCGGCACGGGCGGCCGCTGGGGCCAGAACCGCTACACGCTCAACAACCTGGGCGAGCCGGCGCACCTGCAGCAGGGGTGCTTCTGGACGCACACCAACGCCAGCGCCGGCACCCGCCCGGGCTACACGGTGCAGGAGCCCGTCGGCACGATCCAGTCCCTGGTCTACCGCTACCGCACCTTCGGCGTGCGGATCGACACGTTGCCCGACGTGATCATCGACGGTCGCCCGCCGGTCGCCGCCGGCGTCGCCGAGACGGGTGCATGGCACGAGCAGTTCGTCACGACCGAGCGGCCAGAACCGTCGCCCGGCATCCTGACCGACCCGATCGTCATGGTGCACCAGGTGCCATCGTTCGGCCCGGCGCAGGCCGCCTACTGCACGCGCGTGACCGAGGCCGGCAACGGGCGCACGTTCCGGATCGGCGCCAGCGAGTGCTTCCCGCTGTCGGATCCGCAACGCGGAGAGGCCGTGTCCGCGATGGCGTTCGGCCGCCGCCAGTTCCAGACCACGTCGCCGGCGATGCAGTTCCGCTCGCACCTGGTCGGCGAGGCCGCGTCGCCGCCGACGCTGCAGCAGGCGCGCGACTTCTCGTTCGTCATGTTCCACCCGGTGCGCGATCCCGAGAACCTGACCACGCCGCCCGGCTCGCTGCCGTCGCCGATCGTCGTCACGCCCGGCAAGCAATCGCTCGACGCGGCCAGCCTGTCGCCGCCACCCACCGCCCCGAATGCGAACCCGCAGGAGCGAGGCGTCGGCCGCGATCGCCAGCAGATCCAGGGGGCGACCGGTTACGCCCGCCGGTGGCCGCTCGGATCCAAGGTCGTGCGCGCGTTCTCGCTCGGGTGGGGCCCGCTGTCACTGACCAGCGCGACCGCGGTGCGCGACTTCCTGCGCGCGAACCCAGCCTGGCGCTACACGCCGCCGCGCGGTGCCGCGATCGCGGTGCTGTGCTCGAGCCCGCCCGAGCTGATCCCGATCGATCCAATGACCGCGTCGGTCGCGGTCGACGTCGTCGTCCTGGCCTTCACCGGAGCCTGACTAGATGGCCAAGACGCTCCCGCCCACCTTCCTGTCCGAGATCGAACGCCCGCAAGGCGTCAACGAGCCGCTCTGGCTCGTCGAGATGGAGCTGGACCAGGGCGACGTCGGCCGCCCGCCAGTTCTGCTGCGCGTGTGCGACGGCGTGCAGGAGATCACGTGGCCGGTCGGCGCCCCCACCACCACGACCTGGACCCCGTTCGCGTTCGAGTTCTCGCCGATCGAGCAGACGAAGGAAGGCGACCTGTCGACCGTCGAGCTGACCGTCGACAACAGCGCGCGCACCCTGATGCGGTTTCTGCACGACGCGCACGGCCTCGAGGGCAACCGGGCCACGCTCTACCTCGTCTACCGGCACGGCCTCGTGATCGCCTACCCGAACCACGAGTTCGAGAAGTTCGACATGGAAGTGCTCGCCGTCGGCGCGAGCGACGAGGCCGTCACGTTCCGGCTCGGCCTGCCCAACTGGTTCGAGGTCATGTCGCCGGTCGACCGCTACGTGCCGAAGCGTTGCCGGCACGACTTCGGCAGCGGCGACTGCGGCTACGTCGTCAACGCCTTCGGCGCGTTCTCGCGTTGTCCGAAGACGATCGAGGCGTGCAACGCGCGAGCGCTCGACATGGCCGCGCGCGGCCTTCCGTCGGTCCTGCCGGGCAACTTCGGCGGCCACCCAGGAATCAGCGACACCCGATGATCACGCTCGAGCAGATCCTGCGCACGCGATACGCGATCGACGGCGACGAGGTCGGCGTCGCGCTGTCGTGCCTCGGCGCCGTGCGCGCGGTCGCGCGCCTGCGAGGCCTGCCGCCGCCCGACGGGTGGCTGTCCATTCGCGCGGCGTGGGAACGCGGCGAGGTCGAGACGGCCAGCGGGTTCCCGGCCGGCTGGGTGCGTCAGCCGGCCGGCGCGCAGCTGCTCGACGGCGACGTGCTGGTCTTCCAGCGAGCCGGCCGCCAGGGGTGCGGCATCGTGCACGAGGGCTGGGTCGTCACTGCCGACACGGCGCCAGGCGTCTACCGGTTGCCGCTGTCGCGCTGGTCGATCGCGCCTGCCGAGGTGTGGAGGTTCGTCGCATGATCCGCGTGCTCGTGCGTCAGGGCGTGCTGGGCCAGCAGGTCGATGCGTTCGACGTGCCGGCCGCGGCGTGCACCAGCGCCAGGTCGTTGCTGCAGCAGTTCGCGTCCTTGCTGCCGCGCAGTGTGCCGATCACGGTCGCGGTGAACGGCGCACGGTTGCGCGACGAGCAGCTCGACGACCCGATCCCGGACGGCCAGCAGGTCGTGCTGCTGCCGACCACGGGCGACGTCGTGACCATCATCGTGACGGTGCTGATCCAGGTCGCGGTCGCGGCCGCGGTCAACTACGTCGCGCAGCAGCTGGCGCCCCGCCCGAAGCCCCAGGGCGTCGCGCAGGAACGCGGCGACGAGAGCAGCTCGACCTACGCCTGGGACGGCCTGACCACGAACTACGGGCCCGGCCTGCCGATCCCGTGGGTGTATGGCCGGCACGCTGTCGGCGGCCAGGTGATCTGGTCGGACGTGATCGCGTCGCGCGCCAACGGTGCAGCCGCGCTCGACGATCGCCTGCGCATGGTCCTGTCGCTGTGCGATGGGCCCATCTACCGGTTCGGCGACATCCTGGCCGGGAGCATCGACGGCCTCGGCGGCCTGGTCGGCCAGCCAGCTGGGCCCGCGATCCCGTCCGACCTGCGGATCAACGACACCCTGATCCCGCCCGCCGACCCGAACCCAGGTGTGCGGGTTTGGCTTCGGCCAGGCACGAAGGACCAGCCGCCGTTGCCCGCGCCGTTCACCGGCGTGGCCACGACCGAGACCCTCAACGTTCCCCTGACGGGCGTCATCGGCCTGGCCTACGTGCACACGATCGCGGACGCATCGGACCTCGCGATGATCCGGGCGGTCGTCGCGTTTCCGAGCGGCCTCTACGCCGTGGGCCCCAACGGCCAGCCGGTCGCACACAGCGCGACGTTCACGGTCGGCTGGCGCCTGCCTGGTCAGACCGGGCCCGGCACGTCGCTGCCGACGAACGTCCCGAACGCGGGCGCGGGCGGGCCGTTCCTCGGCTACCACGC
This sequence comes from Planctomycetota bacterium, assembly GCA_016794485.1. GTDB lineage: Bacteria > Planctomycetota > UBA1135 > UBA1135 > UBA2386 > UBA2386. The sequence continues at coordinate 58,726 of JAEUHV010000081.1, forward strand.
GGTCACGTGGTCGGCGGACGCGAGCGCGAACACGCCGGGCGGCATCACCAATTTCCCGACCGGCCTGTCGGGCCCGATCGAGCTGCTGTTCTTCTTCTCGTCTGTCTCGGGCACGTCGATCGTGAACGCGGCCGTGCTGCGCGAGCTGACCACGGTCAAGTCGCACACGCTGCGCTACCCTGGCGAGGTCCTGCTGGCGATCGAAGTCGCTGCCGGATCGCGCTTCAGCGGCGGCCGGCCGCAGGTCTACCACCGGATCGACGGCGCGCTGGTGCGCGTGTGGGATGCGACGAACGGGTGGTCGCCGCGGTGCTGGGAAGTGCCGGCCGCGCCGCACAACTTCAACACGCACCCGCCTGGGCGGAACCCCGCCTGGTGTCTGCTGGACTTCCTGCTGAACCGCTGGGGGCTCGGGCGCTACCTAACCGAGGACAAGATCGACCTGCCGGCGTTCCGGCGCTGGGCGGCGTTCTGCGACTCGGACCCGAACCCGGGCGACCCGTGGGGCGAGCCGTCGCATTGCGTCGACGTCGTCGGCGACCAGCCGCGCACGGCGTGGGAGTGGGTGCTGCTGTTCTGCTCGACCGGTCGCGCCACGCCGGTGATGCGGAACGGCAAGATCAGCGTGGTCTACCAATACCGCGACGCGCACGGCGACGCCGGCATCACGGTGCCGGCGAAGGAATCGCTGCAGCTGCTGACCAGCGGCAACTGCGAGGCCCTCGAGGCACGCCTGGTGCCGAAGCGCTCGCGCGCCACCATCCTCGAGTTCCAGTTCCTGAACGAGGAGACGGGTTACGCGCAGGACGTCTACCCGGTCGAAGACGACGAGAGCACGTTCAACGACCCGACCGCGCTGCGCCGCGAGCAGACGCGCGTCGAGACGATCCAGGCGTTCGGCGTCACGCGCGAGTCGCAGCTGTTCCGCGAGGGCCGCTGGCGCCACCGCATCGCGCGCCTGGTCGACTGGGAGATCACGGGCCGCACCGGACCGTGGGCCCTCGCGGCCGAGGTCGGCGACCTGGTCGACGTCGAGCACGAGCTGCTGCGCCCGTTCGCGACCGACGTGCCGCTGACCCAGCAGGTGACCACCGGCGGCACCGCCACGACCACGATCGAGGTCGACCACCACCTGACCGGCAGCGGCCTGCAGTTCGTCGGCCGCGGGACGGACGGCAAGCCGAAGCGTTCGAACATCACGAGCTACGTCAACGCGCTCGTCGGCGGCAAGAAGCGCTCGACCCTGACGCTGGCCACGGCCGTGACCGTCGCGACCGGCGCGACGTGCGTCGTGGGCAAGATCGACAAGCTGACCGAGACCTACGAGCTGGTGTCGATCACGCAGGGCAAAGACCTGGTGCGCGAGTTCCGCGCGATCCAGTGGACCCCGACGGCCTACGACCCGATCACGCGCGACGAGTTCCAGGGCATCCTCGAGCCAGGCGACATCGCGGAAGGCACCGGCGAAGACCTGCTCGACAACGGTGGATCCGACACGCTGCCGCCCGAGGTCTACGGCATCCGGGTGTCGGCGCAGGTCGACGGCTCGCACCTGGTCACGTGGGCGCGCCCGGCCAGCAAGGCCGGCACGTGGGCTCGCGTCTACGTGCGGCCGGCAGACCTGGTCGGTGCGTGGGTCCTGGTCGCGGGCACCGAGCTGTCCGAAGTCGCGGTGCGCGGGCTCGCGGTCGGGACCAGCTACGTCGTGTCGGTCGCGCTCGAGAACCGCGGCGGCGACCCGGTGCCGCCTGACCTGGGCGACCAGATCACCGTGCTGCCCGAGGAGTTCCCGCCGTTCGCCCCGCCCGCGGTGACGAACGCGCGCGCGGTGCTGCTCGGCGACGGCGTGCAGCTCGAGTGGAACCAGATCGAGCAGCGAGACCTGGACACGTTCGAGGTTCGGTGCGGCAGCAACTGGCCGGCGGCCGCCGTGCTGGTGCGCGAGAAGGCCCCTCGCGTGGTGCTGGCCGACCCGCCGGCCGGGCCCGTGTTCCTGATCGCGGCGCGATCGCGGTCGGGCCTGTATGGCGGAATCGCGCAGGTCACGAACCCGAACTGGACGCCGCGCAACACGGTGTCGGTGCTCGACGAGAACGACCTGGCGCCGTCGCCGGCCGGCTCGCACAGCGGCACCGCGTGGAACAGCACGGCCGGCGTGATCGAGCTGGCGGCCGGTCAGCTGACCGGCACCTACGAAGGCCTCGCGCAGGACATCGGCTACCAGGCGCCGTTCTTCTGGCAGGTGCGCGTCGATCGCGAGGAGTTCGAGGACCTGACCGTCGCCGACCTGGCGTTCGCGTGCGGGTCCGGCGAAGGACGGTGGCGCCGCACGACCGGCCGGCCCGCCAGCGCGGCCGCGCCTGGGCTCGGCTGGCACATGCGGTGCCAGGACCTGACGGGCACCCTGGTCGTCGATCTGCCGCGGGACCTTCTGGCGCGCGGCTTCCGTGGCGTGACGGGCACGCACACGCGCGTGCTGGTCGAGTCGCGCTTCTACGTCAGCGGCGTCTGGACGGCCTACGCGGCCCACGTCGACCGCGTCGTGGTCGCGAGCCGCATGCAGGTCCGCCTGACGCTCGGCCGCCGATCCCTGACCTACCGCGCGCGCGTGCCCATGTTGACCTACCGCGCGTTCCTCTGACCCCCCCCCCACCCGACCATGAGCCAGACCTTCACCCTTCCGGGCAACCTCGACGACGCGAACCAGGCGATCACCACGTTGACGCCGGCGTGCCTCGAGTCGCTGCGCAGTTCCTTCGCCGGCACCACGGCGCCGACGACGCCCGCGCCGGTCGCCGGCCAGCTGTGGGCCGACACGACCACGGGCTACCTGAAGGTGCGCAACGCGGCGAACAGCGCATGGGTGCCGTTCGCCAGGCTGTCGACCTCGACGCTGCTGCAGCTCGCGATCACCGCGCAGGCCAGCGTCAGCGCGACGCTGACCCAGAAGTTCAACGGCGCGACGCCGGCAGGAACCGTGAAGCGGCTGCTGCTGTTGTGCGAGACCGCCAGCACGAGCAGCAGCGGGAACGAGTGGCAGGTCCAGCTGAAGCGGTATCCGAACAGCGCGCCGGGCTCGCCGGTGAATCTGATCTCGGCGACGGTCGGCACGTTCACGGCCCTGGGCGGCGTCGGCGGCGCGACCGAGTTCGTCGCGCACAAGGTGCTCGTGTTCACGCCGAACCAGAACCTGACGTGCGCCGACCTGGACGTGCTCGAGCTGGTGCTTACGAAGGCCGGCACGGCCACGGCGCTGACGAACTTCCGCGCGTTCGTGGAGATCGAGTAGCACCATGGCCGTCGACGCATTCGGGCTGCCCATCACGACGGGCAAGACCTACATCGCGGTCGGCACCGCGCGCGTGGTCGACGGCGACACGGTCGTGCTGGTCGCGGGCAACAAGGGCGAGAACGTGCTGCGCGTCAACGCGGCCGACGTCTTGAACTTCGCCGACCTGGTGCTCGTGCTGGCGGCGATCTACCAGCCGCTGCACGCGCGCCTGACCGCGATCTCGGGCCTGTCGCCGAGTGCCGACCAGGTGCCCTACTACACCGGCGCGACCACGATGGCCCTGGCGTCGCTGTCGAGCTGGGTGCGCGCGAACCTGCTGAGTGTGGCCGATGCCGCGGCCGCGCGCACCGCGCTCGGCGTAGACCCGGACACGTCGAAGTGGAAGCAAAGCGTGCGCGTCGCGACGACGACCAACGGGACCCTGGCGACCGCGTTCGCGAACGGGCAGACGGTCGACGGGGTGACGCTCGCGACCGGCGACCGCATCCTGTTGAAGGCCCAGTCCGCCGCCGCCGACAACGGCATCTACACGGTGAACGCCAGCGGCGCCCCGACGCGCGCGACCGACGGCAACACCGGCACGAAGCTGGTGAGCGCGCACGTGCCCGTCGAGCAGGGCAGCGCGAACGCCGACACGGTGTGGGTGTGCACCACGAACAGCATCACGCTCGGCACCACGGCGCAGACATGGTCCAGCATGGTGACCACGATCAAGGCAGCGCCGCTGGTGCATTCCCACGTCGGCACCGACGTGACCCTCGACGACAGCGCGTGGGGCGGATCGCTCGCCGGCAGCGGCATCCGCGACGTGCAGGCCCTCGCCGACTACATCGACGCGAACTTCACCCCATGACCCCCACCACCACGGTGATTGCCCTTTCTGTTTGCAGCGCGCTCGGCTTGACCGCCAGTGCGTTCATCCCACAAAGCCCAGCCGACGCTATCCCGTGGAAGGACCTGGCGGGCGGCGGCAGCGCGCTCCTGATGCTGGTCGCGCTGGTCGTCGTTCTGCGGTTCACGCAGCAAGAGCGCGCGGCGTCGTCGGTCGAGCGCAAGGACCAGGCGACGGCCCGCGCCGAAGAACTGAAGGCCGCCGAGGCCGCACGCGCCGAGGAACGAAAGCAGCGCGCCGAGGAATCGCAGGCCCAGCGCGAGCACGTCGAGAAGATCACGGCCGAGTTCTCGACGACCCAGCAGCGGCTGTTTGCCGACCTGCGCGAGGACACACAACTGGCGCGCCGCGAGCTGCAGGACCTCGTGCGCGAACGACGCACCACCCCACCATGAAAACGACGCTCCCCATTCTGTTTCTGTTGGTCGCCTCGCTGCTCGTGTCCTGTGCCGGCACGGCCGCGCGCCAGTCCGCACTGCTGCCCGCGATCGCGAGCAGCTGGTCGGCGGTGCGCGTGCAGGTGACGCGCGAGCTGGCCGCCGCCCCGGACCCCGCCGGCACCGCGGCGGTGTTCGACGCCGACGCGGCTCTGGCCAAGGGCGACCCGGTCGCGATCGCTGCCGTGCCGTGGTCGCTGCTCGAGGGCCTCGCGCTGGCCGACGTTCAACGTCGCGAGGCCGCGGCCGAGATCGGCCCAGGCGTGGCGAAGATCCTGCGCGGTCGCCTGGCCGATCTGGCCGAGTCGCGATCGCTCTACCTGCGGAGGACCCAATGAAGGACCCGAAGTTCCGTCAACAGTTCGCCGAGGCGCTGCGCGCCACCGGCATCGACGTGCAAGCCAGCGCGCCGGAGATCGCCGCGTTCGCCGACCAGCTGGCAATCGACCTGGCGGCCGCGGCCGGCGAGGCCGGGATCGGCGAGGCAATCGAAGCCAGCGCGGATCGGCTCGTGCAGTTCGCGGCAAGGCGCACCGTGCGGGTCGCGGATGCCGGCGACCAGCGCGCGGTCGCGCTCGCACGCGGCGTGCTGATCGGCCTGGCGTCCGGGGCGTAGGTGCCGCCCCGCCGCGACACCCGCCGGCACATCGGCCCGTGGCTGGTCGCGGAGGTCGCGACCAGGTTCGACGTCGCCCCGGCGAGCGCGAAGGCGATCGCGTCGTTCGTGCTCGAGTGCGTCGTGCAGGACGCCCGGAACCTGGCCGAAGCGCTCGTGCGCGTCGACCCGGACCTCGGCATCGCGGTGCGCACGGTGATCGCGCGGCTGGACTACGGCGCCGGACGGCTCGGTGGTTCGGCCGGCGCCTCGACGGGCCTGGCGTCGGTCAGCATGACCCCACCCAGCAAGCCGGCCACGCCGAGCAAGAGGGCCGCCAGGTCGTAGGCCAGAACGCGCGCGGTCATCTGCTCCATGCCGTTCGCCAGGGTGCGCCCCTGCAGGAGCCACGTGGCGTCGTTGTAGAGGGTGAACCCCGCGACGCCGCACAGCGGCAGCGCGAACAGGATCAGAACCAGCCCGGCGAAGACCCTCATGCGGCCCGGGATGCTACTCGGGGCAGCTGCCCGACCTGTCACGCGCGCGCGCGGCACGGCGCGGGTGGTGGGCGGCCGGCGGGGTCAGAGCGCGACGAAGACCAGCGGTCGCCCGGGCGCGTAAGGCATCGATGGCGCAGACCTGCCCCAGCACGAACTGCAGCAGATCGTTTGCGTCGGCCGAGCTGAGGCCCTCGCGAGCCGGCTCGCCGACCAGGTCCGGCAGGGTGGTTTCGTAGAGGCGGGCGAGCTGCAAGGCGGACAAGACCCCGATCTCGGCGGTCCCTTGTTCCCACCGCTGCAGGGTGCTGTCAGCCACCCCGATCGCCGCCGCCGCCGCCTTCCGGATCAGGCCGCGACCTTCTCGGATCGATCGCAGGCGATCGCCGATTCGATCCATGTCGAGGTCCGAGGGTGCGGCGTGGCGGTTCACGGCAAAGGGCAAGGACCAGAAATCTAACGCCGCAACCGGCGGCAATGTCCGGCATTGGGTCGAATCGACGCCGAAAGAGCGTTTCCGCCTTGTGCAAGTCGGAAACGCTCTGTAACCATCGAACCCATGGAAAACGACGAAACGACCGATGGCACCGGCCGCATCGGCACGCTGTTCGGCGGGGCCTGCACGGCGATCGGGATCCTGCTGGCCGTGCTGACTGGCACCGGCCTGATCGAGCCGCTGGCCGCCGCGGTGGCCGCCTGGGTGGCCAAGTGACCACCAGCGCCACCCTGGCGGCCGTGGGGACCGACGACGAGCTGGTCGAGCTGCGGGCCGTCGCGGCCACGCTGAAGACCACGTGCGACAAGCTGCGCCGGCTGTCGTTGCGCGGCGAGTTCCCGCCCCTGCTGCGCGTCACGCGGAAGCACCTGCTGGTCCGGCGCGCCGAGTTCGAGGCCTGGCAGGCCGGCCGCTGGACCACCGCCGAGGCGACCCGCACGGCGATCGTCGTCGCGGCCGCGCGCGGCGAGGTCAAGAACCGGCGGCGCAAGGTTCGCCCGGGGGCCTCTGGCGCATGAAACCGAAGGCCCACATCGTGGCGCACGACGGGCGCGGCCCGCGGCCGTTCGGCTTCGAGTGCCTGCACTGCGGATCGGTGCATGCTCTGCAGGTGCCCATCAGTCTGGCGATGTGGGGCGAGGCGGCGAAGGCCTTCCACGTCCTGCACCGGGACTGCAAGGAACGCCGCGCCGGGGCCCGCCGGCAGGCGGACTCGTTCACGATCAACGCGGTCGACGGCCGCGACGTGCAGCGCATGCTGCTCGAGCAGCGCGAAACGACCAGGGCCGTGTTCGCGCACGGGCAGAAGCTGCGGCGCCAGGACTTGAGGAAGGGAGACGAGGGCTAGCCGTGATCCGCCGCCGCCTGACCACCCTCGACGTAGCGAAGCCGACCCGAGGCCGCGTGCAGGTCCGCCGCGACCAGGTGGACGTAGCGCTGGGTGGTGGCGTAGCTGCTGTGGCGCAGCATCGCCTGCACGGTGCCGGCCGGCACGCCGGCCCGGATCAGGTTCGTGGCCAGGCTGTGGCGCAAGGCGTGCGGGTGGAATCGGCGATCGCCGAAGCGCTTCGCCCAGCGGCGGAACACGCGATCGATCGCCTGCACGCGCCGCTTCTCGGACTCGCCGGCGACGATGAAGCCGCCGCGCGCGCGCTCGACCAGGCGCTGCGCGACGGCCAGGATCGGCGCGGTGATCGGCGCGGGCACGTCGTCCGTCTTGCCGCGCACCAGAAACACGCTGCGGCCCAGGTCGAAGTCGGCCGCGTGCAGCCGCGCCAGCTCGGCCCGGCGCAGGCCGGAGTAGGCCAGGAAGATGACCAGGTCGAAGTCGTCGGGCGCGACCGTGCGCAGGTGCTCGAGGCGCGCGGCCAGCTCGGCCTCGCCGAGCACGTCGGGCGAGGCCTGGCGTGGTTCGGGCCAGCTGGCGAGCGGCACCGGATTCTCGCCGCGGAACCACTGCCGCTGCGGCATCGAGCACCAGCGCACCAGGCGGTTGAGCCAGCGGCGGTAGTGCTGGATCGTGCGCGCCGCGAAGCCGCCGCGCTGCGCGAGAGCGACGAGCTGCTGCAGCACGCCGGGCGTCAGGCGAGCCAGCGGCAGGTCGCCGTCGATGATCCGGAACACGGCCTTCGCCTGGGCCTTGTAGAACTGGACCGTGCCGTCGCGCCGCAGGCCGACCAGCTCGCAATGCATCGCCTCGGCGGCCTCGCGCAGCGTCTTCGTCACGAACGGCGTCGCGGCGTCGCCGGCGCGCAGCTCGATCGCGTCGCGGTGCGCGGCCAGCGGCTCGTCGCGCCAGGGGCCGTAGCAACGGCGCCGGCCGATCATGGCCCAGGCGCGGTAGGCGGTGACGCGCCGCTGGTCGGTCGGCAGCTCGCGATCGCGGGGATCGTGCCGCACCTGCACGAACGGAGGAAGACGCCTGCCGCGTCCCGTGCCGCGTCTGTTCGCCATGTTTCGCACCCTACCATGTGGCCGAACTTGTGGCCACGTGGGCAACAACTGTTGACACCATGCACGACGTAACCCTAGGCTGCACCAAGCCCTCGCCGGAGTGGCGGAATCGGCAGACGCACAGGTTTCAAAAACCTGCGCCCTCACGGGCGTGCGGGTTCAAGTCCCGCCTCCGGCACCAACTTGCGGCAGCACGAGTTACGACGAAAACTCGCTGCGCGCCGCGACCCTTGCGACACCGCCACGGGGTCGAATCTGGGGTCGAAAGCTGGCCTGCGCTTGGGCGCCTGCCGAACATCGCCGGCATGGCTGAAGTCGCGCGCCGTGGCCCTCGACGGGGCCGGTCCAAGCTCCCACCGAACGTCATTCGCCATCGCGACAAGTTCCGCGGGCGCGTGATGCGCAACGGCTCGCTGTTCACGTCGCCGTCGATGACGACACCCGAGGACGCTGCCGCGTGGGTCGAGCGGTTCCAACGCGCGGACGAGATGGCCGAAGGTGGCGCACCGCTGTCGCTCGATGGTGCCATGGAACTGCTGCGACGCGAGCAGGCCGCCAACGGCGTACGCCCGGCGTCCGTCGACTTCACCGAGCAGAAGTTCGCGAAGCTGTGCGTCGCCTGGGCCTCGACCACCTACCTGCACCGGATCGGCGCGCCGCAGGTGCAGACCTACATGGCGAAACGTCGTGAGCAGGGCGTCGCGGGGCAGACGATCCACCACGAGGTCGCGCTCCTGAAGCGGCTGTTCGTCGTGGCGCGCCGCAACCGACGGTTGCTCGCGTCGCCGTTCGACGACGGCGCCGTGCGAATGCCGAAGGTGCGCAACAAGCGGTACGACCACATGACCCGCGAGCAGATCGAGACCGTGTTGCAGCGGATCAGGACCGCCGCCGAACGCGAGCCGGCGTGGGCGTGGCAGGCTGACGTCGTCGAGTTCCTGTTCCTCACCGGATTGCGGCGAGCGGAACTGGCCCGGCTGCGCGTCGACGATGTCGACCCGTTCAAGGGCACGGTCGCGGTTCGCGCCAAGGTCGACGATCTGCAGGTGCTGCACCTTGCCGAGCGAACCAAGGCAATTGCCAGCCGGCTCATCGCCGCAGCCGACAAGACCGGCCACCTGATCCCGTCCGACGTCGCCGACCCGCGCAAGGCGGAGCATGCCCGCGCGAACACGATCACGCACCTGATCGCGAGGTGGAAGGATCGGCTCGGCCTCAAGCTGCACGGCGCCGCGCACGTCCTGCGCCACAGCTTCGGCACCGAGTTGGTGAAGGTGCCGGGCCTGCCGTTCGCGCTTGCCCAACGCGGCATGCGCCACCGCACGCCGGCGATGACGATGCGCTACTTCCACGAGAGCGCCGACGAGATGCGCGCGGTCGCCGAGGCCGTGGCGAGCGGTGAGGCGTTCGCCACGTCGGCAACGCCACCGGCGAAGGCCGCCAAGGGCAAGCGGCGGGCGCCGCGCGCGAAGGACGCGAACGCCGGGTAGAACGCACACGGGGCAACGGCGCCGGTCGATCACCGGCGCCGAGCGGGCGCATTCCACCGCGCCCGCTGCCCGACCTTCGTTTCGCGGTGGAACTGCAAGGTCGGTGGAACATGGCAACCAAGAAGGCCGAGCGAGCGCACAAGCACGCTGAGTGGACCGAGGGCGACGCGCCGCGGTGGCGCGACGTCGTGGCTGAGTTGTTGGATTGCGTCCTTGTCGAGGTCGTGCCGGAGGAAGCGGAGCGCGATCTCGCGAAGCCCGGCCAGGTGCTCGTCCGGCTTCGCGGGCGCGAGCGAATGACCCGCGAGGAGTTCGTCGAGGCAACTGTTGCTGACCTCCGCCAAGCTGCTGCCGACATCGTCGGCGCCCACGAGGCGGAGAAGCTCGAAGCCGAGTTCGTGCGCGAGGGGTTCCACCTGGGCCCGCTCGGCCTCGCGCGCATCAACTGGGACAGGGCGCTACGGTGGGCGTTGCAGCCGTACCGCGGGCGGTTGGCCACCGCGAAGGACCGTCCCGGCAAGGGGCGCCATGGGGCCGACGAACGCCGACGGTTCGACGCTGCCGCTGATGCAATCGAGGGTCTCCTCGAACGGCCGCGGATCACCGACGAGATGGTGACCAACGCGAAGTACGCGCTCCGTTGTGCCATCGGCCGCAAGGCCGGGCCGCACGGCAAGACTGCGCCGCTGGGCGCCAAGGAACTCGAACTGCGCGTCAGGGCGGCGGCTGCCGTCGCGGCCTTGCCGAACATCTCCCCCGCTGATCTGGCGCGCGTCACCGGGCGTCCGGTGTCCGAGGTCGAAACGTGGCCCGAAGTGATGCGTGCACGGCAAGCGGAGACTCGCGACCCGACCAAGAGCCGGTCGCTCGGCGCGAACCTCGAAGGCGACCAAGAGGCCGAAAATGGTGATGCCACCGGCGGCGCGGTGAACGCGTGTAGCTGACGCCCCTGCATGCGGTTGCGACGCGTGAGAGCGTCCCTCTAGCACGGAATCCGGCTGGAAATGGCAGATCAGGGCCGTGGGTCATGAGGACCACGACCCAACCACCAGGGCCCGGCGCAATGGCCGCCGGCTGGTTCATCGCGGCGACCTGTGCCGCGGAACGAGGAGACGCGGCCGGCGAGCGCGCGGCGCGTGCTGAACTCGCCCGCCTTGGCGTCTCCGTCATCGTCGACACCGACTCGCCGTTGCGCCGGCCGACGGCACAACGCCCTCGCCCTGTGCATCGGGAGGGCACTTAGTCGTGGGCCGCGTCATCGACTTCGACCAGCGGCTCGCCGATGCGGCGCGCGAAGCGATCGCAACGGCCGTCCATCGCAACGACCCCGGCGAGTTCCGCTACCTGAACCTGCGGCCCATCGCGGAGTTCGCCGGGATCGAACAACGCGACCTCGTCGCCTTGTCGCGCGTGGGG